>CAYXKP010000130.1:0-13294 GCA_964465695.1 uncultured Nitrospira sp.
CCGAAAACACATCCCTACATCTCGACGGGAATGAAGAAAAGCAAGTTCGGCATCTCCTCGGATCGCGCGCTTGATGAATACAAAACGGCGTCCTCGTTGAGACATATCGACGTCGTCGGGGTCCATGCCCACATCGGATCGCAATTGACCGACGTGACGCCGTTCGTCGATTCACTGAGAAAGATCGTAACGCTCATTGATGCGCTGAAAGGCCAGGGCATCAACATCCGTTACTTGAATATCGGAGGCGGGCTCGGCATCACCTATGCCGAAGAGAAACCTCCCTTGCCCCGTGACCTGGCCGATGCGATTTCACCGCTCGTCAAAGGCTTGGGACTGACGCTGGTGATGGAACCGGGTCGGGTCATCGTCGGTAACGCCGGTATCCTGGTCACAAAGGCGCTGTATGAGAAGATCGGGGAGACAAAGCGCTTCGTCATCGTCGACGCCGCCATGAATGATTTGATTCGGCCCAGTTTGTACGGCGCCTACCACGAGATTCGCCCTGTAAATGAGGAAACAGTCGGTCGACCTAAACAGACGGTGGATATCGTCGGGCCGGTGTGCGAATCAGGGGATTTCTTGGCCAAGGATCGATCGTTCCCGAGCGTAAAGCCCGGCGAGTTGTTGGCGGTCATGAGCGCGGGTGCATACGGCTTCGTCATGGCATCGAACTACAACTCTCGGCCTCGTGTACCGGAAGTACTCGTCCGTGGCGGAGAGTATCACGTCATTCGTGAACGCGAAACATACGAGGATCTCGTACGAGGCGAGCGGATTCCCTCGTTTCTCAACGAAACGGAATGAACATGTTTGCCGGATCGCTTGTTGCTATTGTTACGCCGTTCCGACGGGGCAAAGTCGACGAGCCTGCTTTGGCGGAGTTGATCGAATGGCAGATTGCCAATGGTACCAACGGCATTGTCCCGTGCGGAACCACAGGCGAATCGGCCACTCTTTCCCATAGCGAACATAACCGGGTGATTGAGTTGACGGTCGAGGTGGTCCGCCGCCGAGTACCGGTTATTGCCGGAACCGGTTCGAACAGTACGGAAGAAGCCCTTATCCTCACGAAACACGCGAAGCAAGCGGGAGCCGACGGCGCATTGCTTATTACCCCCTACTACAACAAACCAACCCAGGAAGGGCTCTACCGGCACTATAAAGCGGTTGCGGAAGCCGTTGACCTTCCTCTGGTCCTGTACAACATCCCCGGTCGCACCGGAGTCAATATGTTACCGTCAACGATCGCCCGACTCTCTGACATGAAGACGATCGTTGGGGTTAAAGAAGGGAGTGGCTCCGTCCAGCAGGCCTCCGATATCGTGCAGATGTGCGGCGACCGTCTGACTGTCCTGGCCGGCGACGACGCCCTCACGCTACCGATGATGGCCGTCGGCGGGAAGGGTGTCATTACAGTAACCGCTAATATCACGCCGATGGAAATGGCTGGTTTGGTCAAAGCCTTTAGCGAAGGCAGAGTCGAGGAAGCGCGACGGATTCATTTTAAGCTCTCTCCCCTCTTTGCGGCGTTGTTCTATGAAACCAATCCCATTCCGGTCAAAGAAGCGTTGGGACTCATGGGGAAGATTGACCCGGAATTGCGCTTGCCGCTTTGCCCAATGGCTCAGGACACTCGTGAGAAATTGATTCGCGTCCTCAAAGATGCGGCGCTGATCAAACCGTAACAATATCCAGGTGCGCGACGACATGATTAAAACCATTGTAGCGGGTGCAGCCGGCCGCATGGGTTGTCGGCTCGTGTCATTGATCAGAGATTCTACGGCATTGATGCTGGCAGGAGCCTTAGAAGGGAAAGGGCATCCGGCGTTGGGAGAGGATGCGGGCGAGATAGCTGGATCGGGTCGTGCCGGCCTTCTCATCACGGATGATCTCTCCATGTTGATGGAGCGAGGAGAAGTCGTGATCGATTTTTCCGCACCGGAGGCGACTCTTGAGCATATGCGGACGGTGGCTCACCATCGACGGGCTATGGTGATCGGGACCACCGGATTCTCGGCCGTTCAATTTGACGAGCTGAAGTCACTGGCGCAACAGATTCCTTGTGTCTTTTCTCCAAACATGAGTGTTGGAATCAACCTCATCTGCAAAGTCCTCGGCGAGATGGCCAGAACACTCGGGGACGATTATGACATTGAGGTCATCGAGGCCCACCATAGATTGAAGAAAGATGCACCAAGCGGCACAGCTCTCAAAATTGCGGAGGTTCTAGCCCGCTCCATGAGCCGAGACTTGAACCAGGTCGGAGTCTATGCCCGCAAGGGGTTGATCGGAGAACGAACCAAAGGAGAGATCGGGATACAAACTATCCGTGCCGGCGATATCGTCGGAGATCATACGATTCTGTTCGGCGGTATGGGAGAACGAATCGAGGTAACCCACCGAGCCAGCAGCCGCGATACGTTCGCCCGAGGAGCCCTTCGGGCCGCAAGATGGGTCGTCCGCCAGCCGGCCGGCTTATACGACATGATGGATGTTTTAAGCCTTCGTTGAGTCCTCTTCCACACGCCACATCATCACGATAAACGTTTCGTTATCTCTTTAGCGAACCCAGATTAAGTACTCGCAGCATCTCTCATCGAGCCACGGGCAGGTGCCGTAGCCCACATCACGGCCAATGTTGGCCTGCAGACCAGTGCCTTTGTCTGATAAAGACAGACGCCCATCACTCACCTTGGTCGGAAGATTCGCGCCGGGAAGCGCTCCCTCACAACCTTAGAAGGTGGTGACCGTGGAGTTGACGGTAGGATTGAGGATTAGTGTCGAGCCGTGATCGGCCGAGGTTCCTGATCCGCTGCTTTCCGACGACCACAATTCAAACAGGCAAACACAGTGATCGCCAGTCCGGCGTCCAAATCCACCGCCCGTTCTGGTAACATCGCTCCATGGCATTTATCACAGGTCTTCATGTGGAGCACTTTAGCACTGTGGGACAGGGTAATCCAATACACCTGAAGTACTGGATGGCACTGACAAGAGTCCCAATGGGACCTATGAACATAGGTCGTTTGTGCATTGTCTCTTCAGCAATGTTTCCACTGCACCACCGACGGTTAACTTGACAGGCTCTCACGGCTTTCATAGGATTGTGGCCCTTCTGAGATAGACCACTATGTATAGATTAATATTACTCATTTTACTTCTCACGGTTCTCTACTTCCTCCTCCGGCAAATGTTTCGTGGGTTTAAAACCCCGATTAGGGATGGTCGGAAGAATTCACCTACGCAAGCCCAAGATGAAGAACAAGATCAGATGCTCGAAGATCCAGTGTGTCACATATTCGTCCCGAAGCGAATCGCCGTGATCGAAATGATCGGAGGACGGGAGTACTGTTTCTGCAGCCAGGAATGTGCGGTGAGGTTTCGAGGCGAGCACCCCGTTTAGCGAGGTATTCAGGACCGACTGACGTCGTTGCGGTGCATTAAATCAGGCAGTTCTTGCAGCAAGTCGGCTAGCAACCTGAGTAGCTAGAGTCGGAGAGTTTCTCGTCTTTGCCAAACTTCAGAGTGATCTGGCATTGATTGGGTGAGAAATTAAAGAAAGGAGGCCCCGATTTCCCTCCGGCAATACGATAGTAGGTCCAGGTTTCTCCACCAAAAAAACGGGATGCTTTACCGTCCGGAGCGCCCCAGTTCTTTTCGAACCAGCCTTTATCCTTTCCCTGGAGCTCGGCGGGTTTCAGTGAAGCATCCAAGTAGGGGTTGTTCGCTGAACAGGCCGCGGTGATAAGAGATACGATCAGCAACCAGACGAATCGTTGCATCATAGAGTCTCCTCTAGCTCAATGGTCACAAAATCTTATCCCTCGCTGAAAAGCCTGTCAAACTTCGCGTCTACTTCTTGCAGTGCAGTTGAGTTCTCCATAAAATGAACGATAATAACAGCATCGCTTCGCTCTCTTGCTAGGAAAGGGACTCATATGAAAATTTATCTCGATACAGCCAACGTCAAGGAAATCCATGAAGCGGCTAGTCTCGGATTGCTCGACGGAGTAACCACGAATCCCTCTTTGGTCGTGAAGGAAGGCCGAAGTTTCAGGGAGATGTTGCAGGAAGTGTGTAAAATCGTGGACGGGCCGGTTAGTGCCGAGGTGGTAAGTGTGGAAGCGGACGCCATGGTGAAGGAAGGCAAAGAGCTCGCCAAGATACACAAGAACATCGTCGTGAAATGTCCGTTGATTCCGGAAGGACTGAAAGCAACGAAACGGATGGCCGCTGAAGGAATCAGAGTGAACGTCACCCTCTGTTTCTCACCCACCCAGGCACTCTTGGCGGCCAAAGCCGGCGCCTGGTGCGTCTCGCCGTTTATCGGACGGCTGGATGATATCAGCTCCAATGGCATGGAGCTCATTCGACAAATTCTGACGATCTATAAGAACTATGATTACAAGACATTGGTGCTAGTCGCGAGCGTCCGCCATCCGCAGCACGTTGTCGAGGCGGCCTTGGCCGGCGGTCACATTTGCACGATGCCTTACAGCGTGTTTCAAGCGCTCTTCAAACACCCCCTGACCGATGCTGGGCTGAAGAAGTTCTTGGACGACTGGAAAGCGAAAGGACAACAGTAGCGTTGACCAAAGGGTGGGCGTCGTGTCGACTGACGTTCACCCTCCACGCCCCTCTCACCGAGCGTGTAGGGGACAATCTTGAGCTAAGCACGGTTGATTTCTTTTCTAGCCCTTCGAAACACCGAGTAAAACATCGAGCGGGTTAGTTTCCCGGTAAAGGTGTTTTGTTGGCTGGGGTGATAGGAACCGAGAAGAGTAACCCCCCAGGGTAAGCGATAAGCGACACCATGCCCGAATTTGAGAGCCGGCACCGGCACGTCACGCCCCTGGGCCCGACAAGCCTTAAGGTAATGATCAAAAGCGATTCTCCCCAACGCAATCACCACGCGGTGATCCTTCAGGAGGGAGACTTCCTCCTGCAAAAAGGGGCCGCAGCGCTCAAACTCATCCCGCGCAGGCTTGTTCTCCGGCGGTGCACACCGCACGGTGGCTCCGATATAACAATCCCTCAATGCTAAGCCATCTTCTCGATGTTGCGACGCAGCTTGGTTGGCAAATCCGTGTCGATACAAGGCGTCATATAACCAATCCCCGCTCCGATCTCCGGTGAAAACGCGCCCTGTCCGATTGCCGCCATGCGCCGCAGGGGCCAGGCCAAGAATATAGAGTCGAGCATGGCGATCTCCGAATCCGGGAACCGGCCGCCCCCAGTAAGTCCAATCGCGATATTGTTTCCGTTTCTGCCGTGCAATCGCTTGTCGATAGATGACCAACCGAGGACAGGCCGTGCAGTCGGTGATAGTCTTGTTCAGAACCGTCAGGGCGTGCATATGAGCGGCAGTGTAACACGAACGGGAACCCTATTCTGCTTGCCGGTGACGGAGTGAGCTGCTAGCATAACCTCGCGTTTCTGATGCGATATCTGAATGCGAATGGAGGAGATCGAGAATGATCATCCGTGGTATGGCCTGCATGTTTCTTGTGATCGGAATCGGTTTCTCCATCTTATCAGTGCACCCTTCAGCCTTGGCCGCGCCGGAAACACCCGAGAACGGCGCCCAAAAATCGGAGGCGGAGAAGGATCTCCTCATACCGGACCTACTGGATTCTCAGCCCGAACCGGAGGATCGCCTGGTCATTTTGCCGGAAATCAAACGCGAAGGAGAACGGTTCTTTCTGAGTTCATTCAAACTGCCCGATAAGATCACATTTGCCGGAGTGCCGGTGCCTCTGGACAATTGGCAAGTGAGAGAACGGATCGAATACGAGTTTTATCAATTTTTGGAAGATCAAGGCGAAAGCATCATCCTCGCCAAACGTACCGGGCGTTGCTTCCCTCCTGCCGAAAAGCAGTTAGCCGAAGCGGGCCTGCCGGACGACCTCAAATATATGTTGTTGGTCGAGAGCAAGTGCATTTCAGCCGCCTACTCGAGAGCGAAGGCGTCCGGTCCCTGGCAGTTCATTCCCTCCACGGGGCGCCGATACCGGCTGAAGAGCGACGCCGTCCGAGATGAACGTCGGAATCTCGAAATGTCGACCGAAGCGGCGGTGAAGTACCTCAAATACCTCAAAGATTTTCAGGACAACGACTGGTTCTTAGCCATGGCCTCCTACAACGCCGGAGAGGAGCGAATCCGCAAGCTGCTGAAGGAGCAAAAAATCACCGACTATTGGAAGATGCATGGCCCCCGGGAAACCATGCGGTATGTTCCACGCATCATCGCCGCCAAGGAGATCTATTCCCAGCCGGAGAAGTATCTGGGACTGACCAAAAAGGACTTGTATCTCCCTCTCGAGACCGAAACTATCACGGTGAATGTCAAGGAGTCCCAGCGGGCGTTGACTTCGATCGCCGAAGAATTCGGCACCTATTTGCTCGAGCTCAAGATGCTGAATCCTGAGTTTAAGAAAGATGTGCTTCCTCACGGCAGCTATCAAATCCGCGTGCCCCGGCAGACCTGTCCCAGCCGCTGCTTCAAACAAGAAAAGCTTCCGTAGCGCCATGCGGCTTCGCCTTCCCCCTTCCTCTGCTCGGCCGCTCATCCAACAACTGATAACCGCGGGACTGAGCACGGCCGACCCCTATCAAGCCCTGCTCAAGCACGTCGCGCTTGATCGCCATTCCCTGAGGGTGGGCCGTCGCGTGTACGACCTCTCGCGTGTCGAGCGTGTGGTCGCCGTCGGTGCCGGCAAGGCATCGGCGAGGATGGCGCAGGCATTAGAGGCATCACTGGGGACAAGGTTGAACGATGGGCTCGTCATCGTCAAAACAGGCTACGCCCTCGCAACCAAACGAATCGCCGTGCTCGAAGCCGGCCATCCAATCCCTGATCGCGCGGGTCTTCGCGCAACCCAAGCGCTTCTGCGTCTGACACAAGGTCTGACGTCTCGTGATCTGCTGATCGTTCTCTTGTCCGGTGGCGCCTCGAGCCTGCTGCCGGCTCCAGTCCCCGGTGTGACCCTGGCCGACAAGCAACGCACGACGCGTCTGCTGCTCCGCAGCGGAGCGACCATCAACGAAATAAACGTCGTGAGAAAACACTTGTCGGCGGTCAAAGGAGGAGGATTGGCCGCGTCGACCAAGGCCCGGATAGCCACCCTTATCCTTTCAGACGTTATCGGCGATGATCTGGGCTCAATCGGCTCCGGGCCAACGGCGGCTGATCCTTCGACCTTCGCCGATGCCGCAGCAGTCTTGCGTCGGTATGGGATTTGGCATGCCTCACCACCGGCAGTCCGGCACTATTTGCAACGAGGCCTGAAGGGAGTTACGCCCGAGACTCTGAAGCCCGGCTCACGACGGTTGCGTACCATGCATTATCAGATCATCGGCAACAATAGGATGATGCTCAATGCGGTGGTGCGTGCCGCCAAAACAGCAGGGCTTCGCGCCAAACTCCTTCGAGCACCTATCGTGGGCGAAGCACGCTCGGCGGCGAAACAACTGTCCTGCTTTGCGAAGAAGTGGGCGGAAAAACGCCCCTGTTGCGTAGTGGCGGGGGGCGAGACCACGGTGACCGTCACGGGCCGTGGAAAGGGCGGGCGCGCGCAGGAATTTGCTGCTTCGGCTGCATTGGAGATCGCTGGCTTTCCCAATACATGGGTCATGGCGCTGGGTACCGATGGAACCGATGGACCGACCGACGCGGCAGGAGCCATAGTCAGTGGTGAAACCGCGGCAACCGCCCAAAAGCTCGGTGTGGACCTGCGCTCCGCATTGAACCGTCACAATACCTATCCTGCCTTGAAGACCCTTGGCTGTCATATCCATACCGGCCCGACCGGGACCAATGTGAACGACCTTTACCTCCTTCTCCTGCTCTAGTTACTATCCCACTCTATGGCACGCCCCTTTATCCTTTCACTCTCTCAGTGTGTCGAACCGGATTTGGCCGGCGGGAAGGCCGTCGGGCTCGCTCGGCTCATCGCGGCCGGCTTCTCTGTCCCACAAGGACTCTGCATCACGACGGAGGCGTACATACAGTGTTTACGTGCTTCCGGGTTTAAAGAGGATGAGGAATGGCAGAAGATCTGCGCCCTAGCTGGACATGAGCGAGCGGCGGCGTTGGCGAACTGTCGGGATCGCATCAAGCGAATAGAGACGTCACACCTTGCCGCACAATGTCTGGTGGCACTCAACTCCCTCGGCCAGCCATCGAACGTACGATGGGCTATCCGGTCCTCGGCGACGAACGAGGACGCGGCTCACGCCAGCTTCGCCGGACTCTACCGCACCCATCTCGGCGCAGCACTATCGGAAGTTGAAGCGACGATGAAAGACCTCTGGGCTTGCCTGTGGGAAGAGCAGGTCGTGAGCTACATGGCTCAACGGCACAGCCGAACGGCGCCGAGAATGGCCGTGGTGATCCAACGGATGGTCGATGCGCAGACGGCTGGAGTCGCCTATTCCATCCATCCTCTGACAGGGCGAACCAATCAGGTGATGATCAACGCCGTCCCCGGTCTTGCCGGTCCGCTGGTCGACGGCACGGTCGCGCCAGATCAATATGTCGTGGAGTTGACCGATGATGGGAAACCCATTCGAATCCGCAAGCGCAGCCTGGTTCGTAAGTCCGAACGTCTGATGATATCGAATGATGGGCTGCGCACCGATCGACTCGACGAATCGAATCAAGACCGATCGTCCCTGACAGAGGATCAGCTCTTTTCTCTTGCACGAACGACCAAACTGGTCGAGCAGTCCGCCGGACACCCGATGGATGTCGAATGGGTGTTCGACGCCGAGCAACTCTGGCTCGTGCAGGCCAGACGGATTACGAGGGTCCCCCCATCCTCAGATCTCACAAACGATGACTGCGAATGGTCGCGTACGAATTTCAAAGAAACGCTGCCCGAACTGCCCAGCCTGTTGAGCCTGTCGTTTTTGGAACGGTTCATGGACCGTTACATCCTGTCTCATTATCGACGGCTTGGATGCCGTATTCCCGCTGGGCTGACATCGGTCCGGGTCCTCAGAGGACGCCCGTACATGAACGTGACTCTGTTCCATCTTTTGGTGGCTCAACTGCATGGAGACCCATCGCTCAACGCCGAACAGATGGGCGGTGAACCGCTGCAAACAGTTCCCAAAGTACAGCCGCTCGATGGGGCGGCGTTCGTGCGGGCGGGGTGGAGGATGTGGGCGGAAATGCGTCGGGTTGAGCGGTTCGGTCCACGAGTGTTTCGAGACATGAAACATCTGGCGGCGACCTATCGCCGCGAACACATTCTGAAACTGTCGGTTGAGGAACTCGTGTCCGAGCTCGACACACTGGGCCCTTGGTTGGAGGGCCGTGACGTCACTTTCGGTATTGCCGGGGGAGTCGGGCAATGCCTGCAGATGTTCAGCCGATTCTTGCCTCGGTGGCTCGGACCTGACTGGAGGGAGTGGCTGAACGCCGCTCTCCAAGGACAAGGAACCGTCATCAGCGCACAACAGATTCTCCGCCTTGCCGAGCTGACGGATATCGCCCGCGACGAACCGGCCGCCTGCACTTTTCTCACCTCAGAACCATGGGACCCATCACTATTTCGCAAAACTCTTGGCGGCACGACATTCCTACGGGCCTTCGATCGGTACTTAGAGGACTATGGCCATCGCGCAGTCGGCGAATCAGACGTCATGTCCCCGCGTCTGGCCGATAATCCCGAGTCGGTTCTCGCCATCGTGCGTATCCAACTCCTCTCCGATTCTCCTTCACAGAACAGCATCCTCTTACGCCAGTGCAGCGCGAGAACCGCTGCGCTGGATCGGATCAAACAGCGTATCGGCCGGCGCTACCACCGATGGATCATCTTTATGTGGTGTTATCGAAGGCTCTGTCGTTTCTTCGCGCTGCGTGAAGCCAATCGACACCACTTGATGTATTACTCGGCGGCCATCCGCACGCTCTTGATCCGTCTCGGAGAATGTCTGGTCGAGCGGGGTTTGCTCCAGCAGGTTGATGACATCTTTTTTTTGACGATTGACGATCGAGCCGACCTGTTGGCCGGAGGCACACGAGATTGGAAGGCCGTGATCAAGGCCCGGAGAGCCGAGCGGGAATGCGATGCAGCGATCGAAGTGCCGGACACCATCCGGGACTGGGACACCGCCGGCCGACAGGTTGCGCCATCCCACGGATCTGAAGGAAACGGCATCTTGTCGGGTACGCCGATCAGCGTCGGGACGGTGACAGGCCCGGCCCGAATCGTCCGCTCGGTGGCGGATTGGGGCAAGGTCATGCCAGGAGAAGTTCTGGTGGTGTCGGTGATTGATCCTGGATTGGCTCCCCTCTTCGGCTTGGCTGGAGGTTTGATTGCAGAGATGGGAGGCACACTCTCTCATGGAGCCATCATCGCCCGTGAATACGGACTACCAACCGTCGCCAACGTTGAAGGCGCCATGACCCGGCTTGCAGACGGGCAGCACATTACGGTAGACGCGGGGGCAGGGACCATTTGTATCGAGCCGTCTCCATACCCTAGGAGGGATAGAGCTGATCGATTGGGGCCTTCTGCTCCTTGACGTTTTTCAATCCCTTGCGTACTGTCACCACAATTATCGGGTTTTAACACTATATGCAGGTGTGTTGCATAGCACTTTGAGTGAGTCCACCAATGGCTGAGATACCGTCACTTCTCTTCGCCTGCGGGGCAGGACTGTTCCTGGGCAGCCTGGTCACAGGCCTGTGGATCATCGGCCGCCTGCGACCTCAGGCTCAACGGGCAGAGGCGACCGTGGACGAGCTACGAAAGCAATTAGAAAGAGAACAAGAGGCCCTCTTATCGGTTCGCCAAGCATGGGCCGAAGCCCAACAGGCTCGCGTGACCGCGGAAACCCGCATGGAAGAGGCGGCACGGCAACTCGTGGAGCAGAAAGCCCTCATCGATCACACGCGTCAGGAACTCATGGGATCGTTTCAGGCCCTTTCCGGCGAAGCACTGAAACAAAATAATGAAGCGTTCTTGAAACTGGCCGCCGTTTCGTTCGAATCCCTGCATGTCAAAGCGGATAGTGACCTGGTGCAGCGGCAACAGGCCATCGATGCGGTGGTTCGCCCGCTTCAGGACTCGCTGCAACGCTATGGTGAGCAGCTGCGTTTGCTGGAACAGGCCCGCCAGTCCGCCTATGGGGGGTTGGATCAGCATCTACGATCCTTAGCGGAATCACAGCAACGGCTGCAGCAGGAGACAGGGAATCTGGTAAAAGCCTTGCGTTCCCCTACCGTACGGGGTCAATGGGGCGAGTTGACGTTGAAGCGAGTCGCCGAACTCGCAGGTATGGTGGACCATTGTGATTTCGCCGAACAACCCTCGGTGACCGGTGACGATGGGCGCTTCCGTCCGGATATGGTCGTGCAATTGCCCGGAGGACGCCAGATTATCGTCGATGCGAAGACCGTGCTCTCAGCCTACCTCGATGCCCATGAAGCCCAGAGCGAGGCGCAACAGGCCGAGGCCCTGCGTCGCCACGCCGTTCAGGTCAAATGCCGCATGGACGAATTGTGTCTCAAAGCGTACTGGACCCAGTTCGACCGGGCGCCGGAGTTTGTCGTGTTGTTTCTCCCGGGAGAACAATTCCTCGGGGCGGCGTTGGACCAGAATCCCCGCCTTATTGAAGAAGGGTTTGCCAATGGGGTCGTATTGGCGACTCCGGCAACGCTCATTGCGTTGCTCCGGGCTGTCGCCTACGGCTGGCGTCAAGAACGCATGACCGCCCATGCAGAAGAAGCCGGTCGGTTAGGCAAAGAGTTGTATGAACGCATGGCAGTCCTGGCTGAACACATGAATGACGTCGGGCAGGCGCTCGGCAAAAGCGTCTCTGCTTACAACCGCGCCGTCGGTTCTCTTGAGACACGCATTCTGCCCGCGGCACGGCGTTTCAAAGAGTTGGGGGTATCGTCCGATCGGAACGTCCCGGTACTGGAGCCGACGGAAGTGGTCCCGCGGAAAACCTTGCCGTTCGATATTGAATGAAGGAGCAGGCATGACCGATGAACAAGCCATGGTGGAAGCCTTCCACCGGAAGTTCGAGATTTTGGTACAGACCACTCCGATGGATTTGAACGAGGAGACGAAACAGCTTCGCGTTCGACTCATCCAGGAAGAGTTCGACGAATTGAAAGACGCGATGAACGCCGGAAATTTGGCCGCGGTGGCCAAAGAAATGGCGGATCTCCTGTATGTGACCTATGGAACAGCGGTGTCCTACGGAATCGATATGGAAGCGGTGTTTCAGGAAGTACACCGGTCGAATCTGAGCAAGATCGGCGGTTATAAGCGGGCGGATGGGAAGTGGGTGAAGCCACCTACGTACTCGCCGGCCGACATCGAATCGATTGTGGAGGTACAGCGGGAGCGACGCTCGGTGGAGCGGCTACCTCTGCATAATGCCGCCGCCGGTGTGCCCCGGAGTTCATGAGAGAACCACACTGCCCAAGTTGTGGGACATCCTTCGTCCGAGTGGTCCATGACGAGGGAACCATGGAGCGACTCTTCAATCGCTTCAGGCTGTTTTCATTTCGGTGCCAACTGTGCACCACACGCTTCCGTGCCTACCGGAATCAGCTCCCCGGTCAAACCTCTGCGGCGGACCGCCGGCAATACACACGCTTGCCGGTGTCATTTCGAGCCAACCTTATCGCAGAGAACTCCGTACGCACGGACAATCGTGTGACGGATATCTCCATGGGAGGCTGCACGCTCGAGACGACGAAGACTTTACCTCAGGGGACCTTTATCGAGTTGGTCATCAAACCGGCCTCCGACGAAGAACCCATCAAGATCGAAACGGCCATGGTCTGTTCATCACGGCCTGAATCGATGGGCATCCGGTTCCTCGAAATGGTGGGAGATGATAAGAACCGCCTCAGTCAGGTGATTCTCAGCTTGCTGGTGGGACAAAGCCTCCACTCAAATCTCCTTTCTTGACGCACTTTGCTCGTGGATCAGCGGTCGCTGAGCGGCACAGGCCCTAACCACCTGCTGATAAAGATCGGGGTTGTCCACTGTGGGTCGGAGTTCTGGTTTACTAAGAGGTTTCGCTCCGCCTACTTTGCAGAAACAAGAAGATTATCAATGAGCCGAGTGGCTCCGATGCGGACCGCCCCTAGCAGTACCGCCTTCCCCGCCACCGTGGAGAGCGGTTCGAGAGTGGTAGGATCACATACTGCCAGATAGTCGATTGCAATAGCTGGTTCGCCTTTAATGATCTGAACCATCGCCTCCTGAATTGCCGTTCCATCAGTCACGCCGCTACGAAGCGCCTCGGCGCCGGCTTTCAG
>CAYXKP010000131.1:0-2710 GCA_964465695.1 uncultured Nitrospira sp.
GTGTAGTAGAGAGCACGATCGAAAAACTGGTTGAGGAGGTGCATCAACTCCAGCTCTCCGTGTAGCTCCATAGCGCTATCGGACAAACCTTCTCGTTGGACAAACGCGCACATGTGCTCTTTCGTGGCGGTGATGGCCCAGAGGAAATGGCTATAGGCGACTCCCTGCGCGGCTCGCCGCGCGCCCAGCTCCGTGTAGCGGCGCTCGATCTCGGTCTCCGTCATGTCCATCAGCCAGTTATTCAGATTTTGGTAGATTTCGCGGGTGCGGGCTCGGAGTTCATCCGGGGGGACTTTGTGTAGGTCGCTGCAGCGGGGAGAACTCCACACTTTCTCGCTGAGCTCTCTAGCAAGCTGTTCGGAGTTTTTTTCGATCAGTTTCACCAACCGGCCAGCCAGCATAGCGCACCTCCATTGAATGGTTATATAAGGAAATGCATGGGTACTCCTTATCGCCGATGAAACATTACTTGAATGATAGCACCAACGTCAATGACACGTTTGTCGGGGCGGGAAGGTGCCGCCGGCTCGCCATCGATGTCCAGGCACACGCAATGCCGGGGGAGTGCCGCATGCGATCCCCCTTCCGGCCGCATCTCTCAGACACGAGAGATTTTATCCCTGAGTGGAACCGTCCACTACCTGTTGCCTTGAACTTACCCTACCCATTTGCTATTCTGCGCTCACCTTCGGAGTCGACGTATCTCTTCACATCACACACCATTCTTAAGGAGTACTCACATGGCCGGCATCAAGCGGGCGTTGATCAGTGTTTCAGATAAGACCGGGATCATCGAGATGGCGAAGGGACTGGAAGCGCTTGGCGCGGAAATTTTGTCTACGGGAGGAACGGCCAAAGCATTGCGCGATGCGGGGGTGAAAGTGACGGATGTCGCGGCCTACACGGGATCGCCGGAGATTCTCGATGGCCGGGTGAAAACGTTGCACCCCAAGATCCATGGCGGCTTGCTGGGACGCCGGTCGCTTCCGACGCATGTCGAGCAGATGAATCAACATGGGATCGGCCCAATCGATGTGGTGGTGGTCAATCTCTATCCCTTTGAAGCTACGATCGCCAAACCCGATTGCCGCTTCGAGGATGCCGTCGAAAATATCGATATCGGCGGGCCGTCCATGTTGCGGTCGGCGGCCAAGAACCATGATGATGTACTGGTCGTCGTCGATCCATCCGATTATTCCCGGGTGCTGGATGCGGTGAACGGCAATACCGTGACCCCGGCACTACGCCGCGAGTTGGCGATGAAGGTGTTCCAGCATACGGCACGCTACGACGGATTGATCGCAGGCTATCTGGAGAAACAGGCTCAGGCGAGGGAGATCAAGTTCCCGAAAGTCTTGACGCTTCAGTTCGAGCTGGCGGAGTCGCTCCGCTACGGAGAGAACCCTCACCAGCAGGGCGCGTTCTATCGTGAATTAGCCAGCAAGGAGCCGTCAGTTTCTCGTGGGAAGATCCTGCATGGCAAGGCGATGTCCTACAATAACTTCCTCGATGCGAATTCCGCCCTGGAATTGGTGAAGGAATACGAAGAGACGGCCGTGGCGATCATCAAGCACAATAACCCCTGCGGTGTGGCACTCGATGAGACGCCGGTGGGGGCTTACATCAAGGCGAGAGAGACAGATCCTGTGTCTGCCTTCGGCGGGGTGATTGCCTTCAACCGGCCTGTGGACTTGGCGGCTGCCAAGGAAATCACGTCCACATTTGTTGAGGTCGTGATTGCTCCAGGATTTCTTGAAGATGCATTGGCGGAATTGAAGCGTAAGAAGGATCTACGCTTGTTGGACGTGGGACCCTTGACAAAGGTGAGGCAGGAAGGATTTGACCTAAAGAAACTCGTCGGCGGGCTCATCGTACAGGATCGCGACCTCGGGGTGTTATCGGACCTTCGGACGCTTGCCGTGCCGACCATTCGTAAGCCGACGGATGAAGAGTATGCCGCTTGCGCGTTTGCGTGGAAAGTTTGCAAACACGTCAAGTCCAACGCCATCATTTATGCCAAGCCGAGCCAGACCGTCGGCATCGGAGCAGGACAAATGAGCCGTGTGGATTCCGTAAAGCTCGCGGCCATGAAAGCGCAAATGCCGGTCAAAGGTTGCGTCATGGCTTCGGACGCCTTCTTTCCGTTCCGCGACGGCCTCGATGCCGCGGCCGAAGTCGGTATTACAGCGGTCATCCAACCGGGCGGATCGATCCGAGATGCAGAAGTCGTCAAAGCCGCGGACGAACATGGGATGGCGATGATTCTCACCGGCATGCGACACTTTAGACACTGAGAATACAGGTTGACGTCGTGGTTAAGGTATGGACATGCTCAGTTACACGATTCAACTTTAGCTTTAACTTTTATCTCGGCTGACATCGTACGGCCCGTGAACGTCCTTCCCGCCATGATAAGCCATTCAGGAAAAGGTTTGCTTTGAAAGTTCTCGTGGTTGGGAGCGGTGGACGTGAGCATGCGATCGTGTGGAAGCTCGCCCAGAGTTCCCGCGAGCCGGTCCTCTACTGTGCCCCCGGCAACGCGGGAATCGCATCCCTCGCGACATGCATTCCGATTAAGTCGGACGACGTTGCCGGTCTGAAAGACTATGCTGCCCGAGAAAAAATCGATGTGACGGTCATCGGGCCTGAAGCCCCGCTCGCGTTGGGGATCGTCGACGAATTCCGTAAAAGTCGGCTCAGAGTTTTTGGA
>CAYXKP010000131.1:2720-13278 GCA_964465695.1 uncultured Nitrospira sp.
TCTCAAAGGAGGTCATGGCACAAGCCATGATCCGAACGGCTCATGCCAAGAGTTTCGAGAACATCACGGATGCATTAGCCTATGTGGAGCAGCAGGAGCTACCGGTCGTGATCAAAGCGGACGGGTTGGCTCAAGGAAAAGGCGTCATCATTGCAACCACTCGTCAGCAGGCCCGGCAAGCACTCGTCGATTCAATGGAAAAGGCGGTATTCGGTCAAGCCGGTAGACAGGTGTTGATCGAACAGTTTCTCGACGGTGAAGAACTGACGATCATGGCATTTACCGACGGCAGGACCGTCATCCCCATGCCACCGGCGCAAGATCATAAGCGGGTGGGTGATGGTGATACGGGCTTGAATACCGGTGGGATGGGTGCCTACTGCCCGGCACCGTTAGGAACCGCCGAGATCCAGGAACGAGTCCGTCACGAAGTCCTGCAGCCGATGGTGGACGCCATGGCAAGGCTTGGTTCGCCCTTCCAAGGGGTGTTATATGCGGGACTGATGGTGGTGAATGGAACGCCCTACGTCCTCGAATTCAACGCTCGTATGGGGGATCCAGAGACACAGGTTGTCCTTCCCTTACTCAAGAGTGATTTTCTCGATGTCATCGAAGCGGTGGTCGACCATAGGCTTGACCAAGTTGCCGTCGAGTGGCATCCGGACGCGGCAGTCTGCGTGGTGATGGCGGCCGGAGGCTACCCCGGTTCTTATCGGCAAGGGATGGTGATCTCAGGTCTTCCCTCAACAACCATTTCATCGGACTCTTCAGTGGTGTTTCATGCGGGAACGGCATGGAAAGGAAACGACATCATTACAGCTGGCGGCCGCGTCCTCGGTGTTCTCGGTCGAGGACAGACATTATCCGAGGCACAACGCGAGGCCTATCGTGTCGCGAAGACGATCTCCTTTGAAGGATGCCACTTCAGATCGGATATTGCGCACCGGGCTCTTAAGACATAATTCCCAACTGCCCACTGGACTTCAACGACCGAATCAGCAATTGCATTACGTCTGCCGCAGAAGTAGACCTACCTGTTGATAGCCATGGCCTAGATCCGAACAGCCCGGGCCATTCTTCCTCTTAGCCAATTCACGCGATCTGTTAGAATACCCTCCCGCGATGGTGATTGCGCAACACGCGAGGGTTGCAGAAATGTCTATTCGACTTCTTGGGTGGGGAGCAATCATTCAGATTAATGGGGAGGGGTCATGAAATGCCATCCGACACGGTCCATCGGTACAGTTGTGAGTTTTAGCTTGGCGCTTGGGCTTGCGGGATGTGATTATTGGCCTCCCGCATTGCAAGCTGAAATTGAACAATTGCGCTCCGAAACTCAAACCCTTTCCCTAGAGAAGACCCAACTTCAAGCTCAGGTCACCGACTTGTCCAAGAGCAAACAAGAACTACAAGGACAGATCGACGAACTGAGCCGCATCAATCGGGAAAAAAGCGGGATGATCACCAGCCTCCAACATCAGTTGGATGCGGCACGCGCGAGGATGTTGAAGGGGATGGCTCCAAAGGCACCGGCGCACAAAACATCAACCAAACCAACTGTGAAGGCCGCGCGTAAGCCACCCACCAAGAGCGGCACTCCCAGAGCAGTCGGTGTCCGATAATCGACTCTTGAGCCGATTATGAGGAGGACGAGGTCGTTGAATCGGATGCGGGCGTTGACGAGCTGGTGGCGGCTGTTGATGTCCCAGAAGAAGGCGAAGGTGCTGCAGGTGCTGCCGAGGCTGACTCCTTCTTCTCTCCCGCCTTGGTCGTAGCGGTTTCGCCACCTGTCTCTGACGGCGGTTTCAGTTTGTCGGAGTAGTCGGTGATATACCAGCCGCTCCCTTTAAACATGATCCCAGGCGATGAAATCAGCCGTCTGAGCGCTTTCCCGCATCGTTCGCACGTTGAAAGCGGATCATCTTTGATACTTTGCTTGACTTCGAAACGATTCGAACAGCTATCGCACTGATATTCATAAATCGGCACCGCTTCCTCCTCTTTAGCTTTGCATAAAGTTCGACACGCCTACCTACTTCAACTTTGCGAACGCTTGCTCCAATCGCACAAGTCCGCGTGAGATGTTGTCCATACTGGTGGCATAGGACAGCCGAAGATGCTCCGGACTTCCAAATGGTTCACCAGGAACGACTGCGATTCGGGCATCATGCAAGAGATAATGCGCCACGTCATTCGGGGTTTTTAGTACACCCGATGGACCACGCTTTCCCAGCACGCCTTTGATATTCGGGAACGCATAAAACGCTCCACTCGGCATGCGACATGATACACCCGGAATCTTGTTTAATCCTTCCACGATGGCGCATCGACGACGGGAAAATTCCTCCACCATTTTTCGAGTGAATGGTTCCCCGAGGCGTAACGCAGCAACTGCAGCCTTCTGCGAGATCGAGCAGGGATTCGAGGTGCTCTGACTTTGGATATTGGCCATCGCCGTGATAAGGTCTTTTGGACCGGCCGCATATCCGATGCGCCATCCTGTCATGGCATAAGATTTCGACACGCCGTTGATTATGACGGTTCGCGTAGCAATCTCCGATCCCAACGAAGCTATGCTGATGTGCGTAGCCCCGTCGTACAGTACCTTCTCATAGATCTCATCGGAGATGACAAGGAGATCGTGCCGGACCGCGGCTGAGGCGATCTCTTCCAGCGCCGCCCGATCATACGTTGCACCGGTAGGGTTGCACGGGCTGTTTATGATGATCGCTTTGGTTCTCGGTGTAATGAGTCGTTCTAGCTCTCGAATATGGACTGCGTAACCGTCTTCCTCCTTGGTCGGTAACAGAACGGGGGTTGCATCGTTGAGAAGAGCCTGGTCCGAATAGGAGACCCAGTAGGGGATCGGGATGATAATCTCGTCACCCGCTTCCAGTAAGGCTTCCGCCAAATTATAGAGCGAATGTTTTGCCCCGCAGGAAACGAGGATTTGAGACTTCTCATACCGAAGTCCAAGTTCAGTCTGGAATTTGTCCGCGATCACTCCCCGCAATTCATCAATCCCAGACGATGGTGTGTATTTGGTAAACCCCTCACGTATGGCCGCTTCTGCCGCGGCCTTCACCGGCTCCGGCGTATCGAAATCCGGTTCGCCGGCCGAAAAGTCAATGACATCCAGCCCCTGCGCAGCCATGGCTTTGGCCGTTGCAGCCATGGCCAGCGTCGGGGAGGGCGCAATACGACTGACACGTGTTGCCAATTTCATGATTTGAGACTCCGAATACGAGCTTGTAGACGCGCGGCTACATCCGGATGAAGAAAGTCGATCAAGCTTCCACCATGTTGGGCCACGTCTTTGATGATCGTTGAAGACAAGTACGAGTACTCTTCACTGGGCATCAAGAACACGGTCTCGACCGTCTTCGCAAGCTTTCGGTTCACCAGCGCCATCTGAAACTCATGTTCGAAATCAGAAATGGCACGCAAGCCACGGATGATTGCATGGGCACCTGAACGTTCGACATAGTTGACGAGCAAGCCATCGAACGGTGTGACCTCGACCCGTCCCACATCCTTCATGACCAGCTTCACCATGTCAAGGCGTTCCTCCCAATTAAACAGCGGATGTTTCGAAGGATTCGGAGCCACGGCCACTACCACCTTATCGAACACGCGGAGGCTGCGGATAATGATATCAGTGTGTCCATGCGTAATAGGATCGAAGGTGCCTGGATAAATGCCGATTTTCATGCCTGCACAGTCTGTGGACGGAAGTAAACGGACAAGGCCGTATCACCGTAGCGATATCGGCGCAAAAACTCAGTGCATCCCACCGACATCGGTAAAATATCCCTGGCAGCATGTTCTATGATGAGCCACGAGCCGGGGGCAAGTAGATTATCGGTCCTTGGATCAGTCAACAGTAACGGAAGCTCCGACGCTTCAGCGTAGGGTGGGTCGGCAAAAGCAATATCATAGGGACCGTCCCATTGATTGGGATGACTGATAAATTGTTGAACAGTCTGAGTCCGCACGGCTATTTCATTAACGATATGACAAAGGTTCATGTTCTGCTGCAGCAGTTTCAATGCACCGGGGTTCGACTCAACAGACGTCACGTGCGCAGCTCCACGGCTTACGGCTTCGATCCCCACGGCGCCGGTTCCGGCATAGAGATCCAAAAACCGGCAGTTCGTAAGACGGGTGCCGAGGATAGAAAAAAGGGCTTCTTTAACCCGATCAGAGGTTGGGCGAAGAGCAAGTTTTTGCGGTCCGTAGAGTCGTCGACCTCGGTGGGTACCTGCGATTACACGCATACCAGACAACATCGTCTCGAGCAATGAACTCTAACATAGCGTTTTTGCAGGGGTCAAGGAATGCGTGGAGTAAGGTTCACTTATTGAGTTGCAATTCAGTGAGTAGGGATACTGCGCTTTTGACCGTCTTCGTGCAGAAGATTATACTGTAATGCGATCGTAGCTGGGTACAGGAGGAAGATACGATCGCACGAGGTTAAACGGTCTCAGACAGCCGGGACTGTGACTATGAGCTGTAAGGATTTTACCGAACCGCCACAGTTTGAGATTCGCGAGCTGCCAGGCTCTTTCTACGGTTGTTGGAGATGGTGCGGTCGATGATGGCTCCGCAATTAATGCATTTCCATGCATAGAACACGAGAAAGAAATCCGAGAACCGTTCCAGCATCATCATTCCTTTACACTTTGGACATTCCATTGATCCCTCCCAGGTGGTTACGTTCACAGCTGCGGCAAACTGAAGCAAGAGCTGCACCAATTTGTCATGTTTTAGTATTTCAATGAGTTATGAACTACGTATTTGCCTCAGGGAGGAAATTTCCCCCGATTTGGCAGTACAAAAGAGTCCGGGCCGTCAATTTTTTGTCATTTGAGGGCTTTCGTGGCGGGCAAAGGACCTAGAAAGGGTATTGGGTACTGGCCAAAGACTGAACGTCCTCGTGAGCGTCTTCTTTCCAAGGGGTCTGAAGCTTTGTCGGATGCTCATCTCCTTGCCATCCTGCTGAGAACTGGACGCCGCGATTCGTCCGCCGTGCAGGTGGCCATCGAACTCTTGAATCATGTAGGCGGGGTGGGAGGATTGGCGGCCTGCGGCATTGAAGAACTCTGCGCCATCTCTGGCGTCGGTCCGGCTAAAGCGGCTCAACTCAAGGCTGCATTGGCATTAGGGAGACGGTCGATGGCTGTTCCCATGTCCACTGGCACTCGGATATCGTCGAGCGCCGATCTGTTCAGACATTTCCATCCTGCACTCCGCGATGTGAAACACGAACTGTTCAAGGTCGTGCTGCTGGACGCCAAAAATATCGTGATTAAAGAGGCCACAGTCTCAGAGGGAAGTCTCACGCTCAGCATCGTGCATCCACGCGAGGTCTTTGCGCTCGCCGTACGTGAATCGGCAGCGGCCGTCATCTTTCTCCACAATCATCCCAGCGGAGATCCAACTCCAAGCCCAGAGGACAGGCGGCTGACCGATCGATTGGCAACGGCCGGCACGCTCTTGGGAATTCGCGTATTGGACCATGTGATTATTGGAGACGGGCGATACGTGAGTTTCGCCGACGAAGGATTGCTGACGGATCGGGGTATTGACCGCGATGTCTCTTGAAGTCACGTCCAGAACACAGGTCCGATAAACAAGAGGAAACGAATGGCATAAATCCATACTTCACAAGGAGGGCGGACTATGGACACGGCCCGTCTGGAGTCCATCAAAAACGTGGCTATCGTATCCAACGCCGGTGCGGGCAAGACTTCTCTCAGCGAGGCCTTGCTTTATGTCGGTGGAGCGATCCCCATACTAGGTTCTGTAGCGCATGGAACCACCCTTTCGGATTTTGAGGCTGAAGAGCTTCGTCATCGCAATTCGACCAGTACCAGTCTCCTTCAGTTCACGTGGAACCATACCAGCATCACTCTAGTCGATCCCCCCGGTGCACTCGATCTTCTTGGTGAACCGCTCGCCGCCCTACAGGCTGTGGATGCGGTCGTCCTTATTCTAAGCGGAAACATGGGAGTGAGGACGGAGCTGGCACGGCTGTGGGCTAGAATCAAAGAGTTGGACCTTACTTGTCTGGTGTTCGCGAATGGAGTCGATAAGGAGGGCACAACGTTCGAAAGCGCTCTAGAGACCTGCCGCGACCAGTTAGGGTGTACGCCAATTCCTATGACGTTGCCTGTCCACCAAGGCGTGAATTTGGACGGTGTAATAGATGTTCGACATGGAAAGCTGGTACGGTCTGGACCGAACTCCGCTAAAGCAGATCACATACAGATTCCAACCGAACTGGAGAAGACTTTCAGCGGAGCACACAAGCAACTTGTGGAAGCCGTCGCGGAGAGCGGGGAAACCTTATTGGAGACTTACTTGACTCAGGGCGATCTAAACCAAGAAGACCTTCTGCAAGGACTCCGGCGCGATATTCAGACGAACCAATTTCTTCCCGTGTATGCCGGATCTGCCACTCACAATGTAGGAGTGTGGTCTTTGTTGGATGCCATTGTGGCTTTATTACCGTCACCCTCGGAGCGTGGTATGGCGCATCCGTGGCGCGGCATCCACCCCGAGACTCAGGAAAGATGTGATCGAAAGGGGAGTCCGCAGGAGCCGTTTTCAGCCTATGTCTTTAAAACGATCATCGATCCATTCATTGGCCGACTGTCCTATTGCCGCGTCGTGTCGGGAATTATCCAGGCCGACGCGACGGTATTAAATGCTTCAAAACATGTACGGGAAAAGCTCGGGCATTTCTACACCGTATTAGGCAAACGCCACGTGGGCGTCGACTCCGCACGAGGAGGAGAGATCGTGGCGATCGGGAAACTGAAAGACACGCATACCGGTGACACGCTGTGTCAAGAGAACGCTCCCATTTGTTACCCCATGCTGAGTTTGCCAAAACCGATTTTGTCGTTCGCAATTGAAGCCAAGTCCAAGACGGATATCGATAAGGTGAGCCTTGGCCTGCATAAACTCATCGAAGAGGATCCTACTTTGGAATTCGCGCGCAATGCGGAAACCAAGGAGATGGTGCTCAGCGGCATGGGGCAATTCCATATCGATTTGGCTCTCGAAAAACTCCATCGAAAGTTCGGCGCCGAGGTCGTGCTTCATACGCCGAAGGTTCCGTATAGGGAAACGCTCAAGACGAAGTCACAGGCACAGGGGAAGTACAAGAAACAAACCGGCGGTCATGGACAATACGGCGATTGCTGGCTTGAAGTGGCTCCGCTCCCGCGCGGTACGGGATTCGTGTTTGAAAATCGCGTGGTCGGAGGAGCGATTCCTCGAAATTTCATTCCTGCCGTGGAGAAAGGAGTTCTTGATGCCATGCAGGAGGGACCGTTGAGCGGCTTTCCGGTAGTCGATGTGCGGGTCACGGTCTATGACGGATCTTACCATGTGGTAGATTCGTCCGAAATGTCTTTCAAAATCGCAGGATCGATGGCATTCAAGAAAGCCGTAGAGACCGCACATCCAGTGTTACTTGAGCCTGTCATGACGGTTGAGATCGACGCGCCCACCGACGCGGTCGGAGCGGTCATGGGAGATTTGAGCGCCCGACGAGGTCGAATCGTGGCTGTCAACGCGCAAGACCATGCCGAACACATCACCGCCTTGGTGCCGGTGGCTGAGCTGCTTCGATATGCGACTACCCTCAATGCCATGACCGGAGGGCGGGGGAGCTATGCCATGGATTTCGCACACTACGATGAAGTGCCAAGAGAATTGGCAGCAAAGATTATCGAGCGGCATAGGGTGGAAGCCCAGGCCGCTACAGCTCACTGACTTCGTCAGTCCGAGGATTTCAGCACGACATAAAACGCGCGGTTTTCGCGAAGCACACGGAGCAACAGTGTATCGCCACGTCGGGACCGCGCGATCGCTGAAGTAAACTCACCTATGGAGGACACTTCTATACGATTGACCTCCTTAATCAGGTCGCCTTCCCGAAGACCTTCGGCTTGAGCCAGACTGTTGGGCTCGACCTTTGCGATCAGCACGCCTTTCGACTCGCGGAGCTTGAACCTCTCCGCCAGGGCCGTTGTAACATCTTGAAGGTCGAGACCAAGTTTGACTCCTAACTTCTCCTCTTGTTGAGGGAGGGAGGCCATGACGGGTGTATCACGCCGCTCGGTAAGAGGGACGTCCATCGTCAAGCGTTTCAGATCGCGCACTATTTCTACCCTTGAGGTCGCCCCCGGAGTACGCGTTGCGATGAGACGAGACAGCTTATTCGGAGAATCTACTACGGCTCCGTCGATCCGGATGATGACATCGCCAGGCTTGATACCAGCCAAGGCTGCTGGGTCATTGTCAAACACTTCATTTACAAGCACCCCTTCCCCTTCGGTGACTCCGAATTTTTTTGCCAAGTCGGCCGTCAGCGGTTGAATCCCAACGCCAAGCCAGCCCCGCACCACCTTGCCTTTGGCAAGTAACTGTTCGATCACCTGCTTGGCCATGTTTGATGGGATGGCGAAGCCGATGCCCTGAGCAAAGTTGATGATCGCCGTATTGATGCCGATCACCTCGCCCCGCAGGTTAAAGAGCGGACCCCCGGAATTTCCAGGGTTGATCGATGCATCGGTCTGAATAAAATTTTCGTACCGTGAAAGGTTGATGTTTTCGCGGCCAATGCCGCTGACCACACCGAGCGTCACGGTCCGGTCCAGCCCGAATGGATTTCCCACGGCCAACACCCATTGACCGACCTTGACCCCGGCTGAATCACCGAATCGCGCGCTGGGCAGCGGTCGGTCGGTGGTCACTTTAAGCAGGGCGAGATCGGTGTCAGGATCTTTGCCTATCACATGTGCGATAAGCTTTGTCTTATCGGAAAAGCGCACTTCGATTTCAGACGCATCACCGATCACATGGTTATTCGTCACGATATGGCCTTCACTGTCGACGATCAGGCCCGAGCCGGAGCCGGACGCGTTCGGCGTACGCTCGCCGGGTCCTTCGCGCAGCCTCCCTGCACTGGTAATGGGAAACAGGTTGACGACTGAAGGCTTTGCCTCCTCAGCAAGTTCGGTAATAACGATTTGGATCTCTTCCAGCATGCGAATGCCAGGGGAGTCCGGCGATAACGCCTCAGCCCGTCCGCCTCCTAAGACGTATGGAAGGAGCATGGAAACCAAACAAAGGAGAACACGTGATGAGGGGAATACGACGGCTAGCATCGAGTCTTATTGTATCTGATCTCTGTCCATGTGCCTACTCGTCAACGCCGATCTCGTGAGCGAACTGGTTGGGGGACGCTGGCCGGTAAACCAAAAGAGGAGTTGATCGAGTTCAGTTTGACCACCAATCAAGACCACGATGTCGCCTGGTCGGAAGAGGAGGTCGTTGGTCGGAGCCAACAGAAAGGGTCCTCGTAATATCGTGGCCACGTATGCTGAAGGAGAGTGCGGGAGCGCACTCAGCGGTTGTCCCACTGCAGCCGCGCCTCGAACAACGGTCAGTCGTTCAATGCCGCCTGAACGAAGCGTCAAATCGCGTTGAAGTGAAAGCAATTCCTGGTGGACCGCCTCAATCTTGAGTTCGCGAATCTGGGCGTCTACTTCTATCAACGACTGCTTCAACTCTCGGACACGAGACATGGCATCGGTAAGCATCTGATCCATCACACTGACAACGGAATTGGGCTGATTCTGATACAGCAGTCGATCGGAAACCTGCCCTGCGATTTGTTCGCCGATCTTGGCCGTGACATCGTCAATTTGCTGGAGCAAAGCGGAAGCCTGCCAATGCAGACGAATAATCTGAACTTTTCGATTGACCTGCTCGGAAATAGAGAGAATGGTTTCGTAAAACGCATGTCCGGTAATGGAAAGCTCTTTATGTATACGGCCTAGAAGTTCGAATGTCATGAGTCTGATAAGATATATTATGTAAACTTATTGATTTTTAATACCTGCATCATTATGGATACTTTTATAACTTTCTCCCGCGTTATCCCTTTCCTTCATAATCAATAGTAGCTCGAAGGTCAATCGCGAAGAGATTAACCATCATTCATAACGTTCATAACGTTTTGCTCTCTCCTTCCATCTCACACCGGCACGGTGGTTTGCAAACACTCGATGACGCCCGTATGATTGAGTAATGCATTGCACGAGATGTAAAACCAAGGCTGTTCTCAAATTACCACGTCACAACGCAGCATTCTGTAAGGATTGCTTTCATACTTTCGTGCAGGACCAGGTTCTTAAAGCGGTAAGAATCCAAAAGATGTTCGAAAAAAATGATCGTCTCCTTGTCGCCGTTTCAGGCGGCAAGGACAGTCTGGCCCTCTGGGATATTCTTCTGAAGCTGGGCTATAAGGCCGACGCACTGTATGTGAACCTCGGGATCGGAGGCTATTCCGAGTCATCACGAAGAAAGGTCGTGCACTTTTCCGAGACCGTGGCGGCAGGACACGGTGCCGTGCTTCACATCCATACGGTCGAGCGTGAAGAAGGGGCAGGAATTCGTGAGTTGGCTATGATGGCCCACCGTCCGACTTGCTCGACGTGCGGCACGATCAAACGCTATCAATTCAACCATGCTGCAATCC
>CAYXKP010000132.1:0-4707 GCA_964465695.1 uncultured Nitrospira sp.
GCCCATGGCATTCAGCATGTAGCTCAACCCAGCAAAGCCGAGAACATAACACCCGACTTCAAAGAGCAATTGCATGGGCATATAACCTTCAATCAACCGAACCGTGGTGGATGGAACGATATCAAAAATCATCCCACCCAACAGGAGAAGCCCCGCTACTCCAACCAAGGCACCGAGTGACATCAATGCTTTCATCGGCAAACTCCCTTTACTCTCCGCATAACAAGAAGCAACTGGAATTAGGAAATTTTCGGCGGCGGCGCCCCAGTTTTAACTTGTGATAAGTAATCGACGATTTTCTTCAATGCACCAGCGCTTAATTTTTGACCGAAGACCTTCGGCATGGTGTTGTCAGGAAACGGTTTCACAACAAAGGCACTCGGATCCACAATGGACTCCATGATGTACTCAGCAGGAGACTTTGCAGTTCCCTTATATGTTGGGTCCTTTATGCGCTGTGCGGCGGTTGTCCCTTCCTCCAGTTTCGGACCAATGGTTCCCACTGCCCCCGGGATCCCTGGAATCGTATGGCAGGAAATACATTGCCCCTTGGCAAAAATCTGATCAACAGGCTCTGACCCATCAGCCATCAACGACGTGCCTCCGGCAGGTTTGTCGTCTGCTTGTTTAGGACGGTCTCCTTCAGGAATAAATTTCTCGTACGACTTCACGATTTCTTCAAATGACGGTGGTTCAACACCTTCCCGCACATACATCCATGTATCTACCGCTGCGAGTTCTGGAAGACTAAGAGAGATCGGCGGCTTATGAATGGCCGGCATTGGGCTTTCCTTGTCATTTGTTCCCTTCACTCCATATCCTTCAACAACGTAACAACTTGGGCAGGCATGTGATTCAGCAATGTATTCCTGGACGGTCTCTGCAGTGCCTGAACCAGGAAACGCCTCCTTGACGGAATATATTCGCTTTGACGGGTCTCCCTTTGAGTATTTAGGATCTTCTAACCGTTCCTTGCGGGTAGGAAGACCTAACAAATTCGGGGCACGCTCCCCGAGCATGCCTGCATGGAAGGCATGGCAGAGTGGACATTGCCCCTTGCCGATTGCACCCTGTTCCTTATTCTTCCCGACACCGCCAAAAATAATCTCCTCACCTTTGTCAGCCAGTTGCTGCGTGGACATGGTTTCCCACGTCACCTTCTCTTCTATCGGCGGAAACCCACCCTCCACTTGGGGAAGCCAGTTTCCATAGCCGGAAAGGAACGCCGCGACGAAAAACATGAACCCACCAATCCGAAGCAGGGCGCTCAGATTGGTGAAGTACAACGCCATGACGAAGGTGGTCACGGTGATCATTACGAGCGACACGGGCAAAAGCCGATTTTCCCCATAAAAATTGTTCTTATAATTGGCGATCGCCATGAACAAAAGAAAACAGGAGACAAGCCCGATGAAGGTCTTAAAAACAGCCCGTCTTTTTGTCACGGGGTCACTGATGGACATCTGAAAATACACCATCAGCCCCGCTATGATAGCTAGGGCCATCCAGCCCATTGAGATTGCTTCTGCAACTAGGTTACCCAAGGTCGTGACCTCCTACAGCTACAACCGGGGAGAGGACATCTCCTCTCCCTATAGTTGAGCCGACTATCAAAGAAGACACAGATTAGTGACTGGGAGCCGGCTGCGGGACACTACCAGGGACTCCAGCTTTTGCTTCAACTGGAACCTTCTTCGCAGTCAAGCTGCCCAACCAGAAGACAAAGAGAATCGTGATCCAGAAAAACAACACGTTGAACGAAATCATGTTGGCGGCAAATCCCACCGTGTGGGTGTAGGCCCAAGGTGAGTTATCCCTCATGATCTCGTTGACATGCCAGAAGAGTCGGACTGATGAGCGGATATAGCCCATCAATCCCATCATCCAGGTAAATGCAGTCGCCAACATAATGAGCGCGTATTGAGAGCGAGCGGAGATCTTACCCCACTCAATCGGCCCCATTTGCTTCGCCCCCTTCATCATGAAGCTGTTCAGCGCGAACATGAAGAAGAGACACGACAATGTCGTTGCAACCTGTGGGACAGACAGTCCCACGCGTACGTTCGCGGGAATATAGTATCCGTAGACGGCCAGGAAAATGATATTAAAGTAGGCACACGCGAAAAATACACCCATAAAGATATTGCCGAACTTCGCCCATGATACGGTCGAAACCTTATTCCCTCGCATATACCAGACGAAACTCAGCACGGTCGTCGTAATAATGACGTTGATTCCGCCGTTTTTCGCCGACATGACTCCGTAATTTCCCAGCACGGGGTGCTGTTGCCCTCCCATGGCTTTCAATTCCGCCGGTGTCATAACCATTGTATGGGGAGTGATGAACACCATGTAGCCACAGGCCAAAAGGAACACGAGGTACTTGATGTACCGTTGATATTTCTCGGCACCTCGCATGCGACCCATGGCCTGCCAGAGATAATAGTTCGTGCTCAGGAATAGAATTCCGATCATCGTAGCTTGGATAATAAACAACCAGGCGAGTAGACCGCCCATCAAGGTAATGCCCATCTGCTGACGATAAGCATACACTTCCCGCATCAGCCAATAGCCGGCGAAGGGCAATGGAATCAAGAAAGCCACTCCCAGCGCCATGGCGATGTAGCCCATCCAATCATAATGAGCACGATCCTCATCGGTTTTTGCCGCCAAAAATTTGTAGGCGGCATAGGCGGCCACAACTCCGCCTCCGAAGGCCATGTTGCCGAGGATGCGATGAAGGTTGAGCGGATTCCACAAGGCCGTATGGATCACATGCCAGATATTTCCGAGGTATCGACCCTGTTCATCGACACCGGCGGGCGACATCATGAACCCGATCCATGAATTCGCCAAGAACATGAGCAACGTGCCGATGATGTTCAAGATCACCGACATGCTCAAATGAATCCACTTGAGGAATCCCTCCTTCATCTTGTCCCAGCCGTAGTAGTAGATGTAGAGGGTTCCGCTTTCAGCCACAAACATCAATGCATAGATGTGCATGACCGGACGGAATATGCTGGACAGATAGGAGAAGAACGCGGGATACAGGGTCAGGAAAGTAAAGATCAGAATACCGCCAAGAATAGCCGTGAGAGAATATGCCGTAAGACTGATCTTGATGAAGTCATACGCCAGCTGATCATAACGCTTGGCAAGCGCCTTATCCTTTGTCACCACCCCCATGAACTCGATGATCATGCAGAAGATCGGCACGGCCAGCACGAAGCTGCCGTAATAGAGGTGCTGTTGATTGGCGAACCAGAGGAGAACGCGGCTCTCAAAATTGTACCTCGGATAGTCCTTAGGGCCATCCGTCGTTTTGGGCGCAGGAGCACCGACTACAATACCCTCGGTCTTGTAGTAGACATCCCGACCTTTTTCAACTTTATCCCCATCCTTCTTTGCCGCATCGCCGGCAGGAGCCTCTTCACCGATGGCCGGCGAAGGTAGAGCCACGACGATCGGAAGCAGAAGGAGGCCAACCATCATGCAGAGCGCCATGATTGAAAGGACGCGCTTGCTGGCTAAAAGGCCCATGGAATACCTCCTTAATACGCTCGCGTTAGATTAATGCCGCACGAATTACCAGAGCTCTTACAAATATGCTGTTTTCGATTCGAATAGTTAATTCCGAAACAGGTACCAAAAGTCCAACCCCTGCATATCCATGAGGTAGTGGTCGACCAAAATAAAATAGCCAACCGTAACAATAAGAGAAACAACTACTGCGATGACAGGGTTATTCAGGGCGCTCATTTCTTTCCTCTCCTCCGCCGACCAGGCTCATCAATCAGCTAAGACTGTGCAGCCATGCCCATGTAATCGACGCAATTAAAACTCACAAACTCAGCAGGGACACTGAATGCCGGCGAACCAGTAGAAAAACCATAGCCCAACGGCACATGTAATGTAGAAAATCATTTTGCCGACTTTGATCTTAATGTCGCTGTCTGGGGTAGCAGTGGCCATTGTGTATTGCTCCGATTGAGATAGATGTGGGTGGGGGTTCAGAATTACTGCATTTTCTTGACAGGTACCCGGCCCTGTGTTATCAGATTTTTGTCGCTTGTGAGCGAAGTAATAGGAGAAACCGTGACGAAAAACTCAAAAGTGTTTGACATTATAGTTTTGGCCGGTATGGTTGTCAACATCATTTTGGCCGTGTTTTTGATCCTCTACTACTTCGATTTTCTATAAGTTTATCCGGCTTTCCGTTCTCCCTCTTTCTTCATTCCGGTCATCGAAAGCGCACAACGGAATCCGATCGTCTCATCTCGAAAATCAGACATCATTTTGCTTCGGCTGGTAATCCGAACATCCCCTCCGGTCGTCGTGTAACCTCCGCCACGAAGAACCCGGTAAGTGCCATACTCGGGGCTTGGCGGGTTTCGCTCCGGCGAACTCTTGTAGTAAGTTTCGTCATACCAATCGGCGACCCATTCGATAACGTTCCCAGCTCCATCCATCACACCATACGGGCTCTTGTCGGCCTCGAAGCTTCCCACGGGTGCTGAGACCTCATACCCATCCTGCACTCTGGCCCAATTGGCACCATTAGCCTGTTCTTTATTCCCCCATGGCCAGAGCCTTCCGTCACTGCCGCGCATCGCCTTTTCCCACTCCGCTTCCGTCGGAAGACGTTTTCCTTTCCATCGGCAATATTCCGTCGCATCATCCCACGAAACATAGACGACCGGCTGA
>CAYXKP010000132.1:4717-13227 GCA_964465695.1 uncultured Nitrospira sp.
ATTGACTCCCTTCACTCTGGCACTGCTCTTGGCGTACCGGGCCGGCAATCCCGGTTTCCGATGCCCGGTCGCCAGGACAAACTGCTGATACTGGTGATTCGTCACTTCTGTCCGGTCGATGGAAAATTCATCCAAATAGATGGTTCGCTGGGGACGCTCATCGAACCCGCCACCATCCGTCCCCCTAATGAATGGGCCCGATGGAATGGTCACCATCTCATCATCTTGAATAGGCACCTCTCTCGAAGCGCTCTCCGGCGACGACTCCGCTTCAGAACCTTCTCCTGCCGGAGGCTCTTCATAGGGCGTGACAGTGGTACCCCGCAAAATTGCAACGATGGGCATGGCAGCACAAACCAGCACCACAAACAGAAAGATCAGTTTAAACTTTGACTCGAGCATGCCGCCCTATGACTTAACCCCCTCCGGGTTGATCGAGATCGCTCGCACAGCGAATACCGATCGTCACGTCCGTCCGCCAATGCTTGGCTGCAAACCGCTTGGACAGCCTCGCGTTATGCTCGGTTTCCCGCCATGACCCGCCACGGACGACCTTCAGATCGGCGCTCTCCGGTCCTTTGGGATCACGAAATGGTGATTTCTTATAGTAGCGCTCGTCGTAAGAGTCCTCCACCCATTCCGCAACATTGCCCGTCATGTCATAGAGACCGTAAGGACTACGGCCCGCATCGAACGATCCGGGGGGCGCCAGGTACTTATACCCATCCTCGCCGCCATCGACATTGGCGGCGTTGGCGACAAACTTGTCTCCCCACGGATATTTCCTCTTGCTCTCACCCCGACCGGCTTTTTCCCACTCTGCTTCCGTCGGAAGCCGCTTGCCGGCCCATTTGCAATAGGCCGCCGCTTCGCCCCATGAGACGCTCATGGCTGCATATTCAGGCTTCAAGATCTTCGACTGATCGTCGTCAAACACCTCGATCCTCGGTGCCGCACGCTTGGTCATCTTGGCGAACCGCATGTACTCCTCTTGTGTGACTTCTTTACGGTCGAGATAGAAGCCCTTCAGATAAACCTGATGCTCAGGCGCCTCATCCGGATCCCCGTCATTGCTTCCCATCGTAAAGGGACCTTCTGGAATCTGCACCATTTCCCGCCCTTCATCTCCGATTTTTGTCTTGTACATCGAGAAATCCTGAGCCGGGATGCTGTTCGCCGTCGGTCGGACTTCCGACTTCACTGAAGCGGCAAGCTGTCTCATTTGCTTTGCCTTATAGGACTCATAGGCCAGCAGACCGATCATCAAAAAGAACGAAGCAAACACAAAAATGATGGACCCGACTAAGACACCCTTGTTTTCCACACATACCTCTCAAATCCGATAGGACGGCGAGGTCTCGACCTGTTCCGACGCCGCTTTCTTGGCAGCACGCACATCGAGCAACATTGAAATCTGAACACCCAGAAAGCCGCCCATGGCGGCACCCGCTCCGGCACCGACCCAGATCCGCTCGATACCGGCCATAGTCCAGGCTAATACACCACCTAATACAGTACCGACAAGGATACTGACGAGGAATCGGCGGCCGCCGAGAAAACCGATCACGACACCGAGACCAAGTCCAACAGCAATAGCAACCGGCATCAGCCCTCCGCCCATGGTTAGCCCGATCAGGGTACCGACGGTACCCATTACGGCTATTCCGAGTGCAATATCAACCGCTGCGCTCTTTGCCATCACCGTGATCTTTCATGGACCAAAAAGTTGGCTCTACTTAGCTGGGACGGCAACGAGCGGGCCAAAATCGACTTCAACGCCAGGCGCCGCGATGATGGAAATCCCCCAAGCTTTTTCCGCCGGCTCATGCTTATGAATCCGCTTGAAGTCCTCGTATACATTTACCCGCTCTTCGAACCATTGACCGATTTCCTTCGTCCCGGACTGCACGACGATCTCGGAACCGCTGAACATACCGCCTTCCGTTAAGGTGCCATCCGGTTTCGACTCACTCCACACATATTTCGTGAACACCGGGATAAAGAGGAGATCGGTATCGAGGGAAGCATAAACCGCAGCCAGCGGCTCGTTGCCGGAAGCGGCCTTGTTGAGACGCCAACGCCAGGTCAAAATAGGATAGGCCTTGGGATCCCAATCGATCTTCTTTTTCTTGATTCGCTGCCCGGCGTCTTTGGCCGACAGAAAGTTTGTGCCGTTCTCCGACCGTACCTTGTAGGCCTCCCGACCTTTTGATTGACTTCGCTGATTTTCGTGATCCCACAAAGAAGGGAACCCGTCTGCTTCCTTCGCTTGAAAATCTTCAAGCACCAGGGCCGGCCCTTGTGCAAGACCGGGAACTTGCCAACCAATAACACCGGCTAGGATGCTGAGTACGGCTGCCATACAAATCGGCACACGGCGCTCCATACGTTCTATTTCCTTTCTACGTTTCTTGCGATGGAACCGGCGAAAGCAACGGCACCGGTTCCTCCCGCAATTCCTCCCCCATCACCGGCTGCTGTCCCCGCTCACACATCCAAAACAACACGAGAACAGCCGCCCAAAACACCAGCATATTCAGCGTCACCATTTTCGTGGCGTATTGCAGATCCGGCGTGAAGGCCCAGGGAGAGACGTCGGCCATCAATTCACTGACATGCCAAGACAATCGTCCCGATGAGCGAATGTATCCCATGAGTCCCATGACCCAGCTAAAGGACGCCGCCAACCCGAACAATCCGACCATGCCCCGTAGCGGAATTTTCCCCCACTGAATCGGCCCATGCACCACCGCTCTTCTGAGCATGAGGCGGTTGACCGCCACGCCGGCCATAATCACCGTGAGTGTCGTGAAGGCTTGCGGCGCCGACAGACCGACCCGGACCTTCGCCGGCAAATAGAACCCGTAGACCGACAACCCGATGATGTTCAACGCGCCGACCAGATACAACATCGTGATCACGATATTCCCGGTCTTGACCCACGAGATAGTCATCGTTCGATTCGCGCGGCGATAGTACAGAAAGCTGAGGGCCGTGACGAGGATCAGGATATTAACCGCTCCGTTTTTGGCGGACATGACGCCATAGTTGCCGATCACTGGATGCTGAGCGCCGCCCATCGCCTTGACCTCACTGGCAGACATGAAAAGGGTATGAGGTGTCAGCCAAATGAAGAGCGCCAGCATCAACACTCCCAGTAAGAGCTGGTAATAGGGCTGATACCGCTCACCGCCTTTGATCCGTGCCATGCTCTGCCACAGATAGTAGTTGATCCCCACGAACAAGACGCCGATCAAAAGCGCCTGTACCACGAACAGCCAGGTGAGCAATCCGCCCATCATCGTCACACCCATCGTCTGGCGAAATACGAACACCGACTTCATCAGCCAGTAGCCGGCAATGGGCATCGGGATGAGGGCGCAGACCGTCACAAACAGGAACACGTAGCCGACCCAATCGAAATACGCCCGCTCTTCGTCGGTCTTGCTGGTGAAAAAACGATAACAGGCGTAGGCCAGCACCACCGCTCCACCGGACATGATGTCCGCGAGAAAGCGATGGACGTTCAGCGGATTCCAGAGCGCAGAATGCAGGAGATGCCAGGCATTGCCCAGAAACCGTCCCTGCGCATCCACCCCGGCGGGTGACATCATGAAAGCCGACCAGGCATTCGCCATCATCAATAACGCGGTTCCGACAATGTTGGTCAGAATACCGATCGCCGCATGGATCCACTTCATGCCTCGATTCGCCATCCGATTCCAACCATAGTAATAGATGATCAGCAACAGCGACTCCGCCACGAACACGGCGGCGTACGCCGGCATGAATCCTTTGAACGTGCCGCCCATATACTTCATGAAACTGGGATAGAGGGTGATGAACATCGTCAGCATCAAGCTGCCGATGAGTGCGGTGATCGACAGCGCCAAGACCGCCACCTTCGCAAGATCTCTCGCCAGGCCATCGTATCGCAAGGCTAAGGCGGGTTTCTTGGTGATCAACCCAAGAAACTCGAGCAACGCACAAAACAAGGGAAGGGCAAGCACAAATCCGCCGAAATAGGTATGTTGCTGTGTGACGAACCACACCAGCAACCGACTATCCAAGGAGCCGATTTGTGGATAGACCGTTTCATGAGGTGTAGGAGCCGCCGGTCCCTGCGGGGTTCCTTCCGTGCCGAAGTATACATCGGTCGATGATTCCGCGAATGACAGATTGGGGCCATTCCACATAGATCCAATGGCCATGGCAAGAAGCACTATGCAGATCGCGACGCTGATCACAGAACGGGTCATAATAGATCCTGGGCCCATATCTCTACCCCTTGGTTCCGCTCTTGCCGAAGACCAATGCTCCTCCGGCGCTCTCCGCTGGTTGCACCGATTTTCCAAGAATTCCCATCACAAATGGGCACCGTAACATGCCACTCGACAGTTGAGGCGCCTGTTCATCCTCGACATGACGACGAACGCCCAAATAATACCCATACACCGCCATCATCGCCGCCACGAACGTACTCATCACGGCCGCGGCTCCCAGTGTAATCGTCGGTTGCCGAACCACGAACAACAGCAGGCCCATCGCTACCAGATAATAGGTTGACGCAAAGGCCATCCCGGGCCACCACCAATACTTCAGCAGTTCACCCGGTGCGGTCTGACGAAGCGATTGCAGCCAGGTCTTGGCTGGATAAAGTCCACCAAAATACGCACAGAGCGCAAGGCCTCCCCCGAACAGCGTCACACTCAACAGTTGAGCCAGGGCGGCACCCTGTTCATTCGCCATTGCCACTCCGGACAACGAGACACCGGCCCCGACACCTAGGCCGGCCAACGCCCACGGGACCAATTGCCGGGCCCGACGTTGCAACAACACACGAAGCTGCTGACCATCCGGGAATGTCAAAAACGGTCGTCCCAACACCGAAAGCTGACGCACATGGCCGATCTCGAACGCATCACGTGCGACGGAGGTGCAGGAGATGATGATAGCCATCATCGCCGGCCCGTCGGGATGCTGAAGATAACTGTAGTCCATGATCCATAACAACGTGAGCACCAACAGAGACAGTTGAATGCCGTACACGGCTCCGATCCAGCCGGTAAGCCAGCCAAGGAGACGCAGGCCGTCTTGTCGAACAATGGCGGACCAGGGTGCCGCACGCCCCACCCGATAGGACAAGAGCGCGGTCACCATGGCCACCAGACTGCTCACCGCGAGCAAGACCGACGGCTCGCTGATCGGCACGAGGTGCTTCGCCAGCCGATAGACCCCGAAGGCGATCAGCCCGGGCACAAACATGACGATCCGTTTTTTCCGGCGCACGGCGTCTTCCGTCACCGCCAAACTCAAGCTGGGAATCACGCGCAAGGCCATCCGATGCAGCATCTCTTCTCCACACCGCTACGGAGCGGGCCGACGACAGATTTGGCTCACCCCTTCGCTGCCATCCCGAAATACTTTGCTTTGATTTCTTCCATCAGCGACGCCGTAATGCGAGACAGCCCACGATCCGCCGCGGTGCGCTCAAGTTCGATTCGCGCCATGGCGCGAACAGCTGCCGGCACCCGTTCCAACCGCCGTTCTGCCTCAGGGTCCCAGTCGATACGCTCCCCAGTTCGGGAACGGAGCAGCGTTTCATACGTGACGACGCGCTGGCCTTGGCGACGGAGATTCTCCTCTACCTCTTCTCGAACCAGCACCGTCACATACGGCGGCATGCGATCCAATCGATGCAATGCCTCATCAGTCCAGAGCACTCGATCGACGAGTCCGTGTGTTTGTCCTTCCGGCACATCGACCCCGACTTTCAGCCCGCAGCCACGACATTCCGAGCGGATGAACCACTGCAGAACGCCGGTCTCACCACCACGCTCCTCAATCCCCTCGGTATGCATCCAGCGACCACAACCACAGGTCAACATGGCAGCGCACCGTGAGTCGAAAAACGTGAGGCGTGAAGCATCTCGGAATGTCTAAGCATCGCCTTAACCGATCTTCCCCGGATACAGGATATACAGCATGGTGTAAGTAAAGCTCCCGGTGAAGAACAACACACAGTAAATGACCATCGTAAAGCGGCCGAGTGCCCGATGACGCTTCGCTCCATCAGGCCAAATCCGCTGAATGGTCATTTCGATCGCAAACACGAAAGCCACCAGAGCGAGAAAGATCACATACACTTCCAGCTTCCGCATGGAAAAGCCCGCTGTGGCCACGCGTGAGAAAAACAGCCCGAGCACCACCACCGCGATTCCGCCGAAGATGAGCCCGATCTTCTTCCACGTTGTAAGCAGGCGTGATTCCCGCAAAGATCGCACGCCGTCGATGAACTGCTGCGAGCGAAAGCCCAACACGATCATGTACACCGCCATGATCAGCCCGATGATCACGAGAATGATATGGATGGTGAGTACGGGAATGAAGACATACTCATAGAGCGATTGCGAGCCGCCAAATCCTTCTTTCCCTTCGAACGCCAGCACGCCAAGCTGCCGGAAAAGATAATAGGCGATGAAAAAACTGAGCATGGAAATCATGCCCCCCAACATCAACCAATGGTGCGCATCGGCTTTTCGCTGGCGAGCTTGGAACCATCCCACGATGAAGAGCCCGGTAAAGAGCGTCGCCATCAGCTGACTGAGATCGGCTCCCGTCGTTGCATGTGTTCCAAAGAACCCCGGTTCCCGCAGCCAATCCATCGCAAGATCCCACTACGCAGGCCTATTACTCATGACACGACGCTCCACTTGCCCCCAGACCGACGTGCCGACCACATCATGAATACCCATCGCCCTGCTTACGGTTTGAAGCCCTGCACCACGGCCGTCTTCTCCAATTCCACAACACATACAAACCCCGCCGCGTGGAGCCATTGCATGGCTTCACTGGCCCGAAAGCAGCTGCCCTGCTCGGTGTTGACGAGGATGTGGACTGCGAATGCAGTCGTCCATGCCGGGCCGGTGCCGGCTTCATTCAGGAACCGGTCTTTCATCACCAAGCGCCCGCCTCCGGCGAGGGAAGTAAAAACCTTTTTGACCAGGTCCTGATTCATTTGAAATGTTTGATAGTGCAGGATGTCGGACATCAAGACCACATCGTACGGTCCCGCGAGCTGATCGCGATTGAAATCACCGGGTAGCAAGGTGATCCTTGAGTCGAACCCCGCCTCTTTCACACTTTTTTCCGTCAACTTCAGCGTCTCTGGAAGATCAAACACGGTCGCGTGCAGTTCTGGATACACCTGGCAAAAGGCAATCGCGTTGGTCCCGGCTCCTCCGCCAAGATCCAACAGCCGTCCGCACCCGTCCAACTTCAGCCGCTTGGCCAAATCGGGGCCGCTGTGCTGGCCGATCCGATTCAAGACCGTCAATACATGGCCGCCCAACTCGGGATCGGTCTCAAAAACATGGCGGTCAACCGTTCGCTTCCCCGTGCGAATCGTTTCTTCCAGTTTGCCCCAATTATTCCACTCCGCATCATGCAGGAGGAGCAAATGACCGACGTACTGCGGCGACTGCCGGACCAGATGTTTCAGTGCGATCGACGAGTTCGCGTACCCCCCCTCATTCTTCGATAGAAGCTTCATCGCCACGAGCGCATTCAAGAGGAGGCCTAGCGTGTGAGGGTCGGCTTTAAGTCGACCCGCGATGTCCTGCGCGGATTTCGGCCGTTCATCGATCGCGGAGAAGACATCCAGCTTCACAGCAGTCAGGAGGATTTTGGTCTCCCAGTAATAGCCAAGCTGGAAAATTTCGGCGAGTGAGAGTTCTCGTGACACACCAATCCCTTAAGCTGGCGCTTAAAATTGGCATCTTACCTACTGCGGAAAGAGAAAGGCAAGGTGACTCGCCTGACGGGGGAATGGCTAAAAACACGAAGGGCAGCGAGTGTCCCGCTGCCCTTCATGTTACCAGCCCTAATAGAACCAGGCTTACTTGATTTCAGCCTTGAGGTTGGCGGTACCGCCGTCGGTTACATCCACCTCGAACTCGATTTTTTTGGCTTTACCGGCGAAAGGATGCCAGGCCACCACTTTATGCTTGCCCGCCGGAACATCCTTGATCTCAAACGTACCATCGTCCTTCGCAACGGCAAAATGGGCGTTCGTCACGGGCAGGAAGAAGGATTGCATAAATTCATGTTGGTCGCACTGTAAACGGTAATGTCCTTCCTTTTCGGCGCCGCCGCGGAAGGTCACCGGCTTGTCCAGCTTATCACCCTTCTTCGCGAGACCGATGTTGAAACCGGTCGCCGAAGTGGTGCCCTTCACGGTGAAACTATGGGGATTGTGGAGCACACCGGCTACTGACTTGGGATCGTCCGGATCAGCATCCAAGTTTTCGACCTTGAACGACTTGGTGTTGACGACGACACCACTAAACGGCTGGAAGTCACAGAACTCTGCCACCACTTCCGTCCCGGCATACCCATCCATCCAGGCCTTGTCTTCGACGTCTGCGATGGCCACGACTGCGCCCTTCAACCCGCCGTCCTTCGCAACCTCGATCTGCTTCAGAAACCGCTTGTCGCCATCCACCTTGCTC
>CAYXKP010000133.1:0-13180 GCA_964465695.1 uncultured Nitrospira sp.
GCCTAAGCCCTGGATCGTAATAGGCCCACCCACACCCGAACTGCCAGAGAGTATAGAACTGTTGAACTTGCTTCCATCCGAAAGGGAAAGGTTCTTTGCATTAATGGTAATCGGACCGGAATTTCCAGTGCCTTGCCCTATCGTGTTCATTGTGGATTGGCCAGAGAGCGAGATCGTAGGCGAAGAAATCTCAAGGCCACCCACATCCGATAGGAAGCTGAAGACGCGAATGTCACTGCTGTCTGCCATGGTAATGGAATTTGTAGCATTGACTAAGATTTTTGCGTCGGTCGATGGTGCCGGATCGAGGAAGGTCGAGTTGAGAATTCTAGCCCGATTGGAGAGGGAAAGATTGCTAGTTTCAATTTGAATAATGCCTGTGCCACCCGATCCGCCGTTCTCACTTTTAATTGGGAATGGCTGACCCGTCACTTCTCCACTTAGCGACACTGAGTCTGAGGCCGTGACAAAGATATTTCCGGACCTGCCATCTCCGCCCACGGTATTGATGCTCCCGTTCGTGATGATGAGATTTTTGATCGTGAGCGAGATGTCACCAGTTGGGTCTGCACTGAACCTCGGCATCGTCTCAATCCGTCCGCCATTTTCGAGAGTTACTGTTGCCGAGGGAGCAGTGATTTCGATCGGAGCGCTCCCCCCTCCGGAAAGACCATAGCCGACGCCCTGGATGCGGCTATAGTTATTGAATGGACCGGTCCCGGATACACTGACGGCACTCGCTCCCTGAATATTGATCGAGCCTGCTTGCCCAAGGCCGTCGCCAAGATCAGCAATCAGGTGGTTCCACCCGCTGATTGTGGAAAGGCGTCCTCCTGAATTGATATCCAACGTTCCCACTTCCAATGTCAGGGCTTTCCCATTGCCCGCCCCGGCAGTGAGGGTTGCCACCTCCGCCGACTCCTCAATAGTCATTTTCGGTGTGGTGATATTAATGGCCCCTCCGGTACCGCCCCCGATGGTGCCGGCAAACACCCCGCTTGTCACAATTCCAAAATCTGTCCGCGCACCGGAGCTTGCGGCTTCGTCATATCCTGAAACTGTAACCGTTTTAGTAGCGCTGATATTGATATCGCCTCCGATGCCCTCGGGTCCTTCATTACTGCTCAGGATCTGTGAAGCGCCTTTCACTTCAACCATACCGGTGACAATGTTAATTGCGGCTCCGTCGGTGCTGCTAATGGTGCGACTCTGTATTAGGCTGCCTCCTGCCAGAGAAATCACGTCATCGCCAGTAGCCGGAGGAGCAGCCGGTGCAGTTGAAAGAAACGCGTTTGTCAGATCAAGGATGAATTCACCTCCCCGAATCGAGACCTTGCCGTTACCGCTGTGGCTAATGTCCATCGTCGAGCCTGGCGCCAGAGAGACTGAACCAAAAGAAGAGAAGGTAGCGCCATTCACGTTTGAGAGTGCCTGAAGACTTACCGCCTCGAACTCTCCCGGCGATGCAGTAGTGGCCAATTGGATTTTGCCGTTTGGTGCTACCAGTTGAGCCGGTTGCGGGGTTCCTCCCACCGGTGTGCCGGACTGAATGGTGATATTCCCACCAACCAGTGAGATGTCGGTGCCCGCGGCAACTGCGAGATGGCTCCCCTGGACGGTGATCGCTCCCGGATTAGAGCCCAAGAAACCAAAAGCCGCAACCGGTGCTGGGCTCAGGAGCGCATCGGCCGAGGCATTGGGAATCGCATTGAACCGCACGCCATCGGCAAGCCTCAGGTAGTCCCCGCTCATGAAGGTCACCGTGCCCCCCACATTCAGAGTTGCATTCGCGCCGAACAGGAAGCCATTAGGGTTCATCAAAAAGAGATTCGCATTGGAGAATCCCACGGTTTGAATGGTTCCGAAAATGTTCGAGATATTTCCACCCGTGACACGGCCAAGAATGTTGGATGTAGGAAGGCCGGAGTCATTCTGAAAGCTCGCAATGCTGTTATGCGGAACATTGAAGTCCCCAAAGCTGTGAAACAGATTTGCTCCACCTCCTGGCCTACTGCCATTGGTGATGTTGTAAGTGTTTCCGTTTTGTATGACGGTCGTATTGAGACCGGAAGATGTAATGGGTGGCGTTTGGGCCGCAATCTTGCTTGTTAATGTGCATAGCAAGACGACCGAGGCGGCAATGGCATAGGTCTTCACTCTAAGTCGCTTCGCGCTTGACAGGTGAGACTGCAGGTTCTGTTTCATGGACATTCTCCTACGCCAAGGAGAAGTTCGAAGCAAGTGAAATGGGGGCATATGAGCATGAAGATATCCGTTTCGCTAGTTGGGAGTAAATGGGTAACGGAGCGAGCAGGCAATGCCATGTCATTATCTCGCGCAATGAGTGAGGTTCAGTTGAATTTACAGTGTTATCTCGCTCCTACTTCGAAACATGAATGCCGGCGCAGCTACCATCAGGAAGTGCAACTCCGATACATGCAGTGTCCCCGCTCTCAATCATCTGTTGAACCTCTGACTGAATCTCTGAAAAGGAGCGCGTAGAGCCTGGCTTTAGTGAGCCTTCATCCTCCGGCGGATCGGGAAAAGTTTGAGCCGAGACTTTTACAAACCGGCCTGCCCCAAAGTTTACGTACTTGGTGTTCTCAAGCGAGAATGTGACTCGGACTATAATCTTTCGATTTTGGTCCCAATCTGCACTGGTGGACGGAGATTGGTAGTAACTAAAGTTTGTCGCGGGAGGCGGGGCGGGCTGGACAGAAGCGTTGAGTACGGGTGTTCCGACCGGATGCTCAATCGTGGAAGTGACCGAAATCCTGTTGGCGGGAGCAGTACCGCTGATATTGGTGCCATACATGTGTGTCCGATAATAAATTGGGGTGTAATCTGTCTTTTTCGGCCCAGGCGCAAAGGTATGGTCAAAAGTCAGAACATAATTTGCTATATTTTTTTTGGCTACAATCTTGGTAAACAGTAATTGCAGAATGTCGTTGGTACCACTATCGATGGCTTCTATTTTAGCCGTCCCCCCGCTATCGATGAAATCAAGGTCGTTGCCACAAGTGGCCGGGAGGTTCACAGAGTTTGTTCCACTCCCCTGGCAAACAACTGCTCCAGTATTGCTCTTGACCGACCACGTGACAGTGCCTGCCTCTGCCACAGACCAAACTCCCAGCTGAATACCTATAATAATCGACATCCATGCCCATAACTGTTTGACCATTGACGCCTCCTCCTAGTGGGTAAGTTTGAACCTCGGTAATACATGATGCGAAACACCCCGCGGCACATTTCCATAGAGTCAGGAAGGAGATAATGACAAATTGGTTTAGTCTGGCCTGCTTGATTTTACCGATACTTTGCTGCTTTGCAGACTGTCGAGTTGAGTCGCTGTTGATTATCGGCAGCTTTAGGTTCACCAGTACGGACTCCTGTCTTGGTCAAGAGGCCATCGTAGGGAATATCAGGATTCGAATAATGTGATTCACGACGGCAAAATACGTTTTGATCTTCGCATTCACCTTTCAAAGTCATAATGGTTCGGACTCTATCTTCGAGACTGACGTGACCAAAATTGTAGCCGCTGGCGGAACCGTCTGGGACTTTTTCGTCCCAACGAGAATGCCTTGCTCCTAGGTTGTGTCCAAATTCATGAGCTAACGTTTTGTTCTTGGTAGCGCATCCAACAGTGACGACTGAGAACCCATCATCAACCCCAGGACTTCTATCTGTGAAATATGGAGCAGCTCCGCACCAGTCCCCGCCGGATACCCAAAGGTTGACAAGATCCGCTTTGGCTGAGTCTCGAAGGCGTGCAGCGGTTTCACCTAAAGGCCAGCCCGCATTTTGGAGCTTGGCCAAAGCAGCGTCCAACGCTCCACTTTCTTTACTTTCGTCGTACACGTCGGCAGGAATGAGTTTCCTCTCGGCTATTTCAACCCTTGCTCGGATCTCACTCTGGGCGAAGGCTGTGTTCACATTTTCTATTGCAGCGTCGAACTCCATCCAGATATCCGCGTACCCTTGGTCGAGCCAGGCGGCTTCAGCTCTCTCCGTGTAAAGGATCAGGACCTCTATCACGCACAAGTTATTGATCAGAGAAGAGGCTTCACTAATCGCCCCATCGGACGTGCCGACCGAAGATATAGGATGTTCAGGACTATCCTCAGGAGACGTGCCGATCGAAGATATAGGATGTTTAGGATTATCTTCAGGAAATCGTTCCGCTGTGAGTTCGAGTATACGGATTCTCCCATTTTTCAACGAGATAATGTCATAGATCTTGTCTCTGTATTCAATGGTTGCACGGATTCGCTGCTTTTTTTCATCAACTATAAAGAGCCCTTCGCCCACAACGGTTCCTTTGTCCTTAACCAGCCCGAACCATCGGTACTTCTTACTCCCTTCCGCTGCTCTTCCCTTAAGCTGTTCATAGCCTTTCGGCTCAAAATTAACTACTAGGCCAGGGCGAAGTTCCAACTGCCGAAGCCCTGGTGTCTTGATGGTTCTTATCAGCTGGTTCCAGTTGAGTTTCCCTTCAGTGAATGGACTTCCCGCAACGGTTTGATCGTAGAATTTTGCAGCGACTTCTGGCCCGGGTTTCACCGAGGGGGGTAGATCCTGGGCACTTTGCATCCTGCCCTGTCTTTCAGTTCCCGGAGTTAGCAATTGTAGCGGTGGTCGTTCGCCGACCCACAACACGCAGGAGGGAAGGGTTGTTCCAAACAATAAGGAAAGGACGATCAGCCCATTGCTGATCTTGAAATTTCTCATTGGCATCTGATTGCCATCATCATCGTAGATCTATTTCTTCTTCCTTGAACATCTGGATTACTTCTTTGGTTGCATCAGACTCGTTCTGATTACGTTTGCCATTGTCTAAAGAGGTCCGGAAGGCTCACTGACTTGCCGCTAAAAGTTTCGACTTCGGCGCCTGAATATCTTGCCACTCATGTTGCGCAATAACCCTTAGGATGGATTAGGTTTTACTTTATTTGCCGGGACAAACGTTCCGGCCCGCATTTCTACCGTATCTTGGTGGCTCTATCTACTCTAGGTTCATATATCCCGATATCCCTTCATAGGTATAAGATCATTCGGCCCTATCTAGGGTAATTACGACCCTACGATTCTGCCCATGGATTGAACCGACAGGCGATCTCGAAGTCTTGCTCATTGGGATACGTCTTCGCCATTTTCGTCTTATATTCTCCATGAATTTCATATGCCGATTACCTGGCTCTGTCAGCGTTCTTCTCTGTCTGAAAGGCCCTATGCTGTGCCCGCTACGCAAACTACGCGCCACTCGTACGACATTGGATGTGAGCGTTCACCGAGATGCCTGCAATGGCTTCACTGGCGCGCCGATGGCGCCTGTTCTCTCTCGTAAATTTATTGTTATGGATGGAATGGAAGGAGAATGATGGAGAATCCAAAAAGATTCAGACTGAATCCAATTCGATTCACCACGGGCGGCCAAGATCTCGCTAGAATCCTCTGGGCTGTTCTTCGATAGCGTCGTTCCGCTCTCCGTTGATATGTGCTCCACATGTAAGTAAGCTGAGCGATATGTCCAAGATGATCAGCTCCGAAACGTTCCAGGTCAGCTTCACAGAAAGTTAAAAGCCCGTGCTGCGACGGAAGGGCGATCGCTTTCCGATGAGCATGGGTACGTTGACGAGCAGTTACTACCAGCTATACGAATACGAATCAGTTTCTTTCAAACAGTCACCTTGGCTACCCCATGATGCTCTGCTCCGCATTGAGGGGGCGAGGCGCATATCTCTCGGGAGGGACAATGGCGGACCATCGTGAGACCTATAAAGGCCGGCAAATCGTTGTCAGTGGCACAGCGGATAAGCCGGAACTGTCGATCGACGGAAAGACCATCTTCATTGTGCGAAATTCTTCAGGGGCGTACCTGGCCTCCGGGTTCGCCTTTGACCCGCAGCCTTCGCCGCTGGAATTAGCCAGGAAGATCATCGACTATCAGCAGGCGGGCCGATAAATGGGCACACGGAAGAACCAATCCAGTCTGACTCCGGCGGAGCGCGCGGCGTTCGTGGCGGCGGTCAAGGCGTTGAAAGCGAGCGGCGCCTATGATGTCTTCGTTGACCAGCACCGCACTGCATTTCTGGCCGGTCCTAATGATCCTGCGCATGGCGGTCCCGCCTTCCTGCCATGGCACCGCGAGTATCTTCGTCGCTTTGAACGGGCGCTTGAAGGGATTGATCCAACGGTGTCGATTCCGTACTGGGACTGGACAATCGACAGGACTGCGGCAGCCTCGCTGTGGGGCCCCGATTTTATGGGTGGGAATGGGACGGGTGCGGACCAACGCGTGACGACGGGTCCCTTCGCCTTTTCGACCGGAGAATGGCCCCTGAACGTGCGTGATCCGGGAGACACCGCCACCTTCCTGACTCGCGCCTTTGGTTCCATGGGAGCCCTGCCGACTCAGCAAGCCGTCGACGCCGCGAAAGCCGTGGTGCCCTACGATTCCGCTCCATGGAACGGCAACAGCAGCACCAACAGCAGCTTTCGGAATCGTCTGGAAGGAGTCGTTCACAATCCCGGACACATGTGGGTGGGCGGCTCCATGATGGCCATGTCGTCACCGAACGATCCCGTATTCTGGCTGCATCACTGTAATATCGACCGCCTCTGGGCGGAATGGCAGCGGGAACACCCTGAGCAGTCGTACCAGCCGGCGAGCGGAACGCCCGGTGTGGTGGCAGGGCATGCCCTGGATGATCCCATGCCTCCTTGGAACAATGAGGCGACCCCGCCGACGCCTCGAAGCGTCCTCGATCATCATGCGCTGGGTTATAGGTATGACAACGAACCGGTCTCACCTCAAGCCCTGCCCCTTACGATCGACGCGCCGCCGGTGACCGCCTCGATCGGCCTGGCAGGAGAGGTCAATGTGTTCAGCTTTGTGGTGTCTTCGTCCGGGCGCTACACGATTGCCACCGAGGGAACGCGGATGTCGTGATGGGACTCTACGGGCCCGATGACATGACCACGTTGTTGGTTGAAGATGATGATAGTGGAGCAGGGAATAATGCCCAAATAGCGCGGGAGCTCACACCGGGGACTTATTATGCGAGCGTGCGGCATTACAGCGGTTCATCGACCGGCGATTACCGCATTTCGGTGACCCGCGCGGCCGAGCCGTCCGCTCCGCCGACCATTCAAATCAATGGCCCCGCGGTGCAGGGGAGCATCGGTACCGCGAATGAGCGAAATCTGTACGGGTTTAGTGTCACTGCACCCGGCGCCTATACGATCGAGACTGCCGGGAACACGGACTGCGTTCTCAGGCTTTTTGGTCCTGACTCCCCCACGATGCTCGTGGCCGAGGACGATGATAGCGGCCCCGGCGCGAATTCACGAATCGTCGCGAACCTTGAGCCCGGCACCTACGTTGCCGAAGTGCGGCATTACAGCCCGACCGGGACGGGCTCATACAGCATCTCAGTGAGGAGCTGAAAGGAACCGCTTGCAGGAGCAAACGCGTCGAATATTGAGGCTCGAAATGGTTACGATCACCGCTCAACCGGAGTTGTCACGCCATGACCGCAGACAATCACGTCACCTATAATGAGGCCGAACAACGCTATGAAATGCCGTTCGGCCACCTGATGGTGTACGCCAATGTCCGCAAGGACAAGGACACCCTGTATATCGATTACGTTTTTGCGCCGCCGGAATTGCGCGGCAAGGGCGCGGCGGGGGAGTTCATGCGTCAATTGATGGAGGTCGTGCGAGCGGAGGAGCTGAAGGCAGTGCCCATATGCGGCTATGCCGCCGGTTGGCTCGGGCGGCACAGCGAGTATCAAGATCTAATTTCCGATTAGGACCACCATCGATCCCAATTTCCCACTGTCCATGCACAGCTCTATAAGTTAAAAAATCCGGTATTAAGGGCTTTAGATTCATGATCTTCGGCGCTGTGCCGCCACCGACCTGCGGCTGGCAGGAGTGGACACAGTAACGGCTAGGAGATTGTTGGCCGCAAATCTGCTAGGGGCAAAGAGAGATCCTAGAAGGTGCCACTTGGCTCTACTTGACGTAGCCGTCTTTCTGCTCCAAAGCCCCTTGACATATACAGAAGCCTATGTTGACGCTGGACGCCACCATCCCCAGAAATGTCTTGAACCTGTGGATAGCGACCCTGAATGCTCCTACGGTGAATGCACCGTTGGATGGTGTCAACGGATTTACCTAGGAATAGGCAAAAAAGTTGGAAGCGGGCGTCCAAACCACTATTCCATGGGGTTCCAGCGAATGGAGGCGGATGCCTAAATTATAGGCAAACCGATAAATATTCGCGTCATTGGCCGACTAGCTGTCAAATTTCCTTACTTGTTCACAAGGTTATCCACAAAAGGTGGGGAGAAATTAGAGATAAAGAATAGTTGACTTACTAGGAGTTCCTCTAGGGCGTGACTTCGCGATAACCGTCCAACTATAAAACAGCTTATTCATTCTATGCATCTCAAGACGGGGCCGATCACTCCTTCCATTCCTGCCATTTCGTTAACACGATATACGTGAGTCCCACAATGATGCTCACCAAAAACGGTTCGATGATCCATGGCATCATAGCTCGTCTCCTTCCCCCATATCATAGGGAGATCTTCCCGCTTAGCCCCTTGCGCACTATATGGGACAAGCCATCCTTGGAGGACTAGGAGCATCCCTTGCTCTAATACATGCATTGCTGTCAACGTATACGTATATAAAACTATTTGTATCGCGAACGGATCAGTCACGCACTTTAACCAGGCAATCGATAATACGTCACAACAGTGTGCTGTCCGCATTTCTCACACGTCCCTTCCTCGTTCGTGGGACCGTAGTCAGTGGCCGGCCGAGGTGCCAAAGTATGGGCAGTGAGAAACTGTTTCTCTGTCTCCGTCTTCGCAGTAGCCGGAAATAACTTGTCGATGCATAGTTGGCAGTATTTGGCCGTTTCAATCATGATGGACTTCCTTTACTTTGTCTGAAGTTTCAGGTCATCGGGATCCTGACGCGGCCGCCATGCCACTTTCATATTGGGCTTCCCAGCGTAACCTAACCCTATTAGCGTCGGTGGATCCTTCTTGCTTCGCTGAATGCTCTTATAAGACCAATCTCTAGGATCATAGTTGACCTCATGGCACATATGGCACAAAATGCCCTTCGGCTCTCATTTATTGATTCTTATCTCGCGCCCGTAGCTCAGTCGGATAGAGCATCAGCCTTCTAAGCTGAGGGTCGCTGGTTCGATTCCAGCCGGGCGCACCACACCTAGCTTGCTCGTTCCGCCGGCTCACCAGGCGGAGCCTCTCTTAATTATCGCCGGCGGATAAACACCTTCTTTGCTGTCGGCCGGTTTTGCTTCCGATCATTCCGGGCTGCCGCCATCATTGGCGTACTGCTTCCTACCAAAGTAAGGGGGCCTTCGAGTAGACAATCAACGCTCGTGTCTCCTATAGTCTGTGCACGATGTGATCTTCTTATTGTCTTCGAAGGCGTTGATACTTCATGCGCGGGATCCTCCGACCCCGGGTGCTGGCAGGGACGTTGGCGGGGCTGATTGCTCTCTACACGCTCATCGGGTTCGTGCTGATTCCCTATCTGATTCAATCGTACGTCATTCCCACTGTCTCTGATCAGATCAAGCATCCGATCGTTCTGCGAGAGGCCGCCTTCAATCCTTTCACACTCGCTCTACGTCTCAACGGGCTGGAAGTGCGGGAGCAAAACCAGACGCCGATGATGGGCTTCGAGGAGCTGTTCGTCAATCTGCGCGCCGTGACCCTGTTCTTGCAAAAGGTGGCGTTCGACGAGATCCGCCTTGTCATGCCGTTTGTCGCGGCCAAGGTGAACCCCGAGGGAAAGCTGAATCTGATGTCGTTGGCTCCACCGTCGGCTGAAACGGCGCAACAACCCACTCCCCCGTCGGGGAAGCCCCGCCAGATGATGGCGGTGGAAACCGACCTGTTGCAGATTGAACAAGGGATTCTGGAGTACAGGGATGAATCCAAGCCCAGACCGGTCTTGATCGATGTCGTGCCGATTTACCTGGTGCTACGGAACTTCAGCACGGTCCAAGCCGAAGGAAGCGAGAACGCCCATGCGTTCACGGCGGAGATCGGAAAGGATGAGAGGATTTCTTGGGAGGGGACCATCTTTCTGGAGCCGGTGGAATCCGATGGCCGGTTCAATCTGTCCGGAATCAAGCTCAAGACGTTGTATCAGGCCGTGCGCGACCTGTTCCAGTTCGATGTTCCGAAGGGCACACTGGACCTGTCCATGTCGTACCAGTTCGATCTTCGCGGCCAGGCTCCTCAGGCCACGATTAAGAACGGAAAAGTGGCGATTCAGAATCTCGATATCGTCGAACGGGGCGGGATCGATCCCGTCGTAAGTATCCCGGCTTTTACTGTGGAAGGGATTCAGCTGGATCTCCAAAAACAGACGATCGATGTCGCCAAGATCCATTCGGCCGACGCTCGGTTCGAAGCCTGGTTGGATCCGGGCGGGATCATCAATTATCAGCCGCTGTTCACGCCGGTCGGTGGAGACGACACGACGAAGAGGTCGGATCCCGCGGTTAAGCCTCCCAAACCATGGTCTATTACAGTGGAGGAGGTCGCGCTGCGAAACTATGGAGCGACCTTCGAAGATCAGACGCTTGAGCGTCCCGGCCATGTGGATGTGGACGCGATGAATGTCACCGTGAAGGATGTGCGGATTCCGTTCAAGAAACCGATGCCGATCGATGTGACGCTCAAACTGAATGAGACCGGCTCGGTCGGTGTACGGGGTAAGGTGACGGTCGAACCCCTCGGCGCCGAGACAGACCTCACGCTCGAGCACATCGACATCCGGCCGTTTCAAACCTATCTGGACCGGTACCTGAATGCGGACGTGCTGGACGGCGCGGTCGATCTGAACGGAACCGCGCATTTTGCAAAAGAGCATGCACGCGAGCCGTTGTTGCGGTTTCAGGGCAACCTTGCGGTGAATCGATTGGCGATCGCGGATCGCAGCGAACTGGACGATGTGGTGACGTGGAAAGCGCTGAACGTGAATCAGATCGCGCTGAATGTCGATCCGACAAGCGTGAAGATCGCTGAAATTATCTGGCAAGAACCATCCGCTCATCTGGTGGTGGACTCCAAAGGGCAACTCAATCTCTCGCGTCTCGCCGTCTCATCTCCGACCAACAATCACGCTGCGGCCGTACAAGCACCCGAAAGCGAAAAATCGCACGCCAAGGCAGGGGACCCCGTGCCCATCACCATCGACAAGGTCAAACTGGTTAAAATGGCCGCTACGTTTCGGGATTTGTCCATTGAGCCGAACGTGAGAACCAGCCTGACGGAGTTGGGCGGCACCATCAAAGGACTGTCGTCCAGGCAACTTAAAAAGGCCGATGTCCACCTGGCCGGAAAAGTCGGAAGAGCCGCTCCTCTAAAAATAGCCGGAAAGATCAATCCGTTGAGCGACGATGCCTTCACTGATTTGATCATTACCCTGGGAGGGATGGATTTGACCCCGATCGGACCCTACAGCGGTAAATATGTGGGCTATGGATTGTCCAAGGGGAAATTGTCGCTCGATTTGAAGTACAAGGTATCGCAGAAAGTGTTGGAAGCGGAAAATCTGGTGCATGTCGACCAGTTGACGTTCGGTGAGAAGACTAATAGTCCGGACGCCACGTCGCTCCCCGTTCCGCTCTTGGTGGCGCTTTTGAAGGACCGGAAGGGTCTCATCGAAATCGATATGCCGATTCGCGGGAATCTGAACGATCCGGACTTCAAGTATGGGAAGGTGGTCGTTTCAACCTTGGTCAATCTACTCGGAAAAGTCGTGGCCTCGCCGTTTGCGCTGATGGGGAAATTGGTTCCAGGCGCTGCAGGCAGCGAAGAGGATCTGCAGTTCATTGAATTTGAGCCTGGTAGTGCCGCGCTGCTCGAGAGCGAAGCGCCTAAACTCGAGGCGTTGGAGAAAGCGTTGGATGAGCGAGCCGGACTTCGGCTCGATATCAGGGGAACGACCGATCCGAGGCTGGATGTGGCGGCGCTCCAAACAAGGAAACTTCGCGAGCAGCTTTTCGCCATGAGCGGAGGGAAGCCGGATCATGAAGAACTGTCACCGAAAGAAGAGCAGCGGCTGGTAGAAAAACTCTATGCGAAACTCCCTGCGCCCGATCCCACGCAGCCGACCGTCGAAGAAATGAAGCGAAAACTCGCGGCGACCATTTCAATCTCTCCGGAGGAATTGGAGACGCTGGGCCATCAACGCGCAGAGGCCATCCGGCAACATCTGCTGGAACGTGGAACGCTCCCAGAGGAACGAGTCGCTCTTCTGGATACGGGCGCTGCTGAGTCCGGTCACGAGAAGGTACGGACTCAGCTGTCCTTGTCCGCCGGGTCCTAATGGTCGTCTTACGGGAAACGTCGTTCGTGTCTCGTTAGGGTAAACGACGATCAGCATTTCACGAGATGCGCTTCACGGGGAACGCTTCACCGGAGGGGATGATACCATCGAGGTCTGAGAAGCCTTTATCACTTTGCGTTGTACCGCATTCGTGTCCCGTGCAAAAGCGAGAGCTCAATCTCCGACGCGCTGAGTTCCTGTGGAAAGAGGACGCCTGAGATCTTGCAGGCGTTGATGCTGGCCCCTTCCATGTTGGTTTTGCTCAAATCGATACCACGCAAGTCGGATTGTCGAAAATAGCAGTCGCTGAAATCCAGGCCTTCGGCATCCAACCCTCGAAGGTCGAGGCCGCGCAGGTCGCAGCCGCGGAGATCGCATTTGTCGCCGGAAGCTTTCTTGGCGTTGAACTCCTTGATGCAGCCTTCACGCAGCATCACGTACATGGGATCCTTGGATATATGGAGCTTCGTGTGCTGGGAGTCGGTCTTCTGCATGTCCTGCTCCGTTCAGGGGTCTCGAAAGTTCTATCGGCAAAGCAGTTGAAAACTTTAGAAGGCTTGCGCTCTTTTTGTGACGCAATTGCCGACCGTCGGCAGCCGATGTCGCGGTAGGTGGAATGTCTTCGCCCGAGCATCACTCTGACAGACGTATGTCCGCCGCGTCGTGTCGGAATGCCACCCCTTGAACTCGCCCGCAGGAGCACAGTATTGTACGGGTCATAGGAAGATTTGATTGTAGGTGATCGCGATACAAGGAGGTATCCCATGGCAATACGATTGGGCGACGA
>CAYXKP010000134.1:0-13148 GCA_964465695.1 uncultured Nitrospira sp.
GGATTCTCTTGTTCCAGCAGGCCGAAGGGTTGATCGTCGATAATGTCTGCCGGAACAATCAGCACTGGGGGATCCTCCTGACGCCCGATTCGCATCCCAATCCGGAACCGGCGGCGCTTCCAACGATGAATCGACTCGACTTCAATCTTATCGGTGCGTATTCAATCACCGACCGACCGCTTGCTGAAATCGGGCGATGATAGCAACCGAAACCGCCGAAGCGTGGATAACCGTCAACTCGAACGGGTGGAGGAAGGCGAATCGTCGGGGATGTGAAACTGAAAAGAGCTTCCTCCTTGTTGTTTGGCCCGATACATGGCGGCATCGGCATGCTTCAAAAGCTCGTCGATATCGTGATCATCGGTCGGGTAAACGGTAATGCCGATACTGACGCCGATCAAGGCCCGGTGTTCTCCAAGGTGGAACGGTGCCGCCAATGATTTGGTGATCCGCTGTGCCACCAGCGTGATATCCTCTTCGCACGTCAGGCCTTCCAGGATAATCGTGAACTCATCTCCTCCCATCCGGGCGACGGTGTCCACCTCGCGCACACACTCTTGGAGCCGTCCGGCGACAGCCTTCAAAAGCTGATCACCGACATTGTGCCCCATGGTATCGTTCACGGGTTTGAAATGGTCCAAGTCGAGCAGCATGAGACCGAGCGGCTGTTGGAGCCGCTTGCTGCGCGCCATGGCTTGAATCAGGCGGTCCCGAAACAAGGTGCGGTTCACAAGGCCCGTCAACTGATCATATTGAGCGAGGTAGGTCAGCCGCTCTTCAGCCCGTTTTCGTTCGATGGCATAGCGGATCGAGCGTGCCAACAGTTCCGACTGCCCCGGTCCCTTGACGAGGTAATCCTGTGCGCCGTTCTGAACAGCCTGCAACGCGAGCGTCTGGTCATTGAGCCCGCTCAGCACGATGATGGCTATCGTCGGGTTCGCGGCCTGCATTTGGCGCACGGTCGAGAGGCCGTAGCCGTCCGGGAGCGACAGGTCGAGAAGGACGGCGTCGAAACGCGCGCGGGCGAGACGGGTGACGGCGTCGCTCATGCTGGTGACATGAATGATATCGAATTCTTCCGTGCCCCATTCCTCCAGCAGGTCTTGAGTCAACCGTGCATCGACGTCGTTGTCTTCCACCAATAAAATTTTGATCATCACGCTCTGGGCACGAGCTTTCTCCCCCTCCTAATCATTACTTCCCGTACATGATAAGTATAGCTTAAGCCCATGAATCAACAAGCGAATTACGGAAGTAGCGTGATGCAAAGGCCATCACAATAAGCGCAAAAGCACCCGCCAGAAGCTTCTTGTTCAGGGCCTCAGCAATGGAAGTGTGCAAGATTACTAGGACCCATCAATCTGTTGACGCAGAAGGGCAGTTTACCCCCTGAGAGGGTATGGATGCATACGTCTGGCCTCGCGGGGGCCATGCGTACTGCGGGGTGCCACGGGAATAGGCGAGACCTTTGGGGCTCGGTCCTCAGTTCCCGGCGCTGAGCTCCGGGGTCGATCACTTTACGGAAAGTAGACTGATGCGAAGGCCCGGGGTTCTATCATGAGCCTCGAAAAAGCATATGGGGACCGGCTGGGTAAGCGCCGGTTGGCCCCTGCTCCGGTCCGATCGCCGCTTCACAAGCGTATCCAGGCTCAAAAGGCCATAGCAGCGAACGACCAACGGCGCTGCCGCGGACGTGGACATACCGCAATGTGACACCCAGGCGGGCGGCGTCATCCTTCACCTTGGCAGTGCACTCGCCCGGTGAATAACCACGCCGCGAAATAAGGAGAGGCTCACCGGTTGAGCTTACGACTGAGAATTCGCTCGCACAACCCGTTACCGATAACAACAAGCACAGCATGCCGACTCGTCGACCGAGAAGCCTCCAGTGACCCATTGTGGATTGCCTCGATTCCGGCTGGCTGGAGCCACACCGTAAAGCACGTCAAACCATATCATGAACACCCGCCTTCAATCGACTAGAAGGCAAATAGAGCCCGGAAGGTTCGTGCAGACCGAATCGACGAAGCGCGCGCTTCTAAAATCTGCACAACTTGCCGCCCACTCGGCAAGAATTTCCACATTGATATGGTGGCATGGAAACAATGTAGCGATATGCGGCGATTTCTCGTACCTCTCTTTGGCACAAAAATTGAGGGAAAGAATCCGAGTTTTATTCCTGCTGAAGTTTACCTGCTCCGGGTGAGGTTCACCGAATGGATGAAGTACATTCGTTCACCGCCCTTTGGGAATTCCTGGCTCGCGACGTGTCGTTTGGGGGTGGGCTTCAGAGTCCTATGATCAGCTGGATCGGTGCCGCCGGTATCCTGATCCTGTGTCTGTGGCATAGTGCGGTCCTCATCAGAGGTCAATTACAAATTCATCGCACGCTTGTACGGTTCCAGTCGTCCGTCGCGCCGCTTATCCAGGCCAGGCGTCAGGTTTCCCCAGACTGGCTGGTCATCCCGGCGTTGGCGAAAAAACGGGCGCGTCTTGATGAGTGTGAAACACGGCGCGATCTCGATGACCTGCAAGCATTGGATCGTGCGATGCAGTCCGAGCGAGCGTTTGCCAGAGATTGGCTTGGATACCGAAAGACTCTGGCGGTCGAGCAATCCGCCTGGTTTCTTGAGCCGACGGTCCATAGCCAGCGCTCCGCAAGCGAGTTTTTCACGTTCGACTCGCTCTGCGCTGCTTATCTCAATGTCCGCTTTTACCGGCAGCTTCCCGCCTTCATGACCGGCATGGGGTTGATGCTTACCTTTCTTGCTATTTTGATCGGGCTCAGCAAACTCCACGCAAATGGGTCGGAGATCGAGGGAATCCAAGGGCTCATCAATGGGCTCTCTGGGAAGTTTGTCACGTCCATTGTCGGCTTGGCGTGCGCCAATGCGTTCACGTTCCTCGACAATTCTCTCTGGCGTCGGCTGGATGACCGACACCGGGAATGCGTATCCCTCTTGGATGAAATGTTTCCACAGAAAGCAGCCGCTCAATCCGGCCAGGCTTCCTCATCGGTAAGCGGGTCGCCGACCGCCATAGTTTCGCCCGTCCGACACGATACCGCGCATCAGCTTGTCGAGGTCGTGCAGCGCCGCCTCGAATCAACCGTCGCGGCTCTGCACTCGGCCGCACAGGCGCTCACCGCTCTGAGTGCCAAGCAATCACCGATGAAGCTGGATGATGTGCCGGATGAAATCGGTCATGCAGTCCAGCGGGCCTTGAGGCCACTGATGAATCCGCTGTTGGAAGCCATCGGCGACCTCAACCGCTCGATGCAGGAGCAACGCGTCCCGGTGCAGTTATCTCAATCGGAGATCGAAGCGATGTTTCAGGAGATCAGGAGCAATACAACGGCAACGGCAGCGACAGGCGATGTGCGTCCGGTGAAGAAAGATAGCGGTCAAGGCAAGCCGGCTCGTGCCATACGAAACGGCATGGAGGGAACGAAGGGATGAAGCTAAACTTTTCAAGGGACTCTCGTGACGACTCCGCCGTTGTGACGAGCGGGGTGGCTGATCTTATGACCTCGCTCGCCGTCATCTTCGTTCTCTTGCTGGTGGCGTATGTGACCCGCGTCAAAGAGGGAAAGGCCGATCCGGTCGACGACCGTACCTCACTCACGACCCTCATGCCCCAGCTCATCCCGCCGCCTCCGCAATCGGACGCCGCGAGCCCGAGCGTCCATACGATCGCGGTGCCGGACACGGCGATCAACTTTGAGTTCGGGAAGAGCACATTGCTCCCGACGGCCGAAACCTTCTTGTCCGAGGTCATGCCCCACTACGCCTCAATCACGTGCGGTTCCTCGGAGCACACAGTGGAAGCCTTCGTCATCGAAGGATACACCGACGATCTGGGTGAGGATATCCTCAACCTGAGGCTCAGTCAGGAACGCTCTTTTGCCGTACTGGCGAAGAGCTTGGAGGTGATCCGCGACAAGCTTCCTTGGGCCTATGAATGCTTCTTGCAGAAAGCCACAGCGAGCGGGCGTGGGAGACAGAACCTCTTACGCAATGATGCCGGACACCCGGATCGCGATAAGAGCCGTCGCGTCATTTTCAAGATACACATGCGGCCCGTGTAGGCCGCCGAGTCGGCGCAACGTGGGTCCCGATTAGTAGCTCGGTGCAGCACCATCTCAGATTAATTCGGATCCTCGGCCGTCCGCATACTCCTGTCAGCCGTTGCTGGTGGAGGGCGAAGACTCCGGCCGATATAAGCGGCGAGTCAGCTCGATAAACTGGTCGATGGATAGGATTTCCGCACGCACGGAATGAGAGAGCGCCAGTGCTTCCACGGCTTCCGTCAGCAGCTTCGGATCATACCCTTCGTCCTTGAGGGAATTCGCAAGTGTCTTGCGGCGATGCGCGAAGGCGGCTTTCACGAGTGCCGCCATTTTGGGCTCTTCCTCCCGATTCAGTGCCCTCCGAGGCCTGGTCTTTAGCAGAGCTACAGCAGAGCCGACTTCCGGTCTCGGCCTGAAGCACTGAGCAGAGACGCGAAACGCTTTCGTGGTCTCTGCCGCATACTGCGCCATGACTGAGAGCACCCCATAGTCCGAACTGCCTGGTTGTGCCACCAATCGATCCACGACCTCGTTTTGCAGCATAAGGACCATACGGGGAAAGCGGTCTCGTTGATCGAGAAGACGGAAGAGGAGCGGCGTGGATACATAATAGGGAAGATTGGCGACGACGATGGTGCCGGTCGGAAGGCGATTGATCGGATGGGTCATCGCGTCGTCGAGGATGAGCGTGAGGTTCGATAACCGGGGTTGCCGTTCGGTCATGTACGCATAGAGGCGCGGATCGACTTCGATCGCCGTCACGTGACCGGCTGCTCGGCATAGGGCCTCCGTGAGGATGCCGCGGCCCGGACCGATCTCAAAAACGGTATCACTCGGCGTGAGTTCGGCCAGCGTGACGATTTTGCGGACAATATTGGGATCGATCAGAAAATTCTGGCCGAGGCGTTTGATCGCGGGAGGAGACAGAGAGAAGTCCACCTCAGTTCTCAGCGGGGGAAGCCTGCAAGGCCAATCGCTTGGCGAGGAGAGTCAGCGGCGAGCGATAACATTCCACGAGATCCGTAAATTCTTCAACCAGATCATGGGTGAACGACGGTCCGGGTTGGATCCGGGCGAACGCCTGTCCTTCCAGAGGGCCGACCGCGTCGGTGATAAGCATCACGGTGCGGACTTTCCATTTTGCGATCCGTTCGGTCCCGGCGACGGTGTTCAAATCTTCAAGAGTCTGCTTTTCGAGCGTCTCCAATTCATCAATCTGTTGCCGAACCACGGTAAGGCCTTTCGAAATATCAGGCGACATGTTTGACGCGCCCCTTCCTCATCGGACCGGCGGCTACCTTCCGCTTGGCGATCTTCGCGGCCAGCTTGACGGCCTCTATCAGACTGCCCGAGTCGGCGATGCCTTTCCCGACAATGTCGAAGGCGGTTCCATGATCGACCGAAGTGCGAATGATGGGCAATCCCACGGTGAGGTTCACGCATGTACCGAAGGCGACAAGTTTCAGGGGAATCAAGCCCTGATCGTGGTAGAGGGCGACAATGCCGTCATATTGTCCCTTCGCGGCTTTTCCGAACAGTGTATCCGCCGGCGACGGATCACTGGCGAGAATGCCTCGCTGCCGGGCCGCACGCGCGGCCGGTAGAATGACACGTGCTTCTTCATCGCCGAACAATCCGTGCTCGCCCGCATGCGGATTCAGGGCGGCCACTCCGATCTGAGGTCGTTTGATTCCGAACAGCGTCGTCAGCGCCGATTGAGCCAAGCGGATCGCTTTTTCAACCTTGGCTTGGGTCAGCAGCAAGGGGAGATCTCGGATCGCGACGTGTGTCGTGACGAACATGATGCGTAACGGCCCGCCCACGATCATCATGCCTGACTCCTTTGCCTGAGTCAGATCAGCCAACAATTCGGTATGGCCCGGGTATTGGCAGCCAGCCATATTGATGGCTTCCTTGTTGATGGGTGCCGTCACCATGCCGTCGATACAGCCGCTTTGAGCCAATTCCACGGCCTTTTTGATGAAGGCGACTGAGGCGGCGCCGGTCTCTGACGCGGCGATACCCGGTTCGAACGTTCTCAGTGGTATCTCCAGCGGGTCCAGTACCGTCACTGTTCCTCTGCGCGGCATCGTTGTTTCATGGCCGTCAACGCGACCTACCTCCAGCTTAAGCCTCAGGGCTTTGATCGTTCGCTCCATCACGGGGAGCGATCCGATGACGATCGATCGGCAAACGTTGTCCAAGTGAGCCCCAGCCAGGGCCTTGGCGATGATTTCCGGGCCGATGCCGGCCGGGTCTCCCATCGTAATTCCCAGCAAGGGGAGCCGTGAGGAGGGGGAACGTTTGCGAGCGGATCGTGCTTCAGTTGACATAGAGATACAGGGTATAGCCGATATAAAAAACAGCTCCGGCGGCGAGTAGCCAGGGCCGCCACTGGCCGCCGATCAGAATCTGCAGGAGGCAGAGCCCTACCGCCTGCACGGCCAAGATCATCGAGGTCAATGCCGAGGGCGCAATCGACCATGCGGTTCCGATTAATCCAAGAGCGACCGGGAAGGTGCCTTGAAAAACCATGGCTCCGGTGACATTGGCCACGGCGAGCCGGTCTTTCTTGCGATACAGCCAGAGGAAGCTGTTGGACATCTCCGGAAGTTCGGTAGCGAGCGGCGCGATGAGCAGCGCCAAAATCAATGGCGACATCGCGAACAGCCCGGCCATCGATTCGGCGGCCATGACGAAGAGATGGGCTCCCAAGATCAACCCGCCCAGCCCCAACAGGGCTTGAAACCCGATCATCGCATACGACGGCGTCGCCGCGGCCTTGTCGAAGATCAGCGGCTCCAGTTCGCTCCCTTCTTCATCCCCCGCCGGACTGAATTTGAGCCTCATGTAATAGATGTACATACAGATTAATCCGACGGCTGCGATGAGGTGAACCAGCCTGGAAGGTACGAAAGCGCAACCCAAGGCGATAAAATAACCGATCATGAAAAACGTAAGATCGGTCAGCACTTCGCGATAATTGAGATGAAACCGGGCAGTCCGTTTCCCGGCCCGCGCATAGAGCAGCAGAAGCACGGCCAAGAGGGGCAGCACCAACGTGCTGAGCATGAACGGCGCGCCCAAGATGGCGCCTAGGCCCACCTCCACTTCTTCCTGGCTTTCGCCGAAGAAAATTGCAATGATCGGGATCGAGGTTTCAGGCAACGTCGTGCCGATTGCGGCGAAGACGCTCCCTACGGCGCCCTCGGAGATACCCCGCCGCTTGCCCAGCCATTCAATGCCATTGGTAAAGAGGGCGCACCCGCCCAGCGTGACCGCGACGGAAAGGATAAAGAGGAGCACATAGTACAGAACGGTCACGCCCGGCCTCGTCGATTTACCGTTCTGTTCTTGTGGAGTCCTCCTCGATAGGCCAGCTGCGCTTCCTCCATGACCGCCTTGAGGGGGAGACCGGTCCGCTTTGCGATGGCCTTACAATCCTCGTATTCGGGGGCTGCCTTTTGCCATCCCGCGCCGACATCGGCTACTTTCATGCGAACGACTCCGCCTCGGGTCCTGACGGGGACAAATCGACGAGAGAGCACCTGGCGATTCACCTCTTGAAGCCGTACGCCGAGGGTGGAGGTCTCCTGGAACAAGATTTCAAGCACGGCGTCTGTGTGGTCTTGAGCGGCAAGGCAGCTCAGCGCGACTCCCGGTCGGCTTTTCTTCATCACGACGGGAGTCAGGATGACATCGACGGCACCGACGGCAAAGAGTTGTTCCATGACGTGTTCATAGGTCTGTGGGCTGAGATCGTCGAGATTGGTTTCGATCTGCAGCATCCGTTCGGTGTGTCGCGCCTGAGACGTTGAATCTTCCTGCAAAAACACGCGCAACGCGTTCGGCCAGCCCTCCGGATCTCGGTCGCCGGCCCCATATCCCACCGCCGCACTGGTCATCATCGGCAGTGAGCAGAAATCGGAAGCCAACGTCCGCAGCAACGCCACACCGGTAGGAGTCGCAAGCTCGTGTTGCGGACCAGCGGAATAGATCGGAATCCCGTTCGCCAGCGCCGCCACCGCGGGTCCCGGAACGGGCAAGAGCCCGTGTGAGGTCTGAATGGAACCGCCTCCTACATTGATGGGAGAGGATGTCACCCGGGTGACGTCCAGCAGATAGCAACCCAACACGCCTCCGACGACATCGATAAACGAATCCACGACCCCTACTTCATGAAAGCGCACATCCTTCGCATCGACTCGGTGGGCAAGCCCTTCTGCTTCAGCCAGTCGATCGAAGACCGACCGACTACGTTCCTTGACCGGACCAGGCAGCGTGCTGCCGGCGAGGATCTTGCGGATGCGAGAGAGGGGCAGCGGCCGTTCAAACCCTTGCTCGACGATCACGTCGACCTTTATCGCCGGGAGTGCGCCGCGATGCACCTCACGTCGCCGCAGCCGGTAACCGCTGAGCCGCAGTCGTTTGAGACCGTTCACCAAGTTTGTCCACGGGAGACCGGCACTGATCAGTGCGCCGAGGACCATGTCTCCGCTGACGCCGGAGAAACAATCGAAATGCAAATGACGACCCACCGAGTCCCTCGCTCGTTACAAGCAAAATGACCGGACATCTTACCGAAGGCGTCGACGAACGGCAATCGTTGGTTCATTGTCGAAGCTTCGTTGACAGCCCGAGGGTGCTGTGTTATCCCCCTAACAATGGTTAAGTTGTACGGGCCGTGCATCATCCTACACGCCACCCTTACCCCTTGGAATCAGATTCGGTACTTTCATTGATGACTTCCAGCGATCTCCGTCGTACGAAACTTTTGCTCGGGCTTGTTTCCCTATGGGCATGCCTTACCACCTTTTTCCCTGAAGACGGTTTTTCAAAGGTGAAGTCCTCCCGCCCTCCCAGGCCCGAGCCTGAGCTCAAAATTGTCGCCCTGAATATTACTCCGCTGCCGTATACCCTCGGCAATGGACCACTCCAATTTTCGGTCACGGTGCAGCTGCCGAAGGAAGTCGATGGTGACATGATTCTCGAAGTGACCTCGCTCATCAGTTCTCCCTCGAAGACCTCGCTACGATTTCTCTCCCATCGACAGCCGATCCAACCTCCCTCGGCCTTGGACGGGGAGAGAGAACGATCGAAGGTGTCCGTCGAGCTTGCTTGGGACGGCCAGGATCATCGAAAGCAACCCGCCGGGGCAGGCATCTATTCATATGAAGTGAGGACAAAGTTGTTGGCGGCCAATGGAGAAAGAGGGTTACGCACGGTGACGGTGGCTTGGCCGAAGCGGGGCATGCTGGAAGTGAAATAAAACTTCCATGTTTCTTCGTGTCTAACTCTTCGCCCCCAACATATTGATCCGATGCGCGAGGCAGGCTGCGCCGAATCCGTTGTCGATGTTCATTACCCCCACACCCGCCGCGCAGGAATTCAGCATCGTCAGCAATGCAGCAACTCCGCCAAAACTCGCGCCATAGCCTCGACTGGTGGGCACGGCAATGACCGGGCAGTGGACCAACCCTCCCACCACACTCGGCAGGACGCCGTCCATACCGGCGGCGACGATGATGACCTGCGCATCGAACAGCCGATCCTTTTTCCCGAGCAGACGATGGATACCCGCGACTCCGACATCGTACAGCCGCTCGACGTGGCTTCCCATGACTTCCGCAGTCACACGCGCTTCCTCGGCCACGGGCACATCGGCGGTTCCCGCCGTGACCACGAGTATATGACCATATTGTTTTTGACTGGGGTTGCGAATCGCCACGATGCGCGCATCGGGATGGTATTGTGCCCGCCGATCCATCCGACGAATGGCTCGTGCGACCGATGGGTCGGCGCGAGTGGCAAGAAACGGGCCCTGTTTCTTGATGAGCGCACGCGCGATGGCGACGACCTGCGCCGTCGTTTTCCCCTCGCACAAAATCACCTCGGGAAATCCTTGTCGTAACGATCGATGATGATCGAGCGAGGCAAAACCCAAGTCCTCAAAAGGCAGTGACCGCAGACGCTGAAGTGCTTGTGCGACCGTCACGTGTCCATGACGGACCTGTTGCAGGAGCCGTTCGAGGCCTTCCGGATTCATCTCCACCCTTTCTCAGGTTTTGCATCCCGTTCCATTAAATCGGCGACGGCTTTCCGACAAGATTTACCGTCATACAGAACGGAGTTGATTTCTTGTATGATCGGCATATCGACTTGGTAGCGGCGGGCCAATGCGAGTGCCGCGCGACTCGTCCGAATGCCTTCTGCGACCCCCTGCATTCCGGCCAATATCGCCTCCAACTTTTCTCCCTGGCCGAGCCGAACGCCTACCGAATGGTTACGGCTCAGCGCACCCGTACAGGTCAATACGAGATCGCCGACCCCGGAGAGGCCATAGAACGTACGAGGATCGGCTCCCATTGCCACGCCCAGCCGGATGATTTCCGCCAAGCCGCGGGTAATGAGCGCCGCTCGGGCATTGAGCCCCAACTCCAGACCGTCGATCACCCCGGCAGCCAGCGCCATCACATTCTTCAAGGCGCCGCCGAGCTGAACACCGACGGGATCTGTGTCCGCGTACACCCGAAATGCAGGCGTCATCAGCGCACTTTGAAAGTGCCGCACCAACTGCTCGTCGGCGCCGGCTAGACACACGGCCGTCGGTTTGCCGGCACTCAATTCCGACGCGAAACTCGGCCCGGAGAGCACCATGAGGGAGCGGTGCATCGACGGCGGCAATTCGTCCTCCATGACTTGGGTCATCAGCTTGGCCGTGTGTTCCTCGATGCCTTTGGTCGCGCACACGAACGGCAGGGCACCTGAGATGCAGGGCGCCAACTGACGCAAGAGGGGTCGGGTGAGGTGCGAAGGAACGGCGAACAGTGCTCCATCGCGGCTCGTGACGGTCTCAACGAGTGAGGAAGTGGCCGTCAAACCAGGAGGGAGAGCGACGCCTTTGAGGAAGACCGGGTTTTCGTGTGAGGAGTTGATGGCGTCGGCGACATCACGCTCATAGGCCCAAAGAAGAACCTCCAGACCTTTCTCAGCCAGATGCTTTGCCAGGGCAGTGCCCCACGCTCCGGCTCCGATAACGCCGATCTTGTTGACAGTAGTCGGCATAAGAAATTCAGCCTCATGGCGAAATCTTCACCTATCCATTCAAGACGGCGGATTATAGGAAGGCGTCAAAGGCCTGTCAATGAAGGGACACGACGTTGGGAAAGGCGGATCACCCGTTCTTTCCTCTCGTTAGAATTCAGAAAAAGCTTCGTCATACCCTGCTCGAGTCATAGGATGAGGCGAGTACGTATACCGGCAATCGGAGGATTCTGATGAAACGAGATTATGTGGCCCGAGCTCCCGCAAAACTTTATACAGCGACTCTGTTGCTCTCGTCTCTATTAGTTGCTGCCCCAACTGCTTATGGTGAAACGTATGTCGCCGGACAACTTGGATTCACCGTGCCTGGCTCAGGAAGTCTCTCGGACGGCGATATCATTTCCTCCTTTTTTCTCCCCGGCACGACACACGGCGAGTTTGAATTATCATCTTCTTTTATGTTCGGAGGTAAAATAGGCCATTACTTTAATTCCGCTCGTTGGGTCGGCATAGAAGCGGAAGTGTTTCATGCCACTCCCCACGTTGACCAGCAAGTTCATACCTTTCAAAACTCTTCAGTGCCCGGTGTAACAGCGAGCGCAACTTTTCAAGGAACACATTTCCGAGTGTTGACGGTGGCTCCCTTCAACATCATGTTTCGTTATCCAATGACTCGTTTGCAGCCCTATATCGGAGTGGGACCGGGAATTTTCTTTGCACGAATCAAGGGAGAGGGGCTGGCACCGGATGCGCCGGAATCCACTTCAGACAACGCGACACTGGGGCTGAACGCTAAAGCCGGCCTTCAATACTATGTCACCAAACATCTTACGGCATTTGCTGAGTGGAAATTCAATTACGCGCACTTTGAATTCGATGAGAATTTAAATCTCTTCCCTTTCCCCTATGGCTTGGACGGAACCTATACGATGCATCTGATCTCGTTCGGCATGGGATATCACTTCTAGCCCGTGATCTCGGCACGGGACGCCACTGGGAAAACAAGTTCCTTTCCTGTAATCTCTTCTCTGTATGGATATCTCGTGATCTCTCCGTGGTCCGATCATGCAAGTCTGTCCTGCCTGTAGCCGGTCGCAACCGGAGATCAACCGTTTCTGTATCCAATGCGGTCGGCGACTCGACGGGCGATCGGATAGCTCGCCGGCTTCTCCACAGCATACGACCTCGGTACCGGATCAACTCAACCTCACGGTGCTCTACGGGATGGTCGTCGTTCTGATCGTGGCCGTCTTGTTTCCGCCATGGGAGACACCACCGACACAGGCGCCGGAATTTCTCGGCATGCATTTCATCCTCTCTCCTCCCGCCCAAGAGGCGGTGGTGAGTCGCATGCTCCTGACGATCGAACTTGTCACGATCGCGATCGCCGGCATGTATGGCGCGTTTTTGTTCAGAAAGAAGTGATGCCGATAGTCATTCGTCATGGTCCAGCGATCAATGACCGTTGATCGACGACATCGCTCAGTCGAGCGCCAGAGTAAGGCACTTTGCCGACCCACCCGATTTCATGAATTCATCGAGCTCGACAGGGTGGGGTTCATAGCCTCTTACGCGGAGCCAGGCCTGAGCGGTGGGACATCCGGCAGGGAGGACGACGTGTTTTCCGACGCAGACTGCATTACAGGTGAATTTCAGGGCTTCAGCCTCCGGAACGACGAAACGCAGCCTCTCGGAAACACGTTCGCGGATCGCTGTCTGGCCATAGCGATCAAATGCCGAGGGAAAATAGAGGACCTCGCCGCCGCTCAAAGGACAAAAGCACGTATCAAGATGGTAGAACCGGCTGTCGACGAGCTCCAGCGGAATGATTTCCCGGTGAAATCGCTCGCTGAGAATCGGGAAGATGCGGATGTCCGATCGCTGCCGATACCCGCCGAACCAATATTCTGAAAAGCCCAGGAGGTCGCCCGCTCCCTCAAAATGCAGATCCTTCTCCACGGTGAGTACGTCATAGCCCTGTCCCCGGAACCAATTTTCGAAATGAGCTTCTTCAGGCTGGCGCTCAGGATACCGG
>CAYXKP010000135.1:0-13002 GCA_964465695.1 uncultured Nitrospira sp.
TGGAACGTGATCGCAAAGCGATGGGCTTCATCGCGAATGCGTTGAAGCAGATGGGTGGAGGGAGACTGCGGCTTGAGGACGATGGGGTTTTTTCTCCCCGCCAGAAAAATTCGCTCCTCTTTGTCGCCGCGGGCCTTCGCCAGCCCGAGGATCGGCAGACCCAGTCGCCCAACCTCTTTGAGCCCCTCCAGCGCGGCAGCCAGTTGGCCTAATCCGCCGTCAATGAGCACCAGATCCGGCTGAGTCAGATGCTTCTCCCGCCCATAACGCCGTGTGACCACCTCTTTCATGCTGGCGAAGTCATTGGCACCCGTAACCGTTTGTATCGTGAACCGACGGTAATCCGCCTTCTTCATCTGTCCGTCTTCCCAGACGACCATCGAGGCAACTGATTGGTTGCGCATGGTATTGGAGATGTCGAACCCCTCGATCCGGCGTGGAGCGTGGTCCAGTCGCAGCAACCGTTTCAGCTCCTCCCCGGCCTGCCGGTCCAGTTCCTCATCCCGCAAGTGATCGGCGACAGCAGCAGAGGCATTCTCCTCGGCTAGAAGAACCAGCTGATGCTTGGCGCCTCGCTCCGGAGAACGCACACGGACGGACTCACCTCGCTTCTCGGATAACCATTGTTGAATCAGCGCGGCGTCTTCGAGATCGGTGGGGACCAGGACTTCTCTCGGTGGCTGTCCGTCCTTGTTGTAGAACTGTTCGATGGCTGAATGCACGAGTTCCTCATCGGGCACATCGGCGGAATGAGGCCAAAAGAAATCTTTCCGCCCGATCAACAAGCCGCCTCGCACGAACAAAATCTGAAGGTCTACCGCCGACCCTTGTCTGGCTAAACCGATGACGTCCTGATCGGTGGCTGAAGTCTGCGTGATCCGTTGCTTTTCCAGCATTCGTTCGACCTTGAAGAGGCGATCCCGGAGTCGGGCTGCTTCCTCGAACTCTTCCCGCTCCGCCGCCGCATCCATGCGGGTGCGGAGATCGTCCAGCAACTCGCGATCCCGCCCCTCCAGAAACTGACGGACTTGCCTGACGATTTGATGGTACTCTTCCTTCGACTGATGGCCGGTGCAGGGCGCCATGCACCGCTTGATCTCAAATTCAATGCAGGCACGGTCGGCGGTCCCATCGATGTCGATGGTGCAGGTGGCGAGGGGAAAGACGTGTTTGATGACTTTCAACGTCTCCCGAAGCGCGTTTGCCGGTGTGTAGGGGCCGTAGTAAAGCGCCCCGTCCTTTTGCACGCGTCGCACGATTGAAAGACGTGGGAAGTCTTCTTTAATGGGCAGCCGCACGTAGGGATACTGTTTGTCATCCCGCAACACGATGTTGAAGCGAGGTTTGTGGCGCTTGACCAAGTTGCTCTCAAGAATCAAGGCTTCAAGCTCGGATCGAGTGACCATCGTCTCGATGTCGGTGATCTGGCCGACGAGAAGACCGGTCTTGGGGTTATGGTCTGCGCCCTTCTGAAAATAGGAACGGACGCGGTCGGCCAGCACCGCGGCTTTTCCGATGTAGATGATGTCTCCTTGCTCGTTCTTGAACAGGTAGACGCCGGGGCTATCGGGCAGATGGGCGAGCTTGGACTGGAGAATATCTATCGTCATGCCTCAGCCGTCATGTATGAACCGTAGACTACCAGGAGTAGGCTCGACATTTCCTGCGGAATGACCGATGACGATCGATGATGCGCTATTTCAATCCCCGGACAAACGACGGGCTTAGTGTTCCGCGAGCGACCTCAGCGACCGGTCCTTTCATGGTGAGTCTGAAGTCCGGAGCCACGTCGATATTCAACACCCCCCCCGGCATCTTCACGGTGACGGGGCTCGCCACGAGTCCCAAGCGTACCGCGGCGCTCGCTGCCGCACAGGATGAAGAGCCCGAAGCCTGCGTTTCTCCGGCGCCTCGTTCCCAGATCAGAATGAAAATCTCCTTAGGCCCGGTCGGAACCGCCAGCTGCACGTTGGTTCGCTTTGGGAATAGGTCATGATTCTCCAAGGCGGGGCCGAGTGATAACAATTCTTCCCGCGTCCATGATTCCCCCATTGGTTTAAAAACCACGCAATGGGGATTGCCCACACTCACGCCGGTAAACGTCAGTGTGCGTCCGCCCGCCTCGATCGACTGCTGAATCAACTCAGGTACGTTCAGAGAACAGGGGAGGGCATCTGGCTTGAACCTGGCGATCCCCATCTCGACGGTCGCGGCGGCCGCATCGCCATGTCGGTCTACATGCAAGTCCATAGTGACCACTCCGCCCTTTGTCTCGACCCTGAAGCGTTTTTTTTTGGTTTTGCCTGTTGCGTGAAGATAGCGGCCGAAGATCCTGAGGCCGTTCCCTGATTTTTCTGCCTCACTGCCGTCCGGGTTAAAGATGCGTAGCCCGAAATCGGCCTTCTTCGACGGAACCAAAGCCAAAATCCCGTCGCTGCCTACACCCCAGTTGCGGTCGCAGACCGACTTGATATTCTTAGGCGTCAGCTTGAACGTCAGTTCTGTGGGGTTCATCACCAGATAGTCGTTACCGAGCCCGTGTCCGCGAAAAAAGCCATTCTTCATTTCTCTCCTCCTCCTGAATCGGGAAACTCATCCGGTATTTGACGCGAAGAAGGTACTTCGGTGGGCGCCCCATCGTCAATGCAGACTGGAGATTGACGCTTCAGATGCAGTGTTTGACGGGCAGCTACACGATTTTTACTGCCGCCGGCCGTTCGATCAGCTCGATCTCATAACCGTCGGGAGCATCTAAGAAGATAAACCGGCTGCCGGAGGAAGTCTTCGTGGGACCGTCGGTGATCTTTACCCCCATGGCATTGAGCGAGGCGATAGCCTCGTCAAGATTGTCGACTTGGAAGGCCAGATGAACGAGGTCTTCCTGCACCTTGACCGGCCCACTTGGAGGAAAACTGGTCAATTCGATGAGTTCGTCGCTGTTGGGAACCCTCAAAAAGGCGAGGTGTGAGCCTCGGGGAGAGATCTTTCGCTCAATAACTTCAAGACCCAAAACCGTCGTGTAAAACCGGATGGTCTCGTCCAAATCGCTGACCCGCATGCGAGTGTGAAGAAGTTTTTTGACTTTCATGAGAAGAGCGTACGGCCAACGGCAAGACCCAGCTTCCAATCTTCTTTATACCATTTCCATACGCTATGGGCCATCAGCTCCTCCTGGCTGGTCCTGCCGTCTTGCGCAAGAGAATTTCAGCGCTGCCGGGGATTAGAAAATTCGGCATAGGTCCAATCTCTTGATAGTCATGTTTCTTGTAGAAGGCCCGAGCTGATTCGTTGAAATCCGACACGCAGGCAAAGAGATTCTTGGTTCTCGTAAAGACCAGCTCCTCGATGTGCTGCAACAGCTGACCGCCGATACCCCGCTGGCGGGCCCATACGGCCACTCCCAGAAGCTCCAGGTAGTCGCCCAACAGAAACTTTTGCTTCACGATGGCGACGCCTGCCACTTGCCGATCAAAGAGAGCGACGTAGCAGTCTCGTCCCTGTGGAGTCGGGCAAAAGATGCGGTTCCAATCGTCCTTCGAGTAACCGAGCCTTTTCCAGGGATCGGACTCACCGAGCAATTGGACGACGGACTCACGATCATCCGGATCCATGTTCCTGATAAGCGGGTCAGTCATGGGCTCGGGAAGTACAGTTCAACAGCTCGCTGACGGTCATGGGTCGGAGTCCTTTCCGGGGCAAGACGTCCGAGGTGAGTTGTTCGACCACGCGTCGTGTTTGCCTCCCTTTGCCGTTCGCGTGAAAGACGATGATGCTTCCCGGCTTGGCACGCGTGGCGACTCTGGTGAGGATTTGCTCGGCAGAGAGAGTGGGGTCCGGATCGCCCGATTCGATATTCCATTGGATGAATCGCAAGCCGAGCCTATTCACCACGGCGACGGTCACATCGTTGTATTCCCCGTAGGGTGGCCGAAACAACGTCGCCTTGTGCGCATAGTAATCTCGTAGTGTTGTGACGGGGCCAAGGATCTCCGTGCGCTGTTCGTCGGCATCGTGCATGGGAAGATGGGCATGCACCTCACCGTGCGTCCCCACTTCAAAAACTCCCATGCCTAACAAACGGCCCACTTCCGGTTCATGTTTGGCCATCCACTTGCCGGACATGAAGAACGTGGCGGGGATACGATGCGTGATCAGATAGTCCATCAATGGCTGATCGTAGCCGGAACCCTTCCTCACGGGACAAAGATCGAACGTCAAAGCTATGCCGGGGCAGGTCGGCGGGCCGGACTTGATCACTTGGGCGACCGCGGCGACTGGAATGAATAACCAAGGAGTTGCCACTGACAGGACACCGAGCAGGAGGCACCGCAGAAAGTGTCGTCGCATAAGGGCTAGTATACCTGAACGGGTGCAGAAGAATTGACCCTATACGTTTCGGCTGTTACGGTGTTGCCTATGCGTGTACCTTCGTGGGAGATCGGCCGAGCGCTGGGCATTCCGATCCGTGTCCATGCCTCATGGTTTTTGATCTTTCTCTTGGTCACCTGGACGCTCTCGACCGGATATCTGCCGGAAAGTTTGCCGGGGCTTGCTCCTGAGCGTTATTGGGCCATGGGGGGCATCGCAGCGGTGCTGTTATTTCTCTCCGTGCTCTTGCATGAACTCGGCCATTCCTACGTCGCGTTGTACTACCGCATCCCGATTGAAAAGATCACGTTATTTATTTTCGGCGGTGTCGCGCACATGCGGAAGGAAGCCCCCACACCCCGTGCGGAATTTCTCATTGCGCTGGCCGGGCCCGCGGTCAGTTTTGTGATCGGCGGCCTTTGTTTTGTCTTTGTGGAGCTGGCCGAGGCGATTCAACGGCAGCATGGCCTCCAGGGGTGGATCATGCTGGGAGCCTTGCTCGGGTTCATCAATATGCAGCTTGGGCTCTTCAATATGATCCCGGGTTTTCCGCTGGACGGTGGACGGGTCTTACGTGCGGGATTGTGGGCCTGGGGAAACGATTTTTATCGGGCTACCAAGCAAGCCGCAGTCGTCGGCCTCGCGTTTGGATTGATACTCGGATTGGTCGGCCTTGTCGTGATGTACGGAGCCGTAAGCGGCGGATTGCCTGCTTCGGTGGCATCAAACGGAGGCTGGATTCTCGTCATCGGCATGTTTCTCTTCGCCGCCGCTCTGGCGAGCCGTCGTCAAGCCGTCATACGTCAGTCACTGGCGACGGTCCCTATCCGGGATTTAATGGTGACGACAGTCGCCACCATTCCTTCGCATTGCACACTGGATGAGGCGGTGAACCAGTACTTCCAGTCCTATGGCTACGGCGGCTTCCCGGTCTTAGAGGACGGGCGGCTGGCGGGACTCATCACCGTCGTCGAAATTCAGAACGTGCCGCCGTCGCTGTGGCCCTGGCGCCGGGTGGAGCAGGTCATGCGCCCACGTTCGGAATCGTTGGTGATTGAGCTGGACATTCCTGTGATTCACGCGATGGATCGAATGGCTCGTGAGGGATGGGATCGACTGGTCGTGATGCAGGATGGAGAGATCGTGGGACTCGTGACTCATTCCGCCATCGTACATTTCCTGCAGCTGAGAAATTCCTCCAGCGGTGATCACGTCCATAAGCCATAGCCTTGGATGATAACCAGCTATTCCATTTTGTCAGGTCTTTGCCATGCCCTATCATAGTCGGCAAGAGACTCCTTCTCTCTTCCACGACGGATTACCCATCAGCCCGAGCCATGGAAATATTTTGCGCGATGGCGACACGAATCAGGTGAACGACGAGGAGAAAACCGTACACGACGCAGAAGAACTTGAACGTGACACGGAAAAAATCCATCAGCAGGATGGGCAGGCAGAGGGCGAATAGTAGACTCGCGACCAGTGTTGCGGATGTCAGTCGACGGCAGAATTCGTAGGACGGTTCCTTTCCCATCGGTTTTAACGCCCGTGCATATCGCTCAGCTCGCTGAACGCGAGCCGCTTGAAGCGCCTCGTCCGGTGGCCCCCAATAGCGGATGCGGAAATAGCCGTACACGATGAACAACCACGGAAGGGACCACAGAGGCCAATACAGGTGGCCGGCATAATTGTCCTGGCTGACGAGCGTGGCGTAGGACGGGGCATAGAGCAGTCCGAGGATGAGCGGAAGGATCCGTTCATCAGTGGGGCGCTCTCCTGCCGGCCCGCCATGAACGAGTTCTCGTTCGAACAACGGGTATCCGTATTTCAAGATGACCAGCGCGATGGCGGCGCTCATCGTCTTATCCGGGATATACCGGACGCAGTTTTGGAACCAATTGACGATGTACCAGCTGATGCTCTCGCTCCAGCTCAATCCCAAAGTAGATTCCAAGTATGACTGAACCGCAGCCTCCCAGTGTCCGATCCGAAGACTAAGTGCATGGGCGACGTCAGGGTTGAGCGCAAAGGTCGAACGCTCATGCAATGCCGACTGGACCAGGGTGCCGGGAATACTCATGACCACTGCGCCGGCCACGCCGAAGCTCAATAAAAACCATGAGTGGGCCAACCCCGAACCTTTGCTGGTGCTGACGTATTTCAGAAAGCTCGGCTGCCGTGCCAGCATTCCCCAAAATAAGGCCCCCGTCATGTTGATCAACGACCAAGGGAAGATGACGACATCGGCCCCTGCTTCAGGAAAGAGCAACCAGTTCACCACGGAGTTTGACAAGAGTGCCGCGATGGCGCCCCACCATGGGCCAAGCAGGATCGCGACCAGGGCGGTGCCTGTCATGTCCAAGAAGAGAATGCTCTCCAAGTGCAGACTCAATGTCAACCCGACATAATTGAGGAGGACGCCGGCTGCCACGATGACTCCGGTCTCATAGAGCAATAGATACGATGAGCCGCGCAGCGGTTTTGAGGAGAAAAAATCGACGCTCGGCGAAGGAGCTGCACTCGGACGCTCCAGTTGCGAAGCTGGTTTCTTTTCTTTCTTGGAAGAGATGCGCTGCTGAATGTCCAGCAGCTTTTCCATGACGGTGAGGAGGGCGGCGACGAACCCCGCGATCGTTCCCCCTAACATCATGAGCTCTTTGCCGTATTCTTCAACCATGGAGATGGCTCCAAGCCTTGCCGGAAGCCATTTTATCGAGGAAGAAGGTGCCGGGCCAGAAAAAGGCCGGAAGTTGCACCGGCCTTCAAGCAGCGCTGACCTTCCTAGCCCTCATCAACCGCCGTCGTCCGCGACCCGCGGGCGTGCTGTTGAAGTTTACGAGCGATGATGCCGCCGAATAGCAAGAGGCCGGCGGAGTAGTACACCCACAGCAGCAAGAGCACGACTTCCAGCAACGACCCGTAGAGCCGAGCGTAGACCGTGGCATAGTCGCTATAGCTGACGAATAACAACTTGGCCGAGACCCACAGTACACCGAACGTGAGTGCGCCGGCCATTGCGGCGCGCCACCGCGGACGGCGACGGGGAACCAGACGGTACAACAGGCTCACCGTCAGGAAGGCGAGGGTAAAGGGCAGCGTGTAGGCCAGGTGAAAATCGTGCGCGGCCAGCGCAACCAGATCGAGCCCCCAGAGCCTCGGCGCGTAGTCGGTCAAAAAGGTGATGGTTTGTGTGCCGACATACGCCACAAGGAGCAGAAGTCCGCTGGATCCGACCAACGCGATGGAGATCGCCGTTGAAATCAGCGGATGACGCTGATGCGTACTTTCGAAGACCACGTTGAGGGTATAGTCCAACTCATAAAAGACGAGCCCCCCGAACCAGAAAAACGACAAAAACACGAGCCATCGCACGCTTTCCAACACGCTGATCCGATGGAGCTCTTCCGCCAGCCGTTCGCCTAACGAAGGCAAAAACCCTTTGAGGAAACTCAACATGAACTGTTCGCCGATGACATCCTGACTGACGAAGAAACTCACTCCATACAGGAGGAGAAACGCCAGTGGAAAGAGGGAGAGGAGGGAGAAAAAAGCCAAGGACGCAGCGAGGCTGGCGCAGCCCTGCTGTAAAAAGGCCTTCAGGACGTCAAGAAGAAAGCGGAGGACATTCATGAGGTTCACGCCGCGCTGAATAAAGCGCGGCACGTTTGTGAACGCCCGCGAGACAGTGAGCGGGCAGTGTCTTCATAAGGCGGCAGTGTCCCGCGAGAACCAAATTGGGACCTATTGCGCCGTGTTCATTTTAGCGTCAGGACTGCCTGCGTCGCGAGATGCACGATCGGATTTGGGTAGATTCCAAAGATGACCACTCCGGCCGCTGCGCAGGCCAGCACGATGGAGAGAGTCGGCGACATGACCAACCGAGGAGCGCTATCGGAGACGTCACTGGGCTCACGCATGTACATGACCATCACCAGGCGAAGATAGTAATAGGCCGACACGGCGGCGAAAATCAGGGCGACGACCGCCAGCCAGGTCATACCGGCCTCCACGGCGGACATGAAGACGTAGAATTTTCCGATAAACCCGGCCGTGGGGGGAATGCCCGCCAAGGAAACCATGAAGATCAACATGAGCAACGCCGTCACTGGATGGCGTTTGGACAGACCGGTGAAATCCTCGATCTCCTCTCCTTCGATCCCGTCTTTGCGGAGCATGGCCACGATGGCGAACGCGCCGAAGGTCATGAATGTGTAGAGCGCGAGATACAGCAAGACGCTTGCGACGCCGGATGAATTTCCAAGGCGTCCGGCGGCCACGACACCGATCAAGGCATAGCCGGCATGGGCAATGCTCGAATAGGCAAGCATCCGTTTGATATTCGTCTGCACCAACGCCACGACATTTCCCAACACCAACGTGGCGAGACAGAGCAGGACGAATATCGCGGACCAATTGGCCTTCAAGCCTCCCAGTCCCTCGACGAATACGCGGAGGAACGCGCCGAAGCTGGCGGCTTTGGATGCGACGGCCATGAACGCGGTGACCGAGGTGGGGGCGCCTTGATAGACGTCCGGCGTCCACATATGAAACGGCACGACCGCGAGTTTGAACCCGAATCCGACTGCCAATAGAATCGTCGCGAACAAAAGCAGGGGATCGTCCAGGCTCTGTCCCGCAATCGCTGCGGCAATAGCCTGAAGTCTCGTGCTTCCGGTCGCGCCGTAGAGAAGTGAGATGCCGTATAAGAGGATGCCGGAGGAAAACGCGCCCAGTACGAAGTATTTTGCCGACGCTTCGAGCGAACGCGGTTCCGACCGCTTCAGTCCCGCCATCACGTATAGCGAGAGGGACATGAGTTCAGTGCCCAGATAGATGGTCAGCAAGTCGGCTGCGGATACCATGACCATCATTCCCGAGAGGGCGAGCAGGACGAAGCCATAGTATTCGCCGAAGTACAGGCGCTCTTCTTTGAGGTATGAATGGGAAAGGAGAATCGTAAGACCGGTGACGAAGTACAGGAGCAGTTTCCAAAAGGCTCCATAGGTGTCGATGATGACCAGCCCGCTGAAAGCTTCGACAGGAGCTCCCATCTTCGAAGCCGTCAATCCCATGCACACGGCGAGTGTTCCGAGACTCAGCCACACCAGTCCGTCTTTGTCGGTCGGGCGCAGTACCGGATCGAGCACAAGCACGATGCAGGCAGCGGTGACGACCAACAACTCCGGGAGAATGAGAAGCAAGTCTCCGACGGGAAAAGTCATGGCCGGTGTTTCTCCTCGGCACTGGGGACGTGGGCCTCGCCGCGAGGTGAGCGTGAAGCGGCGTCCGCCCCTCCACCGGACGCGAGTTCGGTTGTCAAGGCGACCTCCTCCAAAGAGGGATGGAATGGGCCGCCCCGACTTATGGTTGGAGCTTGTTCAGGAGCGGACGGCACGACGCGAGCGAGGATCTTCTCCACGCTGGGGTGCATGCGGGTCAATATAGGGTTAGGGAACAATCCGATCGCAAAGATCAACACGACCAGAGGTGTCAGCGTGACCATCTCGCGAAAGTTGACATCGCGGAGTTTCGGGAGCATGTGGGGAGCCGGCACGCCGAAGGCGACACGTTGGACCATCCAGAGCAAGTAGGCGGCCGCGAGGATGATTCCCAATGACGCAAAGGCCGTCGCGACCTTGCTCCAAAGGAAGGTGCCTGCCAAAACCATAAACTCCCCCACGAAACTATTGGTTCCGGGCAATCCCAACGACGACAACGCAAAAATGACCAGGAACGTCGCATACCGCGGCATGGACTTGGTCAACCCCATGTTGTCGGCGATCTGTCGGCTATGGGTGCGTTCGTAAATCACCCCCACGCAGAGAAAGAGTCCCCCTGTCGTAATGCCGTGGTTCACCATCTGCATCACCGCACCTTCGATTCCTTGAATGTTAAACATGAACAGGCCGAGTGTGACGAACCCCATGTGGCTCACGCTCGAATAGGCGATGAGCTTTTTCAAGTCCGCCTGGGCCAACGCCATGTACGCGCCATAGATGATGGCGATAATCGAAAGGATGACCATCAACGGCGTGAACGCGTGAGAGGCGTCCGGTAACATCGGCAAGCTGAACCGCACGAATCCATAGGTGCCCATTTTGAGCAGGACGCTGGCCAGAATCACGCTGCCTGCCGTCGGTGCTTCCACGTGCGCATCGGGCAACCAGGTATGAAGGGGGAACATGGGGACTTTGACGGCGAATGCGGCGAAGAACGCCAGGAAGAGCCAGAATTGCAGCGACGCGGAATACGTGCCTTGGCTCAGTTGAAGTATGTCGAAGGTATGGCCACCCTGGAAATACAGCACCAGAATCGCAACCAGCAGCAGGACGCTCCCGGCCAGTGTATAGAGAAAGAATTTAATGGCGGCATAGAGCCGATTCGGTCCGCCCCAGACACCGATCAAAAGATACATCGGGATCAGCATCGCTTCCCAAAACACATAGAACAGCACGAAATCCAGGGCGGAAAACACGCCGATCATGGCGCCCTCCATGATCAGCAGCATGGCCATGAAGCTTTGAACCCTGGATTCGATGGAATGCCAAGAGATCAGGATGCAGAGCGGCATCAGAATCGTCGTCATGAGGACCAGCGGCAAACTGATGCCATCGAGCCCCAACCGGTAATTGATCGAAGGCGCGGAGATCCACACGGCCGATTCCACGAACTGCATGTGGTGGGAGGACGCGTCGAACAACCACCAGAGCGGGACCGAGATCAGGAGGTCGGCCGCGGTGACGGCGAGAGCGATAAGCCGGGCCGAGGAGTCCTTCACAAAAAAGACCGCAGCCGCTCCGATCAGCGGGAGAAAGATCAGTGCTGTGAGCCAAGGAAATGAATGTGTCATCGGTCCGTAGTCATCCGTCACCGGTCATCGGAGAACGGCGCATGCTTCCGGTGCATGTGTCCTCTCCAACGACTCATGACCGGTACCATTGATGGCGCTCCTACGAAATCAGAAAGACCGTCACAATCACCACAATCCCAACCGCCATCGCCAAGGCATAGTGCTGGGTTTGCCCGCTTTGGGCCAGCCTCAACAGCCATCCCCACCACGCCATGCCGCGCGCGATGCCGTTGACCGCTCCATCGATGAAATTGACGTCGACTCGCTTCCAGAGCCCGGACGCGGCTGCGATCGTGGGTCTGACAAAGAGGCGATCGTAGGCTTCATCCACGTACCATTTGTTCAACGAGGCGCGATACAGGTAGCCCAACTGCCGAGCCAATCGGCCGGGGAGGGCCGGGTTGAGGACATACACATAATAGGCGGCGGCAATGCCGATCAGACTCATCGCCGTCGCCGCAGCCATAATCATGAGCCCATCCGAGCCATGCTGTGCGGCCGCGTTGCGTCCGGTGGAAAACACCGGCTCGAGGAATGATGGGATGCCGAGATAGCCCGTCAGAATGCTGAGCACCGCAAGAATGACCAGCGGCGTCGTCATGGTCTGTGGCGGTTCATGGACATGGTCTGCGTGGTGCGCATCGACACGCGAGGAGCCCCAGAAGATCATGAACACGAGCCTGAAGCTGTAGAACGCCGTCAGGAGAGCGGTCAGGAGACCAAAAAACGTCAACACCTGACCGAGGTCGCCGGACGACCAGGCGGAAACGAGAATGTCATCCTTACTGAAGAATCCTGCCGTGAGCGGAAAGCCGGCGAGCGCCAGCGAACCCACCACAAACGTCCAGTAGGTGATCGGCAACTTGTCTTTGAGGCCGCCCATGTGCCTCATGTCCTGTTCATGGTGGAGCGCGATGATGACCGAGCCGCAGCCCAGGAAAAGCAGGGCCTTGAACGCGCCATGTGTGAGCAAATGGTACATGCCGGAGGCGTAGGCGCCGAGTCCACAAGCCATGACCATATAACCCAGCTGACTGACCGTCGAATACGCGACCACGCGTTTGATGTCGGTTTGAGTCAACGCAATTGTGGCGCCGAGGACCATCGTCGCCGCTCCTGTAACGGCGACCACGCTCATCGCGGTGGGAGAAAGATTATAGATCGGGGCGAGGCGCGCCACCATGAAGACGCCGGCTGTGACCATCGTGGCGGCGTGGATGAGGGCCGAAATCGGCGTCGGGCCTTCCATCGCATCAGGCAGCCAGACATGAAGCGGAACTTGTGCCGATTTACCCACGGCGCCGGTGAATAGAAGGAGTCCGATCAGCGTGAAGACCGACACCTCCCAGGTCCCACCGAACGGGCCGAGCAGGTTCATCGTCAGCGCTCCGGCCTCCAGTGCGGCGGGGAAGATTTCATGGTAGTTCAGCGACCCAAAGCTGTACCAGACGAGCAGCAGGCCGAGCAGGAATCCGAAATCCCCCACGCGGTTCACGAGGAACGCCTTGGTGGCGGCCGCACAAGCGGAAGCCCGTTCGTACCAATGACCGATCAACAAGTACGAACACAGTCCCACGGCTTCCCAGAACACGAACAGCTGGAGCAGGTTGTCGGCCAGCACCAACATCAACATGGAGAAGGTGAAGAGAGCGATATAGCTGAAGAATCGGGCATAGCCCGGCTCGCCGTGCATGTAGCCGATCGTATAGACGTGCACGAGCGAACTAACGCCGGTTACCAGCACCAGCATGACGGCGGTCAGCCGGTCGATATGCAGGCCGATG
>CAYXKP010000136.1:0-12774 GCA_964465695.1 uncultured Nitrospira sp.
CGTTTGCCTGTGCCTGAATATGTGAAGCGCGAGCGGATTGTCGAAGGCTGGGAGCTGCTCAAAATCCGTAATGCCGCCTCACCGAACGTTTGGCGGCTTGCGATGGCCGCGCTGCAGATCGGCCTTCGAGAAAACAAGCTGATTGAGATCCATGAAGAGTGGCTGTTGCAAAGGGGAGATGGTTGGTGGCTCGTACCTTCGCCCGGCCAGACGAAAATAAAAGGGGTGCCTAAAATGGTTCCTCTCAACAGTCTGGCTTACGAGGCGTTGTTCGGAAAAACTCCAAGAATCGGTGGGCGTTTCTTTCATCAATGGAAAGATGGGAATTCCTTCAAACATACCTGGATGCGAACCTGTGAGCGGGCAGGGGCACACGATCTGCACTTCCACGATCTTCGCCATACCTTCACGACCTGGCTCACACAATGTGGCGTGGATTACGCTGTGATCCAGACGTTAAAAGGAGAGCCGCTACCTGGTTCGGCGAAGTATTACATTCACAATTGGAACGCTCGATTGCGGGATGCAGTGACACGGCTAGAAGCATTTACGGAGGTAGTTCTAAGCATGGAAAATGATGTTCAGGTGCCAGTTACTGCCACTTGGGTGCCACTTGCCAATGATTCGGAATCTCTAAGTATGCGTAAATGGTGCCGAGGGACAGAATCGAACTGTCGACACCAGCCTTTTCAGGGCTGTGCTCTGCCAACTGAGCTACCTCGGCACAAGAAAGGGAGTTTATTTTTCAGCGCTGGATGATTTCCATATTCGCGAGATCATCACTCACGTCGCGCATCTTACCAAGTCGCACATCCGACTTCCACATCTTTTGCGCGATGTACTATTTCTTCCAGATGCACGAGCCGGTGCGAGTTCGTCGCATGCTCAAGGAATGCAATGAGTGCTCAGTGTGGAAGGGTTTAAGTTGAAGCGCCTGAATCCGACGTGGTGCATTAAGTTTGAGGACAAAGATGCCTAGACAGGAGTGGAGCGAACATGATGCGCGTGGAGCAGGAGTTTCTGCCGATTGGGCACGCCGACCTTGTCAAAAATGCTCGTCATGTGGTGCCGGACCGTACTGTCGCTGATCGATAACTTGTACGCGATGTCTTTGTTCGAGAGCCCTTGCTTCACCAAGCGGATAATTTCGCGTTCCCGCTCGGTCAAGCCCTCAGGCCAGGCGAGCGGTTGGGAGTCGGCGCCTCCCTTCTTCGTAAACGGGACCCCGACGTCCACGGCAGTCTGGGGCCTCGCGGGGGCATAGAGCGCCTCCAGCACGGCCAGCACGACGGAGGGCGGTTGCACCTTGAGGATCACGCCGTCGACGCCGGCGGCAAACGCCTCCCGCGTGCGATCCTTCTCTTCCAGGCCGCACAACAACACGATCTTGCTGGTGGGGGCGGACTCTCGAATCTGGGTAATCGTGCCGAGCGCATCGCGCTCGGTCTCCAGATCCAGGATGAACACGTCGGGGCGCCCTTCGGCGAGGAACAAGTCGGCTGCCCGCCTGGCGTAGGGATGCACGACCATTGGAACGGAAGAGCTGCTTTCGAGAATCTTCTGCAAACCCAGCCACACGAGACACTGACTGCTCAAAATCGCGATGGTGAGTGCGGGGTTCGTGACGTCGGGCATACTGTCTCCTAGTTCAAGACGGAAGACTGGGAACTATAAAAACTTACTGAGTCGGAGTTGCTCGTATCCACATAGAATTGATTCCGACAAATGGCCGCTTTCGTGCCATCCCGCTTGGCACTTGGTTCGGCGACGGTCAAGAGTTCTCGCTTGTCAATAGGCGCAAATGGTACTACCCATTAGTAGGGCGTGCAGCGGTAATCCACGGCACATGTCGAATGTATTGAATTAACGATTGTATTCTCACCTATTTCCATTTTTGCCGACCCCCACAGGACCTATCAGTAAGGAAGTCTTATTGATAGGCGCCATCCACCTGCGCCGAACGCAGCCATCCTATTGGCAGCTTCTCCTTGGAAGAGCGATTGTTCAGACAAATGTGCCGGTAAGGTCTACACGAAAACTAGACATTTAGCTGATGGTGTAATGGCAATCAGCCCTGCTACTAGTAGGGCCCCCTAGTTTCTATCAATACGGGCCACGTGCCCTATTTTTAGAACCGAGTGTAGTTTTCTGAAAAGGGTGGGACTCACGGGGCGAAGCTATGATTACTACCTGTAAAGACGAGCGCGCCGCTGGATACGCATCAGTAAGCGCCCCGGTGATAGAGCAGCAAAGTGTTTCGAATATTGATCGTCAGTGGTATGCCCTTCAAACTCATTCTCGCCATGAGAAGCAAGTGCGAGACCGCCTGCAGGCAGTCGGGATAGAACCCTTGCTCCCGTTGGGCAGGCAACGCCGCCAATGGTCCGACCGAAAAGTGTGGACGACGCTTCCATTATTCAGCGGGTATTGCTTTGCCAACTTTGCGTTGGACACGAGTCTTGCCGTTCTCCAAACGCCGGGTGTCGTGCGCATTGTGGGCACTGTGAAACCGGAACCCATTCCGGCTGAAGAGATCGCTATGCTTCAACAAGTGTCGTCGGCGAGTCCCTCGATGGAACCCTGCGACTACCTGACGGAAGGCGCGTGGGTGGAAGTGGTTCGAGGTCCGCTTGTCGGCCTCCGTGGGCAATTCATACGACGGGCCACGCAGCAGGGCCTGGTGATCCGCGCCTCCCTCCTTCAGCAAGCCGTGCTCATCCACATAGGCAGCGACGAAGTCGCGCCCGTGCAGTGAACCTTCTTTCTTCCCCGCCCTCCACTCATTCCACGGACGTGGATGACGACAGGGGAAGCAGCAGTCAATGCCCAAACCCCGCTTTACCCGAGATCAGATAAAAGCCATGGTCTCGGAACTGGATGCCGGTCACATGGCCGGAGAAGTCTCACGTCGGTATGGGATTTCGGTCAGTTCCCTGTACCGGTGGCGGGCGAAGTTTGCCCATGAACGACACCCCGATGAAAAGGAGCGGTTACGTTCATTGGAGGATGAACATCGACGGTTGAAGAAACAATTTGCCGAGCTCACGCTCGATTACGTGACGCTTCGAGCGGCCTTGATCAGGGATGTGAGGGGAGACTGTTAGGCGGCAATCATGCCAAAGATGTGAATGGTTATGCCTGTATATCGACGGTCAAGTGATGAAACGGGGCAATCGAGTCGGTGTAGCGTCATGAGAAGGAAGGAGATGAGCGTGGCCCAAGCGTTCATCGGGGCGTTAGCTCTTGTGCTGACGATGAGCGCGGTTGGTTGCGGCGGTCCATCGGCAGAAGTCATAGCCGAGGCCAACAGCACCGGCGAGGAATTTTTATTAGGACCTGAGGACGTGCTCGACATTACGGTGTGGCGCAGCGAAGATTTGTCACAGAAGGGCATCGTGGTGAGACCAGACGGCTATATTTCGATGCCGTTGATAGGAGAGGTCGAGGTGAACAGGCGGACAGCCAAGGAGCTGGCCGCACACATAGCCGAGCGGCTGAAAGAATACAAAGAGAAAGCATTAGTTCACGTCAAAGTGAAAGAGGTCAACAGCTACTATGTATATGTCTTAGGAGACGTCGCAAAGCCGGGCAAGTATCAAGTCAAGTCGCACATAACGGTTCTGCAAGCCATCGCAATCGCAGGTGGCTTCACCCCCTATGCGGCAAAGAACAATATGCACGTACGCCGTACTGTGGTGGGGCCACCCGGCCACTCCAAAGAAGTCAAGATTCCCGCTCGCTATGATGATTTGATGTCCGGAGAGGAAGAAATCAAAGATTTTCTATTGAAGACCGGCGACATGATCATGGTGCCCGGCAGAGCATGGTAACGAGGTGAGGTGGCAAGGCTTTGGAATTAGGAGTTACCTTGTCCTGGTTGCCAGTATGGCGGTACTCATTCCCAATAAGGTGGAAGCCCAATCCTCTACCGCATCAGTGCCAGAAAACCGGCCGGCTTTACAGCCGGATACGCTGATCATTCCGTCACTTAGGGTGGCCGAACGGTATGACAGTAACGTGTTTTTTGTGCCCGGGACGAATCTTGAAGATTATGTGACGACCGTTTCACCTCAGCTCAGATTGAACCACCGGAATTCATGGGTGGAAGGAGCGGTAGGCGGCGGAGCAATAGCAGAAGCGTTTGTCAAAAACCCTGGGCTAAACTATGCCGCGGGCCATGGAACTGTGGATTTGAATCTTGATGGCACGATGAACCGGCTTGTACAGGGATTGGGATTGCGCGTGACCGACACCGTCATCTACACACCTCAACCGTTGGCGTTTGCCGCTCCAACCACTGGAAGCCAAATCCCCGAAGCTTTTGTGCGGGGAATTCAGGCGCAGCGCGCGAACTCATTCACCAATGCGGCCATGGTGGACGCTTCATATCGCTTCTCCGAGTTCATGAGTATGACCGTAACATATGTTGATCAACGAATACGGTTTGGGAGTCCGATTGCTGCTCCCACTGCAACTGCACAAGCTAGATTCATCAACACAAACTTTCAGACTGTGACTTCAGGGCTCGTCCGAAAGCTATCACCGGCGGACACAATTTTCCTTGCCCACCAGTATCAGAAGGCTACATTCTCCGCTTCCGACGAGTTAGACAGTCAGTTTTCCACTCATGGGGCTCTTGTCAGATGGTCTAGATCAATTACTCCAGCGCTTAAGGCCATGGGCGAAGGAGGGTTTGCCGTCATAAGCCCAAGCGGCAACGTAGAGTCGCTGGGTGCCGCCTCACTGGAGTGGAAAGGGCAGTATACGACTGTCACGCTATCGTATTCGCGATCTATCACGCCGAGTTTTTTGTTTGTCTCGATCCCACTGTTGAGCCAAGTCGTGAGCGGAACAGCGAGGCGACAGATAACGGATTCTTTGTCGCTCTCGGTTGCCGGAAGTTATGCTGTCAACGAGTCCGTACCGGATAGCTCTCTCCTACATTTTGAGTCGTACTCAGTCACGCCCAGCCTCAATTACGTGATTAGTAAGACTTTAACGGCCACGCTGTCCTACATTCGCAGCCAATTCGAGCAAACCTTCGTCTCTCAGGCGTTCCCATTTGACCGGAATCAGGTCCAACTCAGTTTGGTGGCGGAGTGGAAATGACCGTGAATGAAACCGAAATACCCACTGTCCTCGATTCATCGGCAGAGCCGTTGCCGGTGCAGATGAGGGAGTATTGGGGTCACATCCTCAGAAGGAAATGGCTCGTGCTCGCCTCTGCTCTTGCTGGGATCGCCGTCGCGGCAACGCTGTGCGTGGTCCTTCCGAAAAGCTATCGCTCCAGCACCCTGATCTTAATTGAAAATCAGAAGATTCCCGATGAATACGTCAAAGGTATCGGAGGGGCCAGCGTCGAAGAGCGACTTACACTGATTCAGCAACAGGTGATGAGCCGGACGATTTTGAGCCAGATTTTGAACGAGTACGATCTCTATGACAGACAGGTCAAGCGCGAAGGTCTCGAGTCGGCCATTGAGACATTCCGCAAGATGATAAAAGTAGAGACCGTAGGCACCCCCGGCGCATGGGGGAAGAGCGTAGAATCAGTTACTCTTTCATTTGCCCATGAAGATCCAACGACGGCTATGAAAGTGACGGCGAAGCTTGCATCGTTGTTCATTGAGGAAAATGTCAAAACGCGGCAACAGCTTGTGACCGGCGTGTCCGTATTTCTCGAGCAAGAATTAGCAGAGGCGAAGAAGGCACTAGAGACACAAGAAGAAGCCATCAGCCACTATAAGAGAAAACACATGGGCCAGTTGCCGGAACAGCTAGAAGCGAATCTCAGGGCATTGGACCGACTGCAAATGGAACTAACTTCGACGGAAGACCTGCTGCATAGTCAAACCGATCGGCTGAGCACGGTCGATAAGTCGATCAAGGAGTACGAGGTCAGTGGGGGCACGGGTGCAAGCGCCGACAATTCCAGGTCCGTGAATACCGTGATGGATCCGCTGGCGGTTCGGTTGCTGGAATTGGAGCGGCGGCTGACCTCGCTCAGGGCCGAGTGGAAAGAGACCTATCCCGACATTGCCGACACGAAGGGGGAGATTGAGGCCGTCAAGGCTCAGTTGGCGGAGAAATACAGCGCGCAGGTGACGGACAAAGATGTCGAAAGCCCCAAAACCTACGATCCATATTTGAGAGAGATGTTGAAACAGCGAAACGATTTACGCACGGACTTGTCGGCGATCAGAGATCGTCGAGCCAGGCTTGTGGAACAAATCAAGGATACGGAACGGCGTGTGGAGCGGATACCGTCACGCGAGCAAGAACTGATGATTCTGGTGCGCGACTACGAAAATAGGAAAAAGAACTACCAAGCTTTACTGGACAAACGATTGAATGCTCACGTGGCGGAAAATCTTGAAAAACGTCAGCAAGGGGAACAGTTCCGCGTGCTGGACGCCGCGAATCTACCGCAGAAGCCGGAGAAACCAAATCAATTAGTGATTATGCTGTTCGGCCTGGTTGGAGGATGCGGACTCGGTATCAGCCTTGCGGTCGGCCTGGAGCGGCTGAACCCCACCTTTAGACGTCGAGAAGAGGTGGAGGTACTGCCCGGTATCCGAGTGTTGGCGACGGTACCTCATTTCTTCACCCTGAACTCTCAGATCAGTGTAATGTCAAAAAACAGCCATAGGGCATCCAGCGACGGTAGCTCTGGTGTGCCGGCAGTGAAAATAGTGGGGAAGGAAATGTCTTGGGCTTCAGCCGCAAATAGGAACGAGGTAAATGCAGCAAAGCTGAATCTGGTCGCCAAGTGGCAGCCGCGTTCGATTGCCGCCGAACAATATCGGATGGCCGCCACAAAACTAGTCCTTTCCACCGAGGGGCGTCATTCCACTATTGTTGAAATAACCAGCGCATTGATGGGTGAAGGAAAAACAACCACGGTGGTAAATTTGGGTTACACCATTGCGCGAGACTTCAAGAAAAAGACCCTCCTCATCGATTGTGACTTTCAACGTCCGGCCCTCCATTACTACGCCAGGGTAGCCACCCGGACAGGATTGATCGAGTTCTTGAATGGTCAGACTCCACTGGAGGACTGTCTGTCAGTGATCGACGAATGCTCATGCTTTATCTTGGCGGCTGGCGGAGCGGGCGGCGAGTTTAATGAACTTGGGATGATTCAGCAGCTGAAAGCAACTTTGCCGGAACTCCGTGCTCAATTTCAGTATCTCCTCATCAATACGCCGCCTGTCTTGTCCAGCGCGAGTATGGGCATTTTGGCTAGTCTGGCTGATGAGCTTGTGTGGGTAATCCGTGCTGGCTATTCACCTAAACATTTGGTGCAAAAGGCCTTCACGATACTTGGTCTGACGGGGCCACGGCAAGTGATTCTCAACGGCCTCGATGTGCAGAGCATGCCTAACCATTTATACGGCTATACTGCGCCTTACGGTCGGGACCGTTCAATAGAAAGCGTGAGACGGTAGGGCATAGGATTGTCTTCACGGCTCAACGTCCTTTATTGCCACCTGCATTATTTCCCCTTTTTATTTCAACATCAGCTGCTCCCCTGCAATACGTAGGCGGCTGACTCATCACCTGGAGAATTCGATGGAACACACGATGCGTCAAGAACCAGGGCATTTTGACCAAAGCACTCAACATGACAGTAAATTGGCTATCCACCTGCCGCTCCGAGTCGTGGAGCCGGAGAAGAGTGCGGCATCGATCGACGGGTACCTCTGCATCGCCTCCGATGTCAAAGTTGGGAGCAATGTAAAATTTTCCAAGTTCGTCAACCTCTATGGGTGCGAAGTTGGCGACGACACCAAAATCGGGGCGTTTGTTGAGATTCAGAAGAATGCCAAGGTCGGGAAACGATGCAAGATCTCGAGCCATACGTTCATCTGCGAGGGCGTGACGATCGAAGACGAGGTCTTTATCGGACACAACGTCACGTTCGTGAACGACACATTTCCACGCGCGACCACCTCAGCGGGCTCTCTACAAACTGAGGCCGATTGGAAAGTCGAAACGACATTGGTGAAGCGTGGCGCATCGATCGGGTCCGGCGTAACGATTCTCGCCAATGTGGTGATCGGGGAACAGGCGCTGATCGGAGCCGGTGCGGTTGTGACGAAGAATGTACCGGCGCGTGCCGTTGTCGCAGGCAATCCAGGTAGGGTGGTGAGATTTATCGATACAGGGGGGAGCAATGACTAACGAGAATATCCCGTTTCTGGATCTGATCACCGTTCATCGTGAGCTGGAAAACGAATTGGTCGAAGTGCTGAAAACCGCTCTAAAGAGCGGGGGCTTCATCGGCGGCCCCATGGTGCAAGGGTTCGAAGAAGACTTTGCACGGTTCTGCGAGGCTCGCTTCTGCATTGGAGTCGGCAACGGCACAGATGCCCTTCGGTTTGCCTTGATTGCCGCCGGCGTAAAGTATGGCGACATCGTCCTCACGGTTCCCAATACGTTTATTGCCACGACCGAAGCCATTTCCCAGGCGGGCGCGCGCCCGGACTTTGTCGATGTCGACGAGCGAACCTATACGATGGATCCCGCCAAATTGAGCCAATATTTGGAAACACAATGTCGATGGGATGAGGAGCAGAAGCGGGCCTTCCATAATGAAACCGGTTCTCCCATCACGGCGGTGGTACCTGTGCATCTCTACGGCCAGATAGTCGATATGGACGCCATCCTTGATCTGGCTGCTCAATACAATTTCAAGGTGGTTGAGGATTCTTGCCAGGCACAAGGGGCGGAGTATTTTTCACAGAAAGACAATCGGTGGCGCAAAGCCGGGTCGATGGGGCACGCGGCGGCATTCAGCTTTTATCCCGGCAAGAATCTCGGCGCGTGCGGGGAAGCCGGAGCGATTACCACTAATGACGAAAAACTGGCCCATACGTGCCGACTCTTGCGCGACCATGGGCAATCAAAGAAGTACTTCCACGATATCGAGGGCTACAACGGCCGCCTTGATGCCATCCAGGCCGGCTTCTTACGCGTAAAGCTACACCACTTACCGAAATGGAATGAGCAGCGCCGACAAGCGGCGGAGCGGTACGGTAAATTGTTCGCCGAAGCAGAAGGCATCGTGACGTTGCCGCATCAACCAAGCTGGGCGCGATCGGTTTATCACCTCTATGTCGTGCAGATCGAGGACCGTGCTCAGCTTCAACAAAAGCTGAGCGACGCCGGCATTGGGACGGGAATTCACTATCCCGTGGCGCTGCACCTGACGAAGGCCTACGAAGCGCTCGGTTTCCGGGTCGGGGACTTTCCGATCGCCGAAAAAGCGGCGGCGCATATTCTATCGCTTCCGATGTTCCCCGGACTCACATCGGACCAGCAGGATCGTGTGGTGACAGAAGTTCTGAAGGCTCTTGTGGCATCTCCTCACTGAACCCGGTGCATAAGACAGTCTGACCTCCTTCAAATCGAAGAGGACGATCACGATGAATGCCAATGACGTCGTCAGGGGAGACCTTGATCGAATGTGTGCGGATCTCAAAGAAGAATTCGAGATTCTCTCGGGGAAGCGTGTGCTCATCACAGGGGGGGCCGGCTTCCTGGGACATTACTTCGTCCAGGCGGCGCTGCACTGGAATGCCTGTATAAATGGTGGAAAATCTCCAATACAGGTCGTGGTTTACGACAGCTTTGTTCGTGGTATGCCGGGCTGGCTCTCACGACTGGAGGGCGATCGCAATCTAACGCTGGTGCGGCATGATATTCGGAACGCGCTTCCAGGCGACATGGGCGATGTTCAGTTTGTGATCCATGCGGCTTCGATCGCATCTCCGACATATTACAAACGAGATCCTATCGGGACGATGGATGCGAATGTGAATGGACTTCGAATGTTGCTCGAGTATGCAAGAGATCAGAAGCGGAAGAACAAGCCGGTAGAAGGGTTCCTCTTCTTTTCAAGCAGTGAGATTTATGGAGATCCGACCCCCGGCAATATTCCGACTCCGGAGACCTATCGCGGGTTTGTGTCCTGTACGGGCCCACGCGCATGCTACGACGAGGCCAAGCGGTATGGCGAAACGCTGTGCGCCAACTTTGCCCATCAGTTCGACATTCCTGTGAAAGTGGCGCGACCATTCAACAACTACGGTCCAGGGTTGAAGATCAGCGACCGCCGAGTCATCCCAGACTTTGCGCGGGACATCATGGCTGATCGGGACATTGTGATGCTCTCAGACGGGTCGCCAAAGCGGACGTTTTGTTATTCCTCGGATGCCGTAACCGGGTACTACAAAATCCTTGTGAAGGGGCATCAAGGCGAAGCCTACAATATCGGTGTGGAAACGCCGGAAATATCAATGGCTGAGCTGGCGGAAAAGTTGACGGTGTTTGCCAGAGACCTCTTTGGGTACAAAGGGAAAGTCGTACGCAGGGCGAGCGAGGATGCGAGCTATCTCGTCGACAATCCCAATCGGCGGTGCCCGCTCATTACGAAAGCGCGTGCACATCTGGGGTACAACCCAAGCGTCGCACTTGACGAAGGACTGAAGAGATCACTCGTCTGGTATCAGGACAATCGTGATGCGGAAGATGCATAGCTGAACGGCGGGGGAAAGCCACATGAAGATTTCAATTATCGGGACGGGCTATGTGGGAATCGTGACTGGCGCCTGTTTTGCGGAAAAAGGGCACGAGGTTACGTGTGTCGATATCGATCAATCCAAGGTGGATTTGATCAATAAGGGGACGGCTCCAATCTATGAGCGCGGTTTGGATGATTTGCTGAAAAGGCATGCGGGTGACAGGTTACGGGCCACAACTGATCTCGCCGATGCGGTTCAGCAGACCGATCTGTCGATGATTGCGGTAGGAACACCGTTCGATGGGCATGAGATCGATTTGACCTATATTAAAAATGTGGCAAGGCAACTCGGCCAAGCCTTGAAAGTCAAGCCGAACTATCACGTTGTGATTGTGAAGAGTACGGTGGTTCCAGGAACGACGGATGAAGTGGTGTTGCCGATTCTGGAGGAATCTTCCGGGAAGAAGGCGGGCGTGGATTTTGGGGTGGGCATGAATCCGGAGTTCCTCACGGAAGGCGAAGCGGTCAATGAATTCATGTATCCGGATCGAATCGTCTTGGGGGGCATCGATCGGCCGACGATCGAGCTGCAAGCGGAACTGTACCGAGGTTTTCCGGGCGTCGAGGTGGTGCGGACCAATAACAAGACGGCTGAAATGATCAAATACGCGGCCAACAGCTTGTTGGCGACGTGTATTTCATTCTCCAATGAAATCGCCAATCTGTGTGCCGCGCTCAAGAATATTGACGTGGTGGATGTCATGCATGGCGTCCACATCAGTCGCTATCTGAGCGTTCCCTTGCCGGGAGGTGGCCGTGTCCAACCGCCGGTCGTCTCATTTTTATCGGCTGGCTGCGGGTTTGGGGGAAGTTGTTTTCCTAAGGATGTCAAAGCTCTTGCGGCCCATGGAGAGAAGCATCATGTGCCGATGGATCTGCTGAATGCCGTGCTTTCGATCAATGAGCGGCAGCCTCAACAAATCATTAAGATTCTCAAGGGGCGGTTCCTGTCCTTGCAAGGGATCCGCGTCACCGTGCTTGGTTTGGCATTCCGGCCGGATACGAACGATATGCGGGAGTCTCCTGCGATTCCCATTATCCAAGCCTTATTGCGGGAAGGAGCGAAGGTGAAAGGCTATGATCCGGTCGCCGCAGATGAGGCTCGCAGGCTGTTTGCTCCTCACGAGCTGGAGTTGAGCGAGAGTCTGGCCGAAGGGTTGGCGCAGGCCGACGCCGTCGTGCTGGTGACCCGATGGAGCGAATTCCTCAAAGTCCCCGATCTGCTGAAGCAGCTCACTCCGCAACCGTTGTTCGTGGATGGCCGTCGTCTGCTGGATAAGGCATCGATCGCGAGATACGAAGGTATTGGGTTGGAGACAACATGATCTTTACCGAAACCAAGCTCAAGGGCGCCTATCTGGTTGATCTCGAAAGAATGTCCGACGAGCGGGGGTTTTTTTCCCGGCGCTGGTGCGCCAGAGAATTCGCGGCGCATGGGCTCAATCCGGCCGTGATGCAGGTGAATATCGGCCATAACGCCAAGAAAGGAACAGTGCGAGGCATGCACTTCCAGATTGCTCCGCACGCGGAAGTAAAGATCGTCCACTGCTCCAGGGGAGCCTTGTACGACGTCATCATTGATTTGCGCGAGGGGTCTCCTACCAAGGGACAGTGGTTCGGCGCGGAGCTGAACGCGGACAATGGCCGCATGCTCTACGTGCCGGAAGGTTTCGCCCACGGCTATCAAACGTTGGAGGACGAGACCGACCTGGTCTATCAAACATCGCAATTCTACGCAAAGGAATCAGCCACAGGTGTGCGATTCAATGATGTGGCCTTCGGCATTGATTGGCCTTTGCCGGTGAGCATGATTTCGGGCGGAGATCAGCGCTGGCCGGATTATGGAAAGGATAAGTAAGGGATATGAGTGCATCGGCGGGAGAGAAACGAGTGTTGGTGACGGGAGCGACCGGATTCATCGGTTCGCACTCCCTGCGTCCGCTGCTTCAACGAGGGTATGAAGTACATGCCGTGTCTTCGAAGGCAGCCCCTGTTGCCGATGCATCAGTCATGTGGCACCGGTCCGACCTCTTTGACGACGCGTCCACCGCGCGCCTCTTGGAGGAAATCAGGCCCACGCATCTGCTCCATCTCGCTTGGTACGTCGTCCCCGGCAAGCTGATTTCATCGGACCTGAACTTCGAGTGGGTCCGTTCGAGCCTTGAGTTATTGAAGTCTTTTCAGCGGCA
>CAYXKP010000137.1:0-12759 GCA_964465695.1 uncultured Nitrospira sp.
GGAAGCCGGAACCCTAGTTTTCCTTTTGGAACGATTTTGGCGGCATCTTATTGCCGAGCCATGCCAAAGTCAAGCTCCAATTGCGTTTTGTACGTAAGTTATTGAAGTATAATATTAAAATAGAATTATATTAAGAGCTCCTCATCCGAAATCTGCCACATAACGCTCTGCTATATCAGTCCAAAAAGTAATTGACATTACGGATGTTATACAGTATACAGCGACGTATCTTATAATAAATACATATTTGTATATGTAAACACCTGTCACGTAATTCGAACCGTTTCGTAAGTCTTCTGTTGATCCAATATTCAGTGTTCGGAAGTCCGGCGGAATCGGGTCTAATTTTGAAACGGATTACAACATATGGCCCGTGGGTTTGAGGGTATTTAAATTCAAGTGTCATCAATCTCACCATAGCAATCCGCAGGAAATTTCCAAGGCCCTTGAACTCCGGGCTTAATGTGATGGTGCACATGAATCGAATGGCCTCAATAACCGGGTAGCAGTCCTGGCAAATAGCTGCTGAGAAATGAGGGCAACAGTGGTTGTTGAATCGATCGAAGGTGGTTGGAGAGGCTCATAATGGTGTGCTAGCCACCACATCGTCAAGGGAAGAGCCCAAGGCGAAGAGGTCGAAATAATCAATGGGCAAGGAAGGCTGGCACCATGAAAATAGGTGGGAACAAAAGCAAGAAAGTGCTTCTTTTGCTTGTTAAGGTCTCCATTGCGCTTGTAGTAGAGCTGGCTTACACCCTGTCTAGTTCATATGAATGTTACGCTCAAATGAGCGCTGGCGGCGTGATCAAGGCCGACGATGATAAGTGGATTAGCGTGGGAATGGGTATTAAAGCCCAATTCACGGCTGCGGAAAATCAGGCAGCGGACGGTCAGTCTTATAGCAGAGATTTCAGTATTACCAACGCCCTTATTTATATAAACGGGAGGTTCACTAGATCTCTCGGATTCGAGCTCAACACCGAATGCTTTAATTGTTCTGTCGGTGGCGGCGGAAGTTTCTTCGGGGGAAATTCTTCGATCGGCTTAATCGATGCGATCGGAAAATTCGAGCTGAATCAGTACTTAAACCTCTGGGTTGGGCGCATGTTAGTGACAGGAGAGCGTAGCGAACTGACTGGCCCTTTCTTTAACGGGGTGTTCGACACCTTTAAGATGGCGTGGCCTCCCGCAGAATTCAGCCCGAACTTCGGCCCAGGTGGTGCTGGTCTCTTTAACCGTGACAACGGCGCGACGTTCTGGGGTCGAATCGATACAGCAGTTGGACATCTGCAATACTCCGTGGCAGTGTTCAGTGGACTGCGGTCTTCGGCAGCCTTTGGCCCTAACCAATCAAGCAACCTGCTCTATGCCGGACGTCTGACCTACAACTTCTTAAACCCAGAAATCAATCCTGGTTATTACACCTCGGGTACCTACTTCGGTACAGCCGGTGATATTCTCGCGATAGCAGTCGGTGGATCATATCAGGAATCTGGAGCCGGTTCATTTGATCATCGCTCCGACTTCGCCTCTTTTGCCGTCGATCTCCTGTTTGAAAAACCATTCGGCAACAACATGGACAAGGGCGTGTTCACGTACACCGCTGAGTGGAAACGGTACTGGGCAGATTACAACGACGCTGCGTTTGCGGCTCCTACAGGCGACTGCTTCTGTATGTTTCGCGGGCAGTCCTTTACCACATACGCAATGTATTTGTTCCCGCAGGAGGTGTGGATCGGGAGGTTCCAGCCCTATGGGAGATATACGTTTACTCACCCTGATCGCAGCACCAATCGCAGTGAAGTTGAAGCTGGGGTGAACTACGTCATCAATGGTTTTAATGCGCGTATTTCGGCGTACTGGCAGTATGGCGACCTCCAAACCGTGAACATGCAGAATTATGCCCCGGGTGTTGTGCTAGGTGATAAGTTTAGTGCATTCAGGGTAGGCCTACAGTATCAGTTCTAAGAAGTGAAGATGGGTTCACAAAACTCCTACTCATCTGGAAAAGGCGAAAGCATAGAGTGCGGGCGTCCGCTTTTTGTCGCCCTTCTCGCTTCACATAGATTCTCCTGGCACTGATTCAGCTTGCGGGGAATATCTCGCTATCCAATTAACGGTTGCAAACGGAGATGCAGCGCAAAAAAGCATTCTGAGTTCTGCGTGCTCGAGAATTGTTGCCGAAGGTTATGCGACGAAGTATCGGTGGAACACCAGGAGCCTGTCAGCCTGGACTTAGGTCCATCTCGCGCATACTCTCGTGGTCGGTTCAGTTTCGCAAAGGCCTTTGCCCGGTATGGCTCGGTACAAGCATGCAGCTTCGCATAGCGCTCACCCCACATCTATCGATGATTCGGGTGAAGGTGTCTAAGGGAGAACATCCCTCAGCGAGGCGCACAGCATCTTGCAGATGTTCAGGCTCCCAGATCTTGGGGCTCGTTGTAACCGGACACTGATGATGTCGCAAGTCAGTCATATTCGCTTCTGGGCTATTCCTAGCCTACTGTTCGGAGCCGCCATGTGGGGGTTAATCTGGTATCCCTATCGGCTGTTGCAGGATGCTGGGGCTGGTGGGGTGGCCACCTCTTTCCTCACGTACCTGATACCTCTGGCGCTGAGCCTGACCTTTACCTGGCGCCATCTGCTAACAGCCCGGGCTCATCTTCTCTGGCTCGCAGTTCTGGCACTAGCGGGGGGATGGGCCAATATGGCCTTTGTGCTGGCGGTGATCGAAGGCGAGGTCATGCGTGTGGTGTTGTTGTTTTACCTCGCGCCAGTATGGACCGTGTTTTTCGCCCGTGCGCTGCTGGGCGAAATGCTCACGCGTTGGGGCTGGGCCATTATGCTGTTTTCATTCGTCGGCGCGCTTGTCATGTTGTGGCCTGCGGACGGTGGCCTGCCGCTGCCGATGAATCGTGCGGAATGGATCGCGCTCTCCGCAGGTGTCAGTTTTGCGCTGGCCAACGTGATCACCCGGAGGATCGATAAGGCTGACCACTGGGCCAAAGCGCTCGCGGTGTGGGCCGGGGTATGCATAGTGGCCGGGATTGCGACCAAGTTTGTCGCACAGCCGTTCGCATTTCTCGCCATGGCCAACACGCACACCGTACTGATTCTGCTTGGCGTGGGCCTATGTACCGGCGCGATGACTCTGGCGGTGCAATATGGTTTGTCGCATACTCTGGCCAACCAGGCTATCATCATCTTCCTGTTCGAGCTAGTGGTGGCAGCGCTCTCGTCGTGGTGGTGGGCGAACGAAACCCTTAACTTACAAGAATGGATGGGTGCGGCAATGATCATTACTGGCAGCTTGTTTTCCGGGCACCTTGAAAAGCCTCCCACACTCGAGAAATCCCAAACCCCGTGACACCGAATCTGTCCGCACGGCTTGATGCAAGCCGAGCTTCAGGTATCCGACCTGCCAACCGCCACAACTTTTACGAATCAATGCTCGGCCTGACGCCCCTTCCAAATCGTCCCTGCCTGCCCTATGCACGCGTGGTATGCCTTGAATGGACATCAGCTATGCGGCGATGTTCCGCTATCAGATCACAGGTTGATTGTTTTATGTTGAAAAGGTTGATACTCTTTTGCCGTTTGATTTAGGGATACGAACGGAAGAGCGCAATAAATGGGCTTGTAGGAACGGCACGGGGTTGCTACTGTAATCACGCGTGGGAGTTGTGTTGAGGAGACTTTGAAACGGCTCGCGAATCCGCTCCGTTGATGTAGTCATGTCCGTTCGTTACGGCTTTCAGAGCGGAAGTGCGTAGGAGCTATAGTATCCGCCCGGGCACGGTTGATGTTTTAGTCCAATGAAAGAAAGAAAACATTCAAGTCGCAGTACTTCTATTATTTCGACACTAAAAAGCCGGATTATCGGGTGGGAATACCCGCTTGAATACCGACTGACCGAAGAGGATCTCTGCAAGGAATTCGGCGTCAGTCGTAGCCCGGTGCGCGAGGCCTTGCGTGAGCTGGCGACGCACGGTTTTTTAAAACACTTGCCCCGCCACGGTTATGTGGTCAAACAACTAAGCCCTAAAGAAATCTTGGAAGCGTATGACGTTCGTATGGCGTTGGAACTATTTGTAGTGGAACAGTTAGCCCAGCGTGCCGAACCGATCAAGGAAATAGAGGACCTGAAGCAAACCTGGACGAACTTGTTGAATGGCCCTACTCCACAAATTGAGGAACTTGCTGAGTTAGACACCAAGTTTCACGAAACACTCGCTCAAGCGCTTGGTAACAGCACGCTTTTGGATCAGCTTCGCCTCATCAACGAACGGCTGTTGGTTTTTCGCATGAGTGACTTCGGCAGACCAGAACGGACTCACATTACATGTCGTCATCATCTAGACATCTTGGCTCGTATCGAAGACAAGGATATGGCAGGCGCGTGCAAGGCCATGCGAGAGAATATAGAAGATGGGCGTAATGCTGTCAGTTCAGCCATCAAGGAAGTTTTGGCTAAAACCTATTTTATGAAACACTCCTAGCCGACATAACTTACAAACTCTGTAGAATAGTATGGGCCAGACCGCTGCCACCGGTTGTCAGCGAAACCCTCAGAGTGCCATTTCCCAAGGAAAGATCCGCATACAGCCGCTTGTGCTTGTGTTCCTTCACTCACTTCACCTCGGAGGCCTCCACGCCGCCGTACTTGGCTTTCCACTTGTAGTAGGTCGCCGAACTGATTGCTCGCTCTATACGTCCGCGGGCTCTAGAAACAGCGGGAATATTCTCGTGTCCTACTCTTCCGATTCCTACCCGTCACTTCATCACCCATCGTCTGGTCCGTCAGGAATGAAACGGCGTAATTATTCTCCTGGACGTATCTAGCGGGGACGTTGTTCCCTAAACCCGGCCTCATCAGCATGTCTTTCTTGTTGGTGGTTTCGCCAATATGGAGCATTACCATTCCGCCCGTTTCCCGGTCGGCGCGATGAATGAGAACCCGCCGTCGCTTCCGTTGAAATCCCCATACCGATAGAAGGCCGAGACCCGGGCATCGTGGCCGGCGATGATATAGTTCACCCCGGCTTCCCATTCCTGCCGGAGATTGGCGTAGCGTGGACCGACGCTGGTGAAGCGCACATAGGGTTGAAACCGCCCGATCCCGATCTCCTTCAGAATTAGGTACGAACCAAGCACCGACCAGGAGTGGCCGTTGAAGATGCAAAAGCAGTTTCCCAAGGCGCCATTGCCAGCCTCGAAGGCCTGCGTCCCGTAATTCGCAAAGATCCGTTTGAACTCCCCGTAGAAGGTAAAGACCCCCAGGTCATTCGGTAGCACCTTTTCAAATAAGACGTCGACGGAGAGTCCGGTTAAATCCGACACGTACTGTGGACTTCGTCGACCTCCAGCACATGGAGCGACAGCATGTCCGCCGTCGCATGGACCGCCAAGCTTCCGACTCCCATGCGGCGCAGCGTGCGGATGATGCGGCAGGCGATGGCACCGCAGTTGGCTATCAGTACCTTCTCGAACATGCGTCTCCCCTGATTCCCGGCGGCTTCGCCCGTCCGGTAAATCAAATCGGGCAACCGCCCGGAAATGCCCGGCCCGGAAAACCCGGACTCGCCCGACATGATGCTTCCATGAGGAGTTTAACACGCAAGCCATGAAGCATTCATGGACTCCACGGCGAGGCCGGTCCCGATGCGTATCGTCTCGAAGGCGCCTTCATGCCGACCGGGTGGATACATCGTCGCCGTCTCGCTCGCCCCGGCTGTCGGGCTTGACGGTCAGCACGGCGCAGGGCGCGTGCCGCACCACGAACTGCGCAATGCTTCCCAGGGTGAGATAGTCCCAGCCGCTGTACCCATGCGTACCCACCACGAGAAGATCGGTATCCTGCTCCGCGGCAATCCGTACGATTTCCTTGCCGGGGCTGCCCTCGACGAACAGGGTCGACGTGCCTTCGCCCAGCGACCGCGCGAGCGTCTCCAGCGCATCCCTTCCCTTCTGCCGGGTCTTTTCGATGCTCGCGTTCACCCATTCCTCGAATCCCGGCGTGTAGTAATAAGGCGACGGCACCATCCAGCCGCTGGGCTCGAACACGTGCAGAACACTGAGTTCCGCGCCGAGCGCGCCCGATATCCATTTGGCGTAGCGGATGGCACCCTGCGAAGCCTCCGAGAAATCGGTGGCCAGTATGATTCTCCGAATGAGGATGTCCATGGAAACTCTCTCCAATAAATGGCGGCGAGATCGGCCGGATGACGCCCTCGGCTGTCTCACCCGCCTTCTGATTATCGCTTTTGACTCTTCGTGAGCCTCCTCTTGTTTTAGAGAAGTGAAAAGGTACCGAAAGTCTTTAAGTTCTCACGGTGATTCATTCTCCAACCGAACAGAACAACGCTGTTCCTGAGAAGCAGCTGAAGGGGCTTGAATACACGAAAGCCCCTGATGAGCTGCTTCGTCCTAGATCACTGCCTCTCAGCGTTTCTTTCGGTTGAGCAGGTTTCCAGACCTCACCTGACAGGCCAAGACGTCGCAAATGACACGTGTGGCCATAAGGGATGTAATCTCTGCTGCGTCATAGGGCGGGGAACACTCGACGATTTCCATCCCCGCCAGCGGTTTTGTGTCGGCGATAATCTGGAGAAACTTCAGCACTTCACGCGGCAGAAAGCCGCCCGGCTCCGGCCAGCCGGTGCCCGGCACGAAGGCGGCGTCCAAGCAATCCACGTCGAAGCTCAACCACACCGCATCCACCCCGTCGAACGCCACTTCGAGCGCCTGCTTCGCGGCATTCTCGATACCCATTTCAACGCAATCGGTCACGGTCATAATAGTGGTTTGACGTTCACGGCCGACCTTCACACCGGGTCTTGGGGCTTGCCAACCGCCGATACCGATCTGAACAAGATTCTTGGCCGGCACATTGGGAATATTCGTCGCGTGAAACCAGGGCGTGGTATGCATGCGTTCATCGAGATCGGTCTCCTGCGTGTCCACATGCCGGTCGAAGTGGAGGATGCCGAGCTTCTTGCCGTTCATATTCTGTGCGACGCCCCGCACGGTGGCAAAGCCCAGAGAATGGTCTCCGCCGAGTACCACGGGAAACGCGCCGCTGGCGTAGACATGCCCCACGCCTTTACTGACTTGATCGAACGTCTTTTCGATGTTGCCGGGAATCGTAAACACGTCGCCGACATCGCAAATTGAAATGGATTCCCGCAAATCCACGCCGAGCTCGAAGCTGTAGGTCCCGTACAGCGCGGAGATCTTACGGATGCCTTGGGGCCCGAACCTAGTGCCAGCACGATAGGTGGTCCCGCCATCGAACGGCGCGCCGAGAATGGCGACATCATATTGGCCGCATTTGCGCACATCTTCGACATATGGCGCCTTGATAAAGGTGTTGATGCCGGCAAAGTGCGGCAATTCTCCTCGGCTAAATGTGGGAATCCGACGATCGACAATCGAATCGGCCCCAGGAAGGCCCACTTCAAGGCCGTGGGCGATTTCTTCTTCAAACTTCGTGGTCGGCAGTAATGCCTCGGCTTCGACCGCGTACTTCGCCTCCGGACCGTATTTGTCATGCAGTGGAACCTTACCCTGGTATTTTTTCTTACTCATTCGCTTACTCCTTTCTGAGAAATTGAAAGTGTATGATGCTACTTTGAAACCATTGTTACGACCGAGACTAGACGAACGACTTGTTTTTCATTCTTGAGCTGGTTCAACCTTTCCCGGATGGACCGATGCCTCGTTCCTCCCAACGAGGACTTGCAGCGTCGTCAAAGCAAGAATGCCGCCTAGCACGAGCGGGACTGCCCAGAGTTGCCACCAGGGAGCATCAGGCGCCACTGCATAGGGACGTGGCCAAGCGATGTTGACGAATTCAAACAGGGACCAGAGGAAGGCCGTTGCATTGATCACTAATCCCCAGATGCCCAGCTTCAGTTCGCCCAGGGCCGGATTCCAGCGGCCCGTTAGGCGAGTATACAACCCAACCCCGGTGGTCATGGTGAACATGGCATACAATCCCCCTGTCCCGAAGGCAATGATCGTTGCCACAGCTTGATCATTCACTCCGAACAATAGCCCGAGCCCTGCCAGCAGCACCACGCAAACGACGGCATTGCGCGGAGTCTTGGAGGCCGTTACACGACTGAGCATAGCCGGCATATTACCCTCTCGAGCCATGGAATACACAATGCGTGACGTGTAGTTCACCACGACGGACCCGCACGCAAGGAACGCCACCATGACGATCGCCAGAAATGGTTTCTCAGCCCAGGATCCGAAGCTGCTGCTAATCAGCGGAGTGATCGGATCGGACGTCGCGCTGGTGGTCACCAGGGTATCGCGGTTGAAGCTCAACGTCAGGGCGGCAGAATTGAACAGCACCACTGTTCCCACTGATAGTATGGAAAGAATGATCGCGCGCGGCACCGCCCGCTTGGGCTCATGGGTTTCTTCGGCGATGGTGGAACAGGCATCAAACCCGATGAAGGCCCAACCCGCAATGGCGAGCGCGGCCAGAAACGCCGCCGTTTGGCTGGGTGCGCTCCCCGTGCCCAGATGCTGGAACAATTCGGAAAAGGAATGTTGCCGAAAAAAGAAAAACAGTAGCAGCGCCACGCCGAACGAGCCAATCACCTCAGCGTACACCCCCAGTGCAATGACCAGATTGAACACCTTGACGTGCGCGAGGTTGAGCACCATACAGATCGCTAAAAACGCGGCGCCCCACAGCACCATCATGATACCGCTCCCCCCCGGCGCCCCGAAAAAAATGGCGAGCCAGATGCCGCCGGTGTAGGCGGTCGTGGTAAGCATGGCGACCGTAGAGCTGACATAAATGGCTCCGGCGTATTGTCCGGTGACGTTCCCGCCGAGTTGTCGTGCCCACTTGTATGCCCCACCGGCAATCGGAAACTGAGAAGATAGTTCGGCATAGACGGTGGCCACCAACAGCTGCATCACAAGACAGATGACTAGCGCAGTAAACCAGCCACCTCCCGTCACCGCCGTCTGCACACCAATGATGGCGTAAAGCCCCACCACGGGCGACACCATGGCGAAGCCAAGTGTAAAGCTGTTCCAGAGGCTTAGGCTGCGATTAAGGGTCTCAGAAGGACTTGTATCGGAAGCAGGGAAATCCGTATCCGGACGTTCGGTCACGTCCATGACAGACCTCTTTGACGGGGTAGCAAGTCAGACTGACCTGGCAGGAGAAGAGCTATGGAATTGGAGTAGAGTTGCATAACGAAGCCTCCTGGTGGAAAGGCTAAATTCCCAAAAGGCCATGTACCTCAGTACATGATCTCCCGGGTTTTTATCCCTCCGTGGAGCCTCGTTATGCGAGGCCGAAAACTCTTGGACCAGACGCTCCCTGCTGAAGGAAGCCGGAACCCTAGTTTTCCTTTTGGAACGATTTTGGCGGCATCTTATTGCCAAGCCAGGCCAAAGTCAAGCTCCAATTGTGTGTTGGAGCTAACATCATCTGTCCGCTTTGTGTAGCACATCAAATATCCGGCTTACGGTGCGCCCGAAAGGATGAGCTGGCCAGGGTTTGACGGACACCTCAAAGGGGCACGATGAAGCTCTCGTGAAACACGCCGTGCAACTCTGCATGCCGGGCATTGCTCGACGGCCGAGCTTGCCCATGAATTTGGCAACCCCCCGCAATCGTCTCTACGAAGGGCAGAAGATGGTCGTGACGCATGGGGGCGCATTCTCAGGTTCTGGGCGACAAGCCGAGCCGGCCGCAGAACTCGCTCGGCTCCGGTGCGAGTTAGCGCGTGTCATCGAAGAGCGGAGCATTTTAAGAAAGCCACCGCGTACTTTTCGAGAGAAATCCACGTGAAATACGCGATTTATCCAGACTCGCGAATACTCCCATCGCGCGACGCGGCTCTGTTGAGTCCTGGCGATGAATCGAGCGGCTATTAGCCTGGCGGGACCAGCCGCCGAGTGCACACACCATAGAGGATCAACAGCTGTTCGGTCCGCAGGGACAGCTTCACCAGGAGATGTGAGAAGAGTATGGCACCATCAAACTCTGACAAGAGGCCACGTTGGCAGGATCGAGTCCAAACAGTTGCGGTGCTTTCCCATAATCTAGGAAATCTGACGCGATGCTACGCTATAGCTTCTCCTGCATCGAACCGATGGTATTCCCATGCATTATCTGTCGGGATCACACACATCCTTTCAATGAATTGAGGTATAGTCCTGCTCCGTGGGTGGTGATCACGATGAGCTTCGACGCCGACGGATCTGGATTCAGCTCTATGCCGCAACCAAGGATGCAGGCTTGGTCTGTCGACGGTGCGGGATCAGTCGGCCCACCTTACGACTGTGGTGGGAACGATTCCTGGCGAAGGGGGACGGTGGACTCGTTAGCCTGAGTCGTAGGCCACATCATTCACCTCGACGCGTCCTCGATCAAAACCACCGAGACCTCATTCTGGGGTTGCGCGATGAGCGGAAGCTCGGTCCCAAACGTATCCAAGCCGAATTGCTGCGGCACCATGCGATTCGTCTGTCTACCGCCACGATCTGGAAAGTCCTCCATAGCCATGCACGAGCTCCGTTGGTTCGCAAGCGACCACCGGAGAGTCCACGACGGTACAGCCGTCCATTACCCGGAGATCGCGTGCAGATCGATACGATGAAAATCAGTACCGGCCGCTTTCAGTACACCGCGATTGACGATTGCACGCGTCTGCGCGTGCTGGGCTTGTACCCTCGGCGTACCGCCTCCAACGCGGTGCACTTCCTGGAGCAGCGCATGATCGAGGAGTTACCCTTTCCGATCCAACGAGTTCAGACAGATCGTGGGGGAGAGTTTTTCGGGATGGGGTTTCAAGAGACCCTGCAACGGTACTGCATTAAGTTCCGGCCCAATCGACCCCGAGCTCCCCACCGCAACGGCAAGGTTGAGCGTGCCCAGCAAACCGATTGGATGGAGTTTTACTCCACGGTAGACCTGGAAGATCCATTGCTACCAGAGCTGCTCGAGGAATGGCAGTTCTTTTATAACTGGCATCGCCCTCACAGCGCCTTAGGCGGCAAGACACCCATGGAACGCTGCTGTGAACTGCTCGAAGCGACTCCCAGTCAAGAGGACGTGGAGAGTCAGTACCAGCTCAAGCAGGAACGAGCCAAGGTGCGTGAATTTTCCACCGATCAGCAGCTCGCAGAATTGAAAGGATGTCTGTGATCTTCACACATTATCAGACAGCGAGTTTCGCAACTAGACATAGGAATCTTCTGCGCGTCACGTCGAAGACCCGGCATATCACAGTGTTATCCAACTCTCAGTGATGGACTTTTATGAAGGTGTACTTCTGTCGGAAGCTCTCCGATCAGCACTGCTTCCCCAAAGGCCTCTCATGTTCAAAGACACCTATAGGGTGTCTCCTATAGGTGTCTCCTAAATTCTGGGAAGTCAGCGCAGATAGATTGTGCGTAAAGAATACCGTTGGTGTTTTTAGGTAGCTCGCAGCCATTGCTAGTTATGCTTAATCTGCCCCATCTGCTCCAATTGAACTTCCAGATCCATAATCTGCTGCTTTAAAGTAGACAACTCTCTCGACAGTCGATCTGGATCCTTTAACTGGTCTGCTATTTCAGCCTCAACTCGCTCCTTCTCCCCTTGTAGTTGAAGTAGGTCATTTTTTGTCGCCGCCCGCTCCTCTGAAGTATTAGCGGCCATTGTTAAGGAGGAATTGGGGCACCAATAGCCGGACCGACCTTTGTCAATACAACCGCTGACTTGTTTGAGGGGAGGACTAGGGTGCTGAAGATAAGAGCAACCTGTAAAGACCATCCAGCCTGTCATGACAATGGCAGTTACAAGTGTCCTCACAATAGCTCTCTCCGGCATTTGTCTTTTTGTTATGTTCCTCATAACGCGTCCTCCTTGTGCTTCTGTCTGCACCATGACGTCTAAGCATTGCATCTCGTACCCACAACTACATCATAACTCCGGAATATGAAGAGACCGTTAGGAAATGATGAAGACTTCTTCATAAATCATAAGTGATTGAAAGGTATGCAAGATTCCAAATCCTGGAGTGCGGGAGGAGAGAATTGGCGGGATGCTAGGTGGGGCTATTGGCCGCAGGTGGGGCCCAGGACGGTCCTGGTGGCAATGTAAGTCATGTTGTTCGTGTGGGGCAGGTCACTGCTGTATTCAGGCAGATCCGGGCTCTTAAGAAGTGTTGTGGCTCTGTCCCCTCTGCTCCAACTTGTACTTCCAGCTACCCTGTCCGAGGCTTTACAGCAGAGAACAGATTTAGACTATGAAAGATGATCAATGCTAAGGGGGCAATAACCTCCGGCCCAGACCGTGATCGGATGGTCCGTAAACGTGAAGCGAATCTTCGGATAGAGCGGTGACGCGAGAGCCTGACGGGGGCGCATGCCAAACCTCCTAATCCTACAGGAGAATTGGCCACCGACTCTACATCAAAACCAAATCAACTGCGGAATCCGGGCAAAGTGTGCACTTTACCAACCGAGTAGAAGGCAACTATTAAAGACGCTGCAATCGTGACAGCGGAATCAATGATGAACTTTTGGCGTGTCCACACGGAGCTTTCCCTATATATGACGGGAGCCTTTCACCGTCCCCCATTGAAATGCCGGTAAGATGATCGTTATTTTGTGAAATAGAAGCTTTTACATGAGGTTGTTCTTAAAAATAATAGGCAAGGCCTCCCAAGAACGTCCGGGGATTACCCGGGACAAAATGGATGTCGTTGGCTGCGGCAGGTTCTGACCTGAGTCTTGATT
>CAYXKP010000138.1:0-12691 GCA_964465695.1 uncultured Nitrospira sp.
CTTCCGGCGTTGGGGCCTGCGGATACATTGATCTCTTCCCGGGCGCCTTGGCCGACGTCACCGATATACAGATCGTCTCCATCAAACGAAAAGCGCCAGGGATTGCGCAGGCCGTAGCTCCACACCAACTGATCGCCATTTAAGAGAAAAGGATTGAGCGTTCCGCTCGTGCAGGCTGTTCCGGTGGTTGGATCGATACGGAGCAGTTTTCCCAATCGGCTTGCGAGATTCTGAGCGTTATTGTTCGGATCCCCTGAGCTTCCACCGTCTCCGGCGGCTGCATACAGACAACCATCCGCTCCGAACGCTAACATGCCTCCATTATGATTGGCGAAGGTCGGATGGGGAATGGAGACCAGGATTGCTTGCGAAGTCGGATCAGCGATATTGGCGTTCGTTGACGATACTAAAAATCGAGCGATGGTGATCGCGCCGTTGGCATCAGTATAGTGAGTGTAGAACCGACCATTGGCATTGTAGTTCGGGTCAAAGACCAGACCCAGCAATCCTCGTTCCCCTCCGCTTATGATGCCGGTCAGTGTCAGAAATGTCGAAAGCACGCTCCCGGTTGCCCGATCGAGAACTCTAATAACGCCTCCCTGTTCCAGGACAAACAGGCGATTCGCATCCCCGTGTGGAGCGGTCAGGAATACCGGGGAGTTCAGATTGCTCGCGATGGTTTGGAGTTTCAAAGTGGTTGAGGCCTGGGTGCTGTCCCGTGTGTCACCTTCTCCTCCGCATGCCGTAAGGAGGCTGGTGAAACACAAAGTGATCCAAAGAATGAACGTTCTCATGGATAAGCTCTTGTGTTGCTTGAGAATATTCCGCATCCTACCATTCCTTTTAGTGCCAAAGCCCTAGTCTATCCAGATACGGCAAGGGAGTCTTTTGCCCTTGATCCATTCAGTGTGACTCTAATAGAATGGCCCAGCTTTTTGGGTGGTTAGCTTCGAGTTCGACTCCGCCCACCTTGGATTTACCCACTGCGCATGTACTTTGGATGGGTTGAAGCCACGGAGAGCCGTGTGACATAAGGAGTCCGTTTAACTAGTAGGAGGATGTCCCGTGAGTGACTCAGCGATTATCACGTTTGCCCTCATCGCGGCTGTGGCGGGTATCGCCTATGGACTGTACCTGGCGATGTGGGTGTTCAAGCTCGACGCCGGCAATGCCAAGATGCAGGAGATTGCGAAGGCCATTCAAGAAGGTGCCGGCGCCTACATGAATCGACAATACAGAACCGTCGGCTACGTGGCTGCAGTCCTGTTCGTCGTTCTGGCAGCGGCTGGAGCCGTGTCGGATAAATTCGGCTTGCTCACTGCGGTCGGTTTCTTGGTCGGTGCCGGTGCCTCGGCCATCGCCGGCTACGTGGGCATGATCATCGCGGTTCGCGCCAATGTGCGGACGGCCCAAGCAGCCCACAACGGCATGAATGCCGCCCTGACCGTGGCCTTCCGGGGTGGAGCAGTGACCGGTCTCCTGTTGATCGGACTCGGCCTTCTGGCTATTACCGGGTTTTACGCCATCGCTGAATCCATTTCCGGCCAGGGGAAAGCCATTCATGCCTTGCTCAGCCTCGGGTTCGGAGGCAGCTTGATCTCGTTCAATGCTCCGGCCACAACCGAGATCTACACGAAGGCGGCCGACGTCGGTGCCGACTTGGTCGGCAAGGTTGAGGCGGGGATTCCGGAAGACGATCCGCGGAATCCGGCCGTCATCGCCGATAACGTGGGTGATAATGTCGGTGATTGCGCCGGTATGGCGGCAGACCTGTTTGAAACCTATGCCGTGACGACCGTAGCGGCGATGGTGCTGGCCTTTACGATGTTCAAAGGAGCGACCGCTCCGATTTTGTATCCGTTGGCCTTGGGTGGCATCACGATCTTTGCCACGATCATCGGCATTCTCTTTGTCAAAGTCACTCCGGGCGGTGAGATTATGTCGGCCCTGTATAAGGGGTTGTTCGTGGCCGGGGGGATTGCAGCCGTCGCATTTTTACCGATTACCTTCACGATCATGGGCGGCGTCGGCGGCGTCAGCGGTTTCAGTTACTACATCGCGGCGCTGCTCGGGTTGGCCGTCACGTTGGCGCTCGTGTTCATTACCGATTACTACACGTCGAAGAGTTACGAACCGGTGAAGTACATTTCCAAAGCGAGCGAAACCGGTCATGCGACGAACATCATCGCCGGTTTGGCCGTCGGCATGCAGGCGACGGCAGCGCCGGTCGTGGTGATCGCAGGGGCGATCCTCGGGAGTTATTGGATCTGTGGCGGCGCAGAGTCCGGTGGGCTGTATGGTGTGGCGGTGGCGGCAGTGGCCATGCTCTCGATGGCAGGCATTGTCGTGGCGATCGATGCGTTCGGCCCGATCACCGATAATGCCGGCGGCATTGCCGAAATGTCACATTTAGGTAAGGAAGTGCGGGACATCACGGACCCATTGGATGCTGTCGGCAATACGACCAAGGCGGTCACAAAGGGATATGCGATCGGCTCAGCCGGTCTGGCTGCGGTGGTATTATTCGCAGAGTATTCCCGCGAAGTCGCAGTCCACAATCCCGCATTATCCGCCTTTGACCTGTCCAACCCGAAAGTCTTAGTGGGGTTGTTCCTCGGCGGCATGTTGCCGTACATCTTCGGGTCCATGTGTATGAGGGCCGTCGGGGAAGCGGGAGGATTGATCGTGGAAGAGGTGCGGCGCCAGTTCCGTACGATCAAGGGGATTATGGAAGGCACCGGCAAGCCCGAGTACGGCACGTGCGTCGACATCGTGACTCAAGCGGCGATTCAGAAGATGATGATCCCCGGGTTGATTCCCGTGGCATCACCGATTATCGTCGGGTTGATTCTTGGTCCACAGGCCCTCGGAGGGGTGTTGGTCGGCAGCATCGTCACCGGGTTATTCGTCGCAATTTCCATGACGAGCGGCGGCGGTGCATGGGACAACGCCAAGAAATTCATCGAAGAGCAGGGGTTGAAGGGCACGGAGACACACAAGGCGGCGGTGACCGGCGATACGGTGGGCGATCCCTACAAGGATACAGCAGGGCCCGCCGTGAACCCCATGATCAAGGTCATCAATATCGTCGCCCTTCTCATCGTATCGTTGATCGCCTGATAGAAGATTCGGAGTCGATCGTGACGCGCCGTTTCCCGTTCGGGAAACGGCGCTTGTCGTTTCATGGCTCGGCTTGACGGGTTTCCATGCCGTGGAGTAAGGTGAAGGCATCGATCCAGTCGTCGGCCACAAGAGTCTTTCCCAGATGAACGGGAGGTGCTCGGATGGAAAAACAAGAGCGGAAGCAGGAAACCAGACGAGAACCGCAGGGGAAGGAAGAGGTCAAGGCGAATCCCAAGGTGGTCGAAGCCGGCAAGAAGATCAAGGAAGATATCGATAAGCTGGTCGATGAAATCGACGATGTCCTTGAAAAGAACGCCGAAGAATTCGTGAAGAACTACGTTCAGAAAGGAGGAGAATAACGTCGGTCTCGGCTCCTCCCTTCTCCCCGATCCGCCTTACGCTTTCCCTCAGCCCCTCGGTTTGACAAAGATGACGCAGACTTATTACAGTCTGCCTCGTTCCCTGTGATCCGTGGTCTGAATAGGGACATGGCCCAGGTCTTAAGGAGACGGGGATGATGCCTAAGCTCTGGGTCGTTCGCCAAATCGATCCAATCCAACGAAGCCTCTTATCACGGGCCTTATCGATTTCATCGGCTACTGCCTCGTTATTGCTCAATCGAGGTGTCACGAACGTGGACCAGGCGACGGCCTGGATGTCTCCTGTCCGGACCCATGATCCCTTCTTGATTCCCGATATGGAATCGGCCATCGACCGATTGTATCGAGCCATGCAGCGCCGCGAGATCGTCTGCTTTTACGGCGATTACGATGTGGACGGTATGTCCGCCACGAGTATTTACTTGTCCTTTTTCCGCGGGCTCGGCGCAGAGGTCCGAGCCTATGTGCCTCATCGCCTGCGTGAAGGATATGGACTCAACGAGAATGCCGTCCGGACGCTGGCGAAGGAGGGCGTCTCGTTATTGGTGACGTCCGATTGTGGGACCACGTCGCATCGGGAGATCGGTCTCGCCAATCGATTGGGCATCGATGTCATCGTGACCGACCACCACCAAAGCGACATGGAAGTGCCGCCGGCCGTAGCGGTCATGAATCCGCATCGGTCCGATGCGCGGTATCCTTTTCGCGGACTCTGTTCCGGTGGTCTGGCCTACAAGGTTGCTCAAGCCTATGGCATGAAGTACGGCTCCGGTTCGGCGCCTTTGGAGACCCTATTGGATTTGGTCGCGCTTGCGACGATCGCCGATGTCGTACCGCTGCAAGACGAAAATCGACTGTTTGTGCGGGAAGGCCTCGCTCAAATATCACGAGGGGCCCGCTGCGGCATACGGGCCTTGAAGCACGTGGCCGGTATCAGCCGAGAGTGCACGGCGGAAACCATCGCGTTTAAACTCGGCCCTCGACTCAATGCTGCAGGCCGGTTGGACGAGGCTATCAAAGGGGTTCGACTTCTGACCACGGAGTCAGAACCCGAAGCCAACCAGTTGGCTGAAGAGCTGGAGCAGTTGAATCGGGCCCGCCGTGAACTCGAAGGCCGGATCCTACAGGAAGCGCTGGCGCAGGCGGAAGCGCGGGAGTGGCCGGGCGGCATTGTGCTGTATGCACGAGGATGGCATGTAGGGGTCGTCGGGATCGTGGCCGCCCGTATTATGGAACGGTTTCATCGTCCGACGGTGGTCATCGCGGTGGATGAGCACGGGATTGGAAAAGGGTCGGCCAGAACCGTACCAGGATTCGACTTGTATCAGACCTTAACAGCCTGCCGTGACCTGCTCACGGCATTCGGCGGCCATCCCAGCGCGGCCGGGATCACGATTCAGGAGGCGCGGTTGGCCGAATTTTCCGACCGGTTTTGCGCAATCGCCGAGGCATGGATTCGAGATACGCAATGCGTTCCCATGTTGCATGTGGATTCAGAGGTCCGGCTGCACGAGATCACCTTGCAGCTGATTCGGGAGATCGGAACGCTGCATCCATTCGGGGCCGGAAATCCGGAGCCGATGTTCGCCGTCAAAGGTTTGGACGTTCTGAATGCTCGAGTAGTTGGAGAGAAACATTTGAAGATGACGGTTCGCCAGGGAGGGTCATTACCGTTTGAGGGTATAGGATTCGGAATGAAATCGCTGGAGCAGCGTGGGTTGTCTTTCAAGACGCCTATCGATATCGCGTTTACGCCGGAGCTGAATCACTGGAACGGGTATGACCGGATTCAACTGCGCATCCGGGATATACGGGCGGCGGGGTGCGAGTAGTCATGATGTACGAAACCGTGACGAGTATCGACCAATTGCTGGACCGTCTGCAAAGCTACCAGCCCGACGCTGATCTCGGCATGGTACGAAAGGCCTATGAATTTTCCGCTCGGGCGCATGAAGGACAAGTGCGTCGATCAGGAGAGCCCTATGTGAAGCATCCGGTGGCGGTTGCAGGGGTGCTGACGTCTCTCAAAACCGACGTCACCGCGGTCGTGGCCGGGCTCTTGCACGATACGCTGGAGGATACGGTCGCGACGGCCGATGAGCTTCAGCGTGAATTCGGAACGGAAGTCGTTCATCTCGTCGACGGAGTGACAAAGATCGGGAAGATCACCTTTAAAAGTTCGGAAGAAAAGCAGGCTGAAAATTTCCGCAAGATGGTCCTCTCGATGGCGGACGACATCCGCGTCGTGATCATCAAACTGGCCGATCGCCTCCACAACATGCGAACCCTTGAACATCTCGGTGAAAGAAAACGGCAAGAAATTGCACAAGAGACGTTGGAGATCTATGCGCCTTTGGCGAATCGCATCGGCATCGGTTGGGTGAAGAACGAACTGGAGGATTTGTGCCTGAAGCATCTCAAGCCGGATGTCTATGAGACGTTGCGGGTGTGCGTGGCGAAGCGCGATGAGGACCGCCAGCAGTATATCCAGGAGGTGCAGGGGCTTGTCGAGAAGGCTCTGCATGAGAACGGGCTCGTCGGGGCCGTCTATGGAAGGCCGAAGCATCTCTACGGCATTTATCAAAAAATGAAGAAACAATCCATCTCGTTCGAGGAGGTGTACGATCTCACCGCCTTGCGGATCATTACCGATACGAAGATGAACTGCTATGCGCTGCTGGGCGTCATCCATTCGTTGTGGCGCCCGCTGCCGGGCCGCTTCAAGGATTATATCGCGATTCCTAAATCGAACCTCTATCAATCTCTCCATACAACCGTGGTCGGGCCGAAGGGCGAGCACGTGGAATTCCAGATCCGCACGGAAGAAATGCATCGCGTAGCCGAGTACGGGATCGCCGCGCATTGGAAGTATAAAGAACAGGGGAGGGTGCATGATAAAGACAGCAAGGCCTTCGGATGGCTGAGACAGTTCATCGAATGGCAACAAGATCTGCCAGACAATCGTCAATTCATGGATTCCGTGAAACTGGAGTTGTTCCATGACGTGGTCTATGTCTTTACCCCCAAAGGAACCGTTAAAGAACTGCCGAAGGGGGCGACGCCGGTGGACTTCGCCTATGCGATTCACACAGAAGTCGGCGACCACTGTGTCGGGGCGAAGGTCAATGGAAAGATCGTTCCGCTCAAGCATGAACTGACCAGCGGCGACACCATCGAAATTCTCACATCCCCGAACCAAACTCCGCACAAAGATTGGCTCAAGTTCGTACGCACATCACGGGCGAAGACCAAGATTAAACATTGGATCAAGGCGGAAGAGCAAAAACGAAGCTTGGAAATCGGTTGGCGTTTGCTCGAAGGGGAAATTCGTCGCAATGGTTTGGCTCCGTCGCAGGTTTTAAAGTCGGATGCCTTGCTCGAGATCGCCAAACAAGAAGGTTATGCAACGATTGACGAGCTTGCTGCCGCCGTGGGATTCGGTCACCTCGCGACGGCTCAACTTGTCGGACGGTTGACGGCTCCGATCTCGGCCGGTGCGACAAGTCAGTCCGAACCCGTCGGCGCTTCCAAAGCCGTCAGCGCCAGACGGGGGGAGCAGGGCGTTCAAGTAAAGGGGGGGCGCGATCTTCTGATGCAACTGTCCCGATGCTGTAACCCGGTTCCGGGCGACAAGATTTTGGGGTATATCACACGTGGAAGGGGCCTGACGATTCATTCGGTCGATTGTCCAAACCTGGAAGCATTGGATTATGATCGAGAACGTTTGGTGGAAGTGGAGTGGGATACGGCGACGCCGAGTCAGCATGCGGTGAAAATAGCGGTCATCGCCGAAGATAAGACAGGAGTATTGGCGAACGTCTCCTCAGCGATCGCCGAGTGCAAGGCAAATATCAGCCGCGCCGAAATCATCACTCGGGAAGATCGGAAAGCGGAGCTGGATTTCGTCGTGGAAATCGCCGACACGGCCCACCTGAATCGCGTGCTGAAAACTATTGAACGGGTAGCCGGTGTCATTACGGCGCGGCGCGTTCGGTCCTGGCAGGAACGATCATAAAGTCATAAAGAGGTAGGCCGGGAAGAGGGCTAAGGCCGGCCGAACGACAGTTTTGTCCCTTTCTCAATCCTGTACCCGTCTACCGTACCCCCCGCGATTTCCAGCACGTACAGCGCATCATCGCTGTTGGGTCGGTATTGAGGACAGGAGTCATCAGTCTTCATGCAAACCGGAACATTGCGTTCGATATGCGTCACCCGTTTTCTATCGTCCAGCCAAATCAGATCGAGTGCGATCTTGGTGTTTTTCATCCAGAATGACCAGGCTTGCGGTTGACTGAAGAAAAATAACATCCCATGATCTTTCTTGAGATGATCCCTATACATCAACCCGGCCGCGCGTTTCAGCGGCGTATCGGCGATTTCCGCGTGAATCGTGATGCCCGAGGGAGTCTGAATGTGTATGAGTTCTCCATCGGCAGCGTGGGCCGCGTGCACGGCGAAGAGCAGTAAACCAATGAGTGCCGTAGAACCAAGAGAGATGAACGTAGAGTTCCCTAACGGCATGGGCGCATCCTAGCCATCCGGCCTACATCAGTCAAGGAACGTTGCGATCAGACGGGTTCCCGTCAGTGAATCTTGCAATCCTTTCCGGCTCTGTGCCATCCTCAGACCTGCGAGGAAAGGAAACCATGCAGGAAAAACGACGAGTCTTATATAAAAAAGGGGTGTTTGTTTGTCCTGGGTGTCGCCAGTCCTACGTCCAAGAAAAATGGATTGAAGAATGGCGGATTCGGTGCCACCGATGTACATACCGTGGAACGCTGACGGAAGTGTCGGTTGAGGAGCACATGGAAGAAGAGACGTTTCGTCGCTAACTGTTCTCCATATGTGCGCCATCCGAACCGCTCTCCTGCCCAGCTCACACTGGTGCGAAATTCGGTCGCTAACTGTTCTCCATATGTGCGCCATCCGAACCTAAGCCCTGTGGCATCACATTTCACCAAGAGGCGGCCCTTCTGGGATTCACGCCATGTGCTGACCGTTGCATTGACATTGCTCACGCTGTGCGCCGGCTGTGCGTCCTGGTCTTCGGCAGGTGAGCCCACGCCTACGATCAAAATCCTCGTGACGTATCATTCGCTCTCGGGAAACACCGAGCGCATGGCACAAGCGGTGGTAGCAGGAGCCAAGTCGGTCTCCGGTGCACAAATTGCCTTGAAGCGTGTCGGGCAAGTGACCGCGGAAGATCTCTTGGGCGCCGATGCGGTTGTGGTCGGCTCTCCTGTCTATTGGTCCAACATGTCCGGAGAGGTAAAGGCCTTCATCGATAATTGGCAGTTCAAGTTCGGCGTCTTTCCGGACTTCAAGATGAAAAACAAGGTGGGGGCCGCCTTTACCACGGGAGGGCAAATCTCAAGCGGGAAAGAACTTACGATGTTGACCATTCTCGCTGCGATGCTGGGAAATCAAATGATTGTGGTGAGCGGCGGGGGAGCCTTTGGAGCGTCGGCCACAACTGAGGGCGACAGTCCGGGAGTCGATGATAAAGAAATCGCCGAGGCCAAGGCCCTGGGCCAGCGCGTCGCAGAGGTGACGAAGCTCATCAAGGTAAGTTCTCCGCGCTGAATGATTGTGAACCAAAGCGTGCCGGAACTTCTTCCCACGAACCGACAGAGGACCAAGGCTGAGGCTACCGGTTGACTGTGGACGTCGCCCCTTGGGCAGCGAGCTCGACAAATTCATGGATGTTTTTTGCGCAGCGACCGCAGTTGCCGCTTTGCTTAAGGCCGAATTTAGACTTGAGCTGACAGGGCATGACGCATCCCGCTCGCCCCGCATCACGAACATCCGCCTCTGTGATTCCCCGACATAAGCAAATGAACATTCAGTCACCATCCATATGATGAGTCAACGATTATGAGAAGCGTTCTCAGTATGCCATGCCAGAACGGTTCTGTCAACTCTTCTCATGCCGGTTGGCCGCAAGTCATTTTCAGCTTAATTATCAACAAGGTAGAACTACGATAGGGTTTCTTCCAGCCGTTGTACCATGTCCGTAATCGTATCGAATCCAGACTGCCAAAAGGCTTCGGATGTCATATCCACGTTCAATTTACTGAGCATGTCGTGCGGTGACTGAGACCCTCCGGTTGCGAGTAAGTTCAGATATTGCGGGACAAATGATTCTCCTTGCTCCTTGTACATCCTATACAAGGCCAAGACGAGTAGATTGCCGAAGCTGTAGGCGTAGCAATAGAACGGACTGGCGAAGAGATGGGGAATCATGAGCCACTCCCATTGAAATTCGTCCGGCACTCTGACGGCTTTGCCGAATTGCTGTTTCAACTCTGAAAGATAGGCTCGCGCCAATTGGTCTCCCGTGGCCCCTTCCGCCACCATGTGATGCGCCGCCTGCTCAAAGCGAATGAAATAGGCTTGCCGCAATACGGTGGCATAGATGTCGTCCAGTTGACTGAGGAGCAGGCCTTGTCGGACGGCTTTGTTTCGCTCGTTCGATATGAGGGTATCGGAGAGAATACGTTCGCCGAAAACGGAAGCGGTCTCCGCCAACGGAAGGGTCGAATGGAAGGTAAAGACCGAATGGTTCTTTGCCATCATTCCATGTACGGCATGGCCGAGTTCATGGGCCATGGTGGCGATGTCTCTGGCTTCTCCGGTGAAATTCAACATGACATAGGGAGTGAGGCCCGGTGCCACGCTGTAGCAATACGCGCCGCCTAGTTTGCCGGGACGTGTCGGTCCGTCGACGTGCCGCTCCCTCAAAACCTGTTCCGCCAGGTCTGCAAGTTGAGAAGAAAAGCCTCGATAAGCGCTCAGCACCATGTCGACGGCCTCGGCATACGTGTATTTCTTGGTGTCCGCCCGATGAGGGGCATAAATGTGATATCGGTTCATCGGAGAGATTTTGCAGATCTTTGCCTTCAGCTTGAAATAGGTCTGGAAGATCTCGGCATTTTTGGCGCAGGTCGCCAACAGCACATCGACGGCTTGGTTCGGCACGTCATTGCCGAGGTTGCGGGTCGCGATCGGAGATGCAAATCCCCGAAGTTCGACGTTCTCGGCTCTCCAGTCGTTCACCAGCGTCCGATACATTTCTCCAAGCAGGTCACGTTGGGTTGAGAATACGCGATACAGTTCTCTGTAGGCGGATTGGCGGACGGATGCCCGGGGGCTTCGCACGTGACTCATGAGCTCTTCGCGGGTCATGGTACGTGTCTTCCCGCCGATCTTCATCGTAAATGTCAAGCCGTTGGTCACGACGTCATAGAGTGTGTTGACGGCGCTTCGGCCGGTCACATTCTTGACGTTGATGATCTTCTCCTCCGCTTCGGAAAGCGTGTGAGGCGTGTAACGTCTGATGGTTTCCAGGTGGTACCGAAGATCCCCGACTTCCGCCATCAGCCTTGCCGCACTCTCGTCGTCTACGCTCTGCCACCACAGATCTAAAAAGAGCAGGCGATTGTGTAGAGCGGTAAGGCGCTCCTCCACCTGCGACTTAAACGAACGCGCTCTGGTGTTTTTGGTGTTTTCTGAAAACCAGAGGTACGCGAACGCGCCAAGCCGAGCGGATCCCTCCGCGATCGATTCGGTGAGCGTCAGGATCGATCGAAAATCAGAGCTTGCCATCGCGGCATGGAGCCGAGGACGAGCCGACTCAACCTGCGCCACTTGCGCATCGAGCGCCTCCAAAGACGGGGCCAAGTCGCGCTGGGGATCCTTGACGAGGTGAGTGAGGTCCCACCGGTCAGATACCACGAGCGATGAAGACTTGTGCCGAACCGGACGTTTCGCGATCATGTCAATCTCCTTAGCGTAGCTGCCGAACGGTGAGCAGGCGGCATCTTATCATCCGGTTCGGCCGCAATTGAACAAAATCATCGGCATCAAACCCGACGCAGCCGCGTTGACAGTGAGCCGTCGGGATGTAAAGATTATTTCACGGACTGTGATATGAACGACCACGAACTCCATCGTGTTGTTCAATATGTGACCGCGAGTACATCGTATGCGCGCGACACCGTGTCGGATATCCTGCACACAGGTCTCGGAGAACTGTCCGCTCTGGCCGCGCAATCGACCAGGCCCTTCGAACGGGAGGCGCTCCTGGAATATATTTCACAGTGGACGATCAAACGAACAGGTCAGCCCGAGCCGCTGGTGCGGGAAGTTCTGGGCTGTGCGGGGCGATGGTTGGATGAGGTGTACGACGAATGTGTCGCTCGGCAAGCCGACGTCGCGGAGGATTCACGAGACGAGGAGGAAGGCGACGAGCCGGTCCCATAAGCGACGTTTCTGAATCCGATTGGAGACCTGATGGCACGTTGGCGGCCACGGCGCGCAATGAGATTACATGCCCTCCGGCGCGATTGGATCGATCCTCCTGTGGTCGCTCGGACGCGTCACTTGGACGTGGAGCTTCCCCGCCATCTCGACGATCATTGGAGTCTTCTCCGTCATCACTGTGCCGATCACTCGAGTCACCTCCGGCTCGGACGGCTTCTTCATCGTTTGGCCCATCGTGATCTTGGCGTACAGGAATCCGCGCTCGCGGAGCTGGAGCTGGCCACGCAGCTGATTCGCGTCGGACTCCGAGTCACATTTCTACCTGAGTCGCAAGCCAGAACGGCCGATTTGGAATGTCGTCTTGGATCGGAGCGGTTCTTTGTCGAGGTGACGGCGATGGTAGGCTCGGCGGAGCGACGACGGCTGCCGGTGCGCGGGATCCCGAGCGGTGAAGAGGCCGAGGAGGAAATGGATCGCGGCTTGGTCTTGACGCATCGGATCCTAGCGCGCATCCGCCAAAAGTCGAAGCAGCTTATTGACTATAGCGATCCCGTCATCCTGTGTATTTCAATTCCGCGGGCGGATCTCCAGGGAAAACACCACGGTCGGCGTGAACGGATTCGAATGGAGCTCAAGGCGTTGGCCGGTTCAGTCACCATGGATCTGGCCAAACTACCGCACCTCAGTGCCGTATTGATCGCACTGTGGGACGTGGAGCCGCTTCCCTCGCGAGCGACATTGAGACTGACCAATGTGGAATTGATTGAGCGTAGTCAGCATCAGCGAACTTTACCTCGCGTACGCATGCTGATTCAGAACCCCGGCGCGTCAGCTCCGCTCCCGGAAACCCACGATCTCCTGCTTCGGCAAACTCTGTAACTCTTTCACTTTGCAGCGCTATATCGGCGCCTTCCGGGTATTGTACA
>CAYXKP010000139.1:0-12639 GCA_964465695.1 uncultured Nitrospira sp.
GTGAGCCGGTAGCTCAGTCGGTAGAGCATCGCCCTTTTAAGGCGAGGGCCCTGGGTTCGAGTCCCAGCCGGCTCACCACTTCAAATCAAGGGGTTGCCTTCAGTGACGCCGCCCCTTCCTTCCTGAGGTACCTACTCCCGGTTGGAGCTTATTCACAGGAAAATACAATGGCGACCAATCAACTAATTCAAAGACCGGGCGGGGGATCGTTCTATCCCTTTCCCTAGTACCAAGTGTCATGCCGCATTATTAGGCTGAACCACAGCTGAGAACAATTCCATTAAATCGGCTGAAGATGCACTTGGCTTCGCTGAGGAACCGCCCCCTCTAACGTCATGCCCCGGCTCACCGCTTCAGAAATCGCCCAGGTTCTCCGTGAGATCGGCGACCGCATGGCACTGGAAGGCGGAAACCCGTACCGTGCCAGAGCCTATCATCGCGCCGCAGAAAACCTCGCGCTCAGTACCATCCCGCTCGACCAGCTCATTCAGGATGAGCGCCTCACGGAAATCCCCGGCGTAGGGGACGCACTCGCCGGGGTCATCACGACACTCCACGAGACCGGGCACCACCCCATCCTTGAAGCGAAGCGCTCCGAGATACCGCAGGGCGTGCTCGACATGCTGCGCATCCCCGGCCTCAAACCCGACCGCATCAGGAAGCTGTACGAGGAGCTCGGGCTCACCTCCCTCACAGAACTCGAAGAGGCCGCCAAGTCCAATCGCCTCGCATCCACCAAAGGCTTCGGCCCAGCCTTTCAGGCCAAGGTCCTGCAAGGAATCGACATGAGTCGCCGCCCGCCGGGTCGACATCTCCACCGCGCCAGAGCGGCGATCAGCGCTGCGATGGCCGAACTCGCACGCGCGCATCCCCATTACACTAGGGTCACTCCCGCCGGGGAATTCCGCCGTGGCTGCGAGCTCATCAGCGCCATGGCGCTGGTCGCCATCAACCCGCAGCTGACAGGCCAGAACGACACCATCACGGTTGGTGACAGCCTGACCGTCCATGTGACCACTCCTCAGCGCTACGGCATCACCCTCCTCCTCGCCACCGGCTCGGATCAGCACATCGAAGCCCTGCAAGCTGTTGCCCAAACCAAGGCCTCCGCCTCGACGGGAGGGTCTCAGAAAAGGCAAGCGTATTCTAGCCAGCAACAGCGAAGAAGACATCTACCATGCGCTGGGCCTGCCGTTCATTGCGCCCGAGCTGCGCGAAACCGGCAAGGAAGTGCTGCTCGCGCTCAATCGTGTCCTGCCGAAACTGGTCGCGGATGAAGACATACGCGGCATCCTGCATGCCCATACGACGGAATCGGACGGCGTGGACACCCTCGAAGCCATGGTGCAGGCAACGAAAGACCGCGGCTATGCCTATCTCGGCCTGACGGAGCACTCGCAGACCGCCCATTATGCGGGCGGCTTGAAGCCGGGCGAAGTCGTCGCGCAGCAACAACACATCGACAGAATGAACAAGGGCTTCGACAGCCGATTCCGCATCTTCAAAGGTATCGAGTCCGACATTCTGCCGGATGGCTCGCTGGATTATCCGGACAACATGCTCGACCGCTTCGACATGGTCATTGCCAGCGTCCACAGCCAGTTCCGCCTGGGCAAGTCCGAGCAGACCGCGCGCATCCTCAAAGCGATTGCGAATCCACACACCACCATTCTCGGCCACGTCACCGGTCGGCAACTCATGAAACGCCCCGGCTACGAAGTGGACATGGAGCAGATTCTGAAGGCCTGCGCCCTACATGGCGTCGCCATCGAGATCAACGCCAACCCGTGGCGGCTCGATCTGGACTGGCGCTGGTGCGAACGCGGGCTGGAGCTGGGGTGTCTGTTCAGCATCAATCCCGACGCCCATTCGACGGACGAGATCGACAATGTCGGGTGGGGCGTGCTCATGGCGCGCAAGGGAGCGGTCCCGAAAGACCGAGCGCTCAATACCCTGAGCCTCAACCAATTCGCCGCCTACCTCGAACAGCGCAAACACAAGACTCACAAGCGGCGCCCGACGCGTCGCCGCAAAACTGGATAAAAGTAGGAGGATGACGCAAAAATCCCAGCCCTGCCGGGGGGATGACGCGCAACGCTTTAGAAGGCTTACACTTGTTAATGTGATGAGAACGTCGGCGCAGGCCTCACATCAATGCCGATAATCACGGAGAGACAGGGAGATGAGTAACCTACCCAACCCGCGCAGGCGCCTGCAAGGGTGCCTTCACAATGCCTGCCATTGTTGCATCGGCAGGTAGTAGTTTCTTAAGTTAGCGAATGTATTGATATATTTTATCCTATATCCAGGGGGATCTTCATGCTAGGATCCACTCGCTGCTTTCTTTACGCCATGGAGTCTCTCCTGGTGCTAAGGAAGAGGGGGAGGTGATGTGGCCATCACCTCCCCTTATTTTTCTGCCCCGCTGCTTCGCTGTCATCGTCTCAGCCTTCCGTCGTTCCCTCTCCTTTTTTGCTGTCTGCTTCCTGATTAGGTGCGCTTGGTCGACGTAATGAGATGCATGCTGACCGCGTCGCCGATTGCATTCCGAAGGAAAGCTGGTCAATGAAGGGGGACCTCTGGTGGTTGACGTGGATGATCTCTAGTCTGGTGTTCTTGTCTCTGCGAAGGGTTGCCGAGGAAGTGTCCGATCGCCAGCGAATCGGCAGCTGGGGTGGTTGGGGAAGAATAAGGACGCGGGATGGTGAGGAGGCGACGTGGCCGACGCCTCCTCATTGTCCCACTACTTCTTCTTCTTGGCCGGCTTCTTCGCTGCTTTCTTCGTTGCCATGAGTGCTCCACCTCCCTTCGACTTCAAAGATGTGATGTATGTGTCATATAGCAGAGTTTGTGATGGGAGTAAAATTTTCGCTACACCACAGGTCCGGTCTGCGGAAAGGATCACCACACTTGTTCGCGGCTTCACGCCTTCTGCGGATTCCGGATGCGAATCCTTATCGGGCGCTTCTGCGATGCTTGAGGCATCTCGGGAGAAGCGGATCGTCATGCCGGTGACCGCCCAGGGAGAACCGTAGGGAGACCGGCGATGAAAGTGCAGTCCACGATGGCCCATCAAAGCAAAGGTCGAGACACTCTCATGCGAGTAGTCACCTACCAAGGCTCCGGTGAAGCACCAAGTGCAGCGATCAGCTAGAAGACGGTCCTCACCAATCCGCCTTCCGCCCGAACACACGATGCATTGATCACGGCCGCTCGGGGGCTACACAGGAAGGCCACAATATCTCCGATTTCGAGTGGGTCAATAAAGCGTCTGATCAGAGAAGTCGGACGGCCCGCTGCTTCACTGCCACTCCCTTCTATTCACCCGTGTCTCATCTTGTTATACGCGCTTGGCGCGTCTTGGCCTCCGCATAAGAGATCTTTAAGGGAGTTCAGAAGTCGCAGGACGGTAAAGGGTGCCGTGAAGGGCTCCATCCGTTGGTGCTGATCGGCCAACGAAGGCATGTAGGATCAGTGGTTGTAGACGCGGGCCACGCCATGCGCTTCGAGCGTCTAAGCCTGAATGATGTCCACATGGATGAATCGGTTTTGATTCAGCATCCAATTGGATTCAGAATCAGAATGGATCCACTTGACGAAAATAAGGCTCGCGCCACGCATAGACTTACTACAACCCTCCGTTCTTTCCTGACTTCTTATGTCGCCCTCCATTGGCTCGATCGTTGCCTACTGTAACCGCAACATGAAGATGCCGCTTTTCCCTCTTAAGGGTTGAATGGCATTCCAACGCAAACACTTCGCCTTAGTCGCAGTGCGTGCGTACACCTTGTGTACCCGCTGACGTACTAAATTAGGATACGCTGCACTGTCGCGAAGAAGGTAGGACGATCGCGTACAAGGAAGATGATGTGGTAAAAGGCAGAGCCATCGTGGGACGTGATGAATAGAAACTCTGCGCTTATCCCACAATCTGGAGCCACATAACTCCTACTCGTTCATAACTCTTTCTTTACGGCGCTGAAGCATGTCTTCCTCGAACGAAAAGAAAGCTTATCTGTGCCCCCGCTGTCGCCAACGCGTTCCTCGCAAAGCTCGATACTGCAGCCATTGCGGAGCGCCGATACCGATTCTTCCTGATCAAGCTACGTTAAGTGAGCAGGGTGACCGACGAGTCGCCACGGTCCTTTTCTCTGATCTATCCGGGTACACGGTATTGAATCAACATCTTGACCCAGAAGAAGTGGAAACCCTCATGTTCCGGCTCAAACAGGCGGCTAGTCAAATCGTCCACGCACAAGGCGGCATTGTGAATCAGTTTATCGGCGATGAGATCGTCGCAGTGTTTGGAGTGAACGCTGCGCATGAGGACGATCCTGTCCGTGCCGTACGCGCGGCGCTTGATCTTCACGCGACAGCTCATAGGCTAAGCGCCGAAGTCGATCCCGTAAAAGTGGAGTCGTTAGCCATGCATTCAGGGATTGATACTGGGCTGATCGTGACCAACACCAAAGATGCACGCGACGGTGTGTACGGAATCACCGGCGATACGATCATCACGGCCGTCCGATTGCGGGCCGCATCACCACGCGACAAGATCCTAATAAGTGAAGCGACCTACAAAGCCGTTCACCCTTACTTTGAGACGTCTTTTTTTGGCGAGCTAGACCTGAAAGGGAAAGCCTATCCTGTAAAGGCTTACGCCGTTACAAGAGAAATTGCCCTCTCTTCGCGTTTTGAAGCTTCACGAAAGCGAGGATTAACGCAGTACACCGCGAGAACCGATGAGATAAATCATTTGCAATTGGCGTTTAAGAGAATGCGGGCAGGAACCCCTCAATTTGTCGTCGTAACGGGAGAAGCCGGGATCGGGAAAAGCCGCTTATTGCACGAATACGCAGAGACCATACGAGATCAGGATGTGACGGTCTTGAAAGGGAATTGTTATGCCGATGCCATGAACACCTCTTATAGCCCGTTTCTTGATGTGCTTCGAGATCGGTTAGGCATTGGGGAGACCTCAATGCATGAGAATATTCCTGAAAGCGCGGGGGCGAAATTATTAACGATTCACCAGGATCTTCAGGGGTATCTCCCAATGTATCTCCACCTCCTGTCGCTGAGAACAGACCCGATCATTCGTCATATGCGTGCGGCTGAGCTCAAACTACTGATCAGAGAAGCCCTTGTTCGTTTTTTCACATATGAGTCGGAGAAACGACCCACCATCTTGTTTCTTGAGGATTGGCACTGGAGTGATGAGGCCTCAAAAGTCATCCTTCAACACCTCTTGCAGGAAATGACGGGGCGAGGATTGATGATTGCCCTGACACACCGCTCCGGCCATCCCCTCGAATGGCGAGATCGCCATCCGGATTGTGTACTCGCAGTATCCGGCCTGAATATTGATGAAACGGAATGCCTGTTGAAGGCCGCGATGAACGTTCAGGATCTCCCAATCGGCTTCGCGGAGCTCCTGTATGATCGAACCGGAGGCAATCCGTTATTCATAGAAGAAGCCAGCCACGCTGTCATTGAAGAAGGCAGCGTCATAAGACGCGGTTCGACCGCAATGCTCACGCAACAATTCACGGCCAGTCGCTTGCCAACGACCGTGCAGGCCATTATTCAAAGTCGTCTCGATCGCCTCCCTCCCGATGAGAAAGAGGTGTTGGAGATCGCGTCCGTTATTGGGCGGGTCTTCCCCCTTACCCTTGTCCAGCCGCTCTATAAGGGACGGTATAGCGTCCAAGATGTGATTTCATCCCTCATCTCATTAGATATGATCGCGCAGACTGAAGAATCGACGTATACCTTTAAGCATGTCTTGATCCAGCAAGTCGCTTACCAAGCGCTCCTGATAAAAAAACGACGGATGCTCCATGGTCTGGTTGCCCAGGCCACAGAACGAGTGTATGCCGAGCGGATTTCGGAACATCTCAATGTCCTCTATCATCATTTCCGTATGGCTGAGGAATGGGAAAAAGTCGTGTTCTATGGACAGGCGTTGGCGGAAAAAACGCAACGCTTGAGCCAATTTCAAGAGGCGGTCACTATCCTTGATGACGCAACAGAAGCCCTCCTTCGGATTCCCATCGGCCAATCACGCCAGATGGCCTTGGTGGATATCCTTCTGCTGAAAGAACGGCTGTTCGACACCTTGGGCGCCAGAGAACGGCAAGAAGCCGTCATTGAACAGGCTTATTCCGTTCTTTTACGCCATGAGGACACGACCAGGCTGGCTGCCGTTCAATTGCGACAAGGAGATTTGTTCACTCAACTGGCAAAGTACTTTGATGCAGAGCAGGCGCTCGAAGATGCGTTGGCCTTAAGGCGACAAACCGGAGACAAGTCAGGGGAGAGCAATGCGCTACGCAGCCTGAGCTTCTTGCGGTGGCACCAAGGGCGCCATCATGAGGCCTTACAGTGCAATGAGCTTGCCTTGGAAATCGATCGCGCTCGCGGTGACGAAAGAGGGATGTCCCATGATCTGACTAATCTCGCGGCCGTGCTACAGAGTCTTGGCGATATGGAAGGCGCCCTGCAAAAGCTCAATGAAGCGTTGCAGTTGGAAGCGTCCGGGGATCCGTTTCATGCGATGACCATTTTTTACAATATCGCAAATATTCACAGTAAGGTGGCCAGGTATACCGAGGCGCTTCACTATTATGAAAAGGCCCTGCAGCCCTGCATCGACCACCGTCTTTACATTAACCAAACACTGGTCCTGGGGTGTATGGCGAGCATGTACCGAAAGCAGACAGATCTCGGCGAAAGTCTCCGCTACTATCACCAAGTCGTGGAGATTTCGACGCGTATTGCCTATCCGCAGGGAACGGTGAACGGTTTGCGTGGGATCTCGGATATCTTGCTGATCGAGAATCGCCCGGAGGAAGCGCTGCCCTATTTAACTGAAAGTATTCGTATCCTCCGTGAGTTGGGAGATATGGCCAACGAGGCCATTTCATGGGAGATCGTCGCCAGTATTCATGAAAGGGACAAGGCGGGTTGGAGAGAGGCGGAACAATCATGGTCTGAAGTTCGCAGACTAGCTCAGCGGCTGAATGATCTCCCCCGAGAACTGGCTGCGGTTGAAGGGATGACGCGTAGCCTCCGGATCGTCGGGGGCGATAAAAAACGGATTCTCTCAACGCTCGCGGAGTCATATAGATTGGCCGTGAAGCTAGATAGAAAGGAAGACATCGGACGCTTTCTGAATAGCATGGCCATCCTGGAGTGGGAAGGTCACGACTACGACAAGGCGCTGAACCACTATCAAGAAGCGCTCGATACATATCAAGCGCTCAAGGACAATACCAAAGTCGGATTTATCTTAAACTCTATCGCCGTCACACTGCGCTCCATGCAGTGCATCGATGAAGCGATGTCAACATTGGAGCGTGCCCTTCCACTTCATCGGCAGATGAACGACCGTCTCTTGGAAGCCCAAGCGATGGTGGTGATGGGGCATCTTCATGCGGATCGTGAAGACTTTGACAGCGCGATTCATGCGTACCAGCGATCGCTCGAAATTCGGCGCGACATCAAAGATGAAGTTGGAGAAGGATGGCTGGCCTGTCATCTCGCTCGCATCTACATACGGCAAAAGCGCCCGAAAGATTGCACCTCATTGATCGACCAGGCGCAGAAGATCGCATCTCGACATAATGATGAGACCCTGAAAGACACCTGTCAGGAACTTAAATCGACGATTGACATCATAGAATACCCATCAAATGGGATGACACGATAGGAGGTCACTATGGCGCGTTACATCATTGAAAGAACCTTGCCGAAAATGTCGCAGGAGGAAATGCAACAACTGGGGCGGCGTTCTATTGAGGTGGCGAATGGGATTCCGGGTGTTCTCTGGATCAAGAGCTACATTTCCGAAGCGGAGGGCAAGACCTATTGTGAATATGAAGCACCTAATCCTGAATGTCTGCTTGAACATGCGCGTCTATTGAATATCTCTGCCGACAAGATTACTCGAGTCGATATGGAAGTCCATCCCGCCATGTTTAGATGACGGCAGTGTGAGGAAGAGGAGGGAAACCGTGGGCTGATTATGGCATCGGAACGGATCGTTGTTGGAGATTGCCCCGCGGCTTCAACTCCACATTATCTTCAAGCCGCTGTCAAAGGCGAATACGACAATCTTGCCCCTCATGCTTCACTCTGCGTCCCACAGATCCACGGCCTGTTGGGCATTCAGCCAGAACTCGGCGGTATTGCCGAACAACTTGGAGAGCCGCAATGCCATTTCCGGGCTGAGGGCGCGCCGCCCCGCCGAAGCTCAAAATCCAGAGAACGAAGACATTACGAGGCTCGACCGCTTGTCAGGCTGGGACAAACGGGTAATCTTGAGCAAACAACCGCGCCTGGTCGTACACGATGAGTCTTAATGAATTGGTCAACCTAAAACGGGGCGACATCCTGGGTCTAGCGCAGGAGCATGGAGATCGTAATGTGCGGGTGTTCGGATCGGTAGCGAGAGGTGACGCATCGCCGGAAAGTGATGTTGACTTCCTCCTCAACGCAAAGTCGACGTGCTTACCGACGATGGTTTGAGTCCCTACCTCCAAGAGCGCATTCATGCCGAAGCCGTCCCTCTATGAAGGACGACAGCGTCTATCTCCTCCACGTGCGCGATGCGGGGGCACTACATCGCTGCCATGAAGGAGGCTGACCAGGGAATCTATTCTGATTGATCCAATTTATTGAAGGCTGCCTTTCTAAACCTTCCTGAGTGGAAGGCCTGTGCTAGTTGTGCCAAAACTCTGCGGAATGGGGCCAACAATTCCTTACTCTCGCAAAATCCTTCTGTGCTGAGCGCCGGCCTGTTCAAGGTGTATTCCCAGCTCCAGATTATTTTGTCCAGTGCGAGGATACGTGTACCCAGGAGGCCATATGAACAGAGGACGACTATTCAATATGCTTGTGGTTGGACTATTGAGCTTAGGACGCGGCGTGAGCTATGCCGCGGATGCCGTTACGGAGAAGGAAGTGACTCCCACCATCAAAGAGCGTCTGACCAAAGATACGATCAAGGGTACGTTGATGACTATCAAGGGAGAATACTACTCCATTAAAGGTGACGACGGGAAAGAGCATATCATTCATGTCGACAAGAGTACCAAATTGGATTCTGTAAGACCGGGTGACTTGGTTAAAGCCTATGTGACGGACCAGGGCCATACGACGACCTTGCAGCGGGATAATTGAGGTCTTCCGAGTTAAAGAACGAAGGGGCTGCACATGAGACTCGTACTCATGGCTCTTATCGTGGTCATCACCTGTTCGGTGCTGGTTCCTTCGGCATGGAGTCAGGCCCCTCCTGACATACAGCTGACCGCAGCCGCCGCCACGATCCTCTATTTCCCGTTTAAAGCGGCATTTGCTCTCGGGGGTGGAGTCGTCGGTGGACTCGCCTATGTGGTGCCAGGATTTTGTGAGATCACGGCGAAACGTATCTGGATCCCCAGCATCTATGGGACCTACATTATTACGCCGGAGCATCTCAGCCGTGATCGTCCGGTACGTTTTCTGGGCGTGGAACCAGAGTTCGGGTGGGTGCCGACCACCCCGGCGGCGACACATAGCTGAAGGGGCGGAAGCGCGTGTGCAGGGTACGGACACGTCCACAGTAACGTACCTTTGGATGAAATCATGATGGAGAAAAAATAGGCCCATCCTGCCATGAACCGCCTTCTCAGTTTCTTGATTGCATTCACGACGCTCCAACCCACGCTTGCGTTTGCAGAGGAAGCAGGCAAGGCATCGTATCGGGGGATTGGGCTTATTTACTATACACTCATCGGGGCGATCTTAATTTACGGCATCAAGGATGCCTTCGGGAAAAAAGCCATGCTTATCGCAGCCCCCATCATCGTCATTGGCCTATACCTATTGCTTCCGACAGCGGATTAGTCGTGGCTTGACCCGTAGGGCAGGTACGAGCCTTCATCCTGAATTGCTCCCTTCCATACCGCCCCTCGATCACCGATTTACTTCAAGATTACGGACCGTATCGACACAGGTACTTGAATAGTCGCCTGTCCACTCAGGACATGACCGTAATGTGTTATCCTTGCGGACATGGAACTTCCACAGATCGTCACTTACCGGATCGATGCTGATGAACAGGTCTCATTTGTGGATCAAGGGTTCCGGCAGGCGGCCATTGCAGCGGGACGAGAAGGCCTCCCAAAGCAGGTCCTTGGCACGCCGCTCTTCGACTACTTGTCGGGGGAGCCAACGAAACAATGGTATCGCTACTTGTTGGATCATGTGCGACGACAGGGTCACGCCACATTTGAATTCAATTGTGATACGCCCACCGTCGTCCGACTCCAGCGTATGGACATGGTCTCCCTTCCGGACGGATCCATCGAGTTCACCGCCCGCACCCTTTCCACGGTAACTCGCCCCTACACTCCGCTGTTAAACTGGGCGCTCGCTCGGAGCCGCAAGCGCATTCTGATGTGCTCCTGGTGTCTACGGATTTCGTCGGTGATCGGCTGGACCAATGTGGAGCGCGCCGCGCAGGTTCTTCAAGTTTTTGAGGAGCCGGTGCCCCCATCGATTACCTACACCATCTGTGAGGATGACCAGACGCGCCTGGCAAAGATGCTGGAGGAGCGGTCCAGATGATACGGCGGTCCCCTTCACTTTGGCGAGCGGCTTGCGGTTCGTGAAATGGACTGGGAACATTCCGTGGTCGCGTATCGAAAACAAAGCGACGACGGCGTTATCGTTTATCCCGGCTGGTGAGTGAGATCTTCAAATCTTCCCGCAGCAGTCAACCATCGTCAATTCGTCTGATACTCAGCCTGGATCATGGCATAACGGCCTGGATCTCGCTTTTCCAGGGGGATACCTAGCTGATCCGCCGCGAGATAGAACGGTATATCAAGACCAGCAAGGAAGGAGACAATTATGGCAGAAGTCAATTCCATGTATCACGCGCAAACGAGAAGTGATGCGCTGAAGGCGCAGATCGAAAAGCTCGAAGGCCTGGCGCAGCACACCGTCGTGAACCCCACCTTCGATCAATTCGACGCTGAGACGGAAGACCTCTTGATCAACATCTACGGCGCCGATCATCAGTACGTGCAAGCGTACAAATATGCCACCGTCGGCGAGGCCGAAGCGTTGGTCAATTTACCGGAATCGGCGCAAGAACCTTTGACGCGAGATGTCCCGAAGAAGGGTCTTCAGCAACGCCGCCAGGCGCTCCAGGGTATGCTGACCGAGCTGCAAGAGCTTGAAGCGCAAGAAGCCGAGGTGCTTACCGGGGAGGATCGTGAAGATCCTCCCGGCCCCAGCTAAGACGGTGTTCCAGCCTGCAAGTATCCCGGCTTTCTCTTTGAGCCCGGGCCTGAAGAGCAAGAGGCTCTCATGTTTGCTGCGATCTCACGGATGGCACGATCCGCTATCCTGGCCGTTCCCCTGACCTTTGCCGCATGCGCCGGCCATACGACCGCCTCGACCATACCAGCTCCCGGGAAAGAGGTATCAGCCAAAACGGTGCTGTTGGAGACGGGCGCAATGCTGCTCCAAAACAAGCCGCCGATCGACGCCTTGACCATGTATTTGAACGGATTTCACTTTTACAACGGACGCATACAGGCGCAGGTGGAAGCCCACCATTTCTGCTCGGTCGTCAATGAGGATGTGACCCAGTGCGTCATCTACGACGGCAACACCGGCGATGCCAAGCTCATGGGGGTGGAATACATCATCAGCAAACCGCTGTTTGAAGCGCTGCCACCGGAAGAAAAATCCCTGTGGCACAGCCATGTGCACGAGGTGAAAAGCGGGCAGCTCATCGCGCCCGGCATTCCGTCGCGGGCGGAGCACGAGCTCATGGAGAAGATCGTCGGGACTTATGGCAAGACCTGGCACATCTGGCATACCGATCAACACTTGGCGTTGCCGGTGGGCCATCCCCTCTTGATGATGGGATTTACCGCGGACGGCCAAGCCAACCCCGGCATGGTGAACCGACGCGATCGACGTTTTCAGATTGAGAGCCGGGACAAGCGCAAAGAACGAGAGAACATCGCCGCTCCGCCGACTGCGCCGGGCGCCGATGCTTGGCAGCAGGGAGACATCAGGCAGCTTTCGCTCCAGTCTCTTCAACCCGATGCAGTCGTGGCTCATCCGGACGAGCCGGCCACACCGTTGTCGCCACACAGAGCGCCATAGCCGCCGGTTCGCTTCTCGCAGGCGCAACGACGCTCCGGTCCAGGAGGATACATTGGTAGTCTAGTGCTAACCTGCTGATCTCCTGAGGAACTACGCCGATCGGTTCTCGCCGCTCGATTCGTCGCAACAGCCGCCACGCAGGGCCCGTGACCTGTGCCGCCCCCTTGACTCGTTTCCAGCGATGATTATCTTCAGCGGGAGTTGACCGGCTGAACTGGATGGACTTGGTGGAGGGGCCCTGTCTGGTAAGCGGTCGGTACCACGTGAATCGGCTTGGCCCTCTCATCTACCTTTCAGTTCCAACTCATTATTGTCCGTTCAATCTTTAACGTTCACCCATGATGGTGAAAGGAGGATCTATCATGATGGTGCTCAACCAATTTCCCGCCGTGTTTCGTCACGGGTCGCTGGAGAGTCAGATTGACCGGTTGCTCGACGACGCAATTGGTTCGGTGAACGGAGGGTCGCGGC
>CAYXKP010000140.1:0-12253 GCA_964465695.1 uncultured Nitrospira sp.
TTTTGTTATTTTTGCAAAAGCTGAAAATCCAATCGTGACAAATAGTGCATACGGAATGGCGAGTCCGCCTGACACATAGAGCTCATGAACAAAGAGTAGAATGACAAGAGCGACAGAAACACACAAGAGAACAATCACAACGAGGATCAAGAGGACTTTGTTTTTGCTTTCAAAGTACAGGTAGTAGTGGACTTTGTCCAAAAGAGGAAAGAGGAGAGCTAGAATTAGAATTTCAAGAGGTGTATCAATTGGAAGAAGCACAAAGGATGCGACCATACAAGCCAAACATATGAGCGTCAAAACAGAGTAGGGCAAGATGGATAGCTCTTCTATTTGAGGCTGACGAAATTGGACAAGCAAGCCATAAGCCAGCCAGGTAACTAGACGGTCAAAAAGGTTTGATTGCATATGACAAAGTTATTGCAAGCATCAATTGCTTTCCACTCGCGCACAATTGTTTGGCTTTGCAATCTGACTTTGGCAATGGAAACTCTCCAAGGAGGGGCTACAGCACTTGCCACTTGACCAGCCGTGAAAAAGGTGCGCCCTGAATCAAATGAAATGCTAGAGCCCGAGATTGAAGAAATCTGTGGGCTTCCTAAATCTCCCCCTTGCAAAAGAAGTTCTTCTCTCATTTGACCCAATGGGTCAGAAGCGTAGCGCCCACGCGTTAAAAATGAAAGCGGCGTGACAGAGCTTGATTGAGCAAAACTCATTAGCAAATTTCCATTTGCGTCAGAAGCAATAGCAGGCAAAAAAGCATTTGGTATGCTCCCTTGTTGCGCCAAAAGCCATCTGGGAGGCTGAAGCGGAGCCGGGGGTTGCCAAACTAGTTGAAACCACATTGCGCTTCCATTTGCACTTGAAAGAGCGCTTACAAGCCTATTGTTGTTGGAAAACTGCAAGCGATGCATCAAAAAGGGCGTCCTTCTGTCCAAAAAGTTTCCCATGGTAGTTGGCACGCCGCTTATTGTCGAGTTGAAATCTGCAACTGAAATTTTGTAGCGTACGGCAGTGTAAGTTGCCGTAAATGCGGGGCCAAACTGAATATTTGTCCAGTGCTCCACCTCAATTTGATCAGTCGATGGCGTGATTGTGCTTCCCTCGTGCAGTTCGTCGTCAATGGGGCGCATAAAGAGAGCGCCAACTCCGCCAGTGCCCGAAGATTCAATAGCTACTGAGGGGACGCCATGTGCCGGAGTCCAAGATTGATCCACGCCAACGGCGGGAAAACCGCCGAGTAAGCCATTGAGCGGAGCCGCACAAAAAATTTGCGCAATATTAGTCCTGTTCAATATGCACAAGTGCTTAATCATGTCCCCGGGGAATAGAGGGGCCTTGCTCAATGTCAAATGATAAACACGAGGCCAAAGGCCCAAGCGAGCGAATTTGGGCTCATGAGGCGAAAAGTCAAAGGAGACGGCAGTGAAAGTTGTCGTCAAAATGTTGGTGGTGTTGATTGCGGAAAGGTAGAGGCAAAGCGTAGTGTTGGCCTTGCTTATGATTAGCCAGCGGAGGGAGATGGAATCCCAAAGTAGAGTAGCATCGCCGCTGCAATTACCAAGAGAGCTCAAATAAAATGAGCCCTGCAACCCTAGTGCAGACTTTTCAAAGGCAGAAACAGCTACTCCGAGTGGAGTGTCAAAAGTTGCAACTACTTGCGTGTTGCTGACATCAATTTGCACATTTGATGTGGGTGTGCCAATGCCTTCGAAAGTGAACTCTGCCTCTTTGACATAGGCAGGACCATCATTTCCATAGTAAGTTGAGGATAGAGTAGGAGTGGGACAACCACCCGACGCATTTGCCATGCCAAATGCAATTGGCGAGTCTCCCATGGGAAAGGCAAAGTTATTGGGCGGGCAAGTAATTGCAAGAGGAGAAATGGTGGGAACAACCGTTGTTGTGGTGGGAATCAAAGATGAAGTGCTAGTGGTTGTAGTAGTTGTTGTTGTTGTAGTTGTCGTCAATTTTGTTGTCGTCGTTGTTGTTGATCTATTCACTCTTGCGATTGGGTGGAATTTTGCAAGAGGACTGTCATTATTTAGGGCAACCATTATGCCAGTCAAAGCGAGGGCACATGTTGCCGCGCATAGTGCAAATATGCGCAACTGCCACCAGCCAAGGAGCACCATAATTGGGGAAAAACAAATTTAAAAAGGCAACCGAAAGAAATTTTCTGGAAAAGTTTGTTTATTATGGGGCTTTCCAAAAATTTTCATTTTGCTTAAATGCCTCATTGACCCCCATTCGCATCAATCTCTCGTCATCAGAAAGAAACTCTTCAGCGCCGCTTTGTTGGGTTGTCATGTCAACCATTTCAATCCCATCATACTCGGGCAATCTGCGCTCCTGACCAGGGCGACCATACTTTACCCTTTTGAAAATTAGCAACCCCGCCAGCGTAGCGACAAGTGCCATGCCAAATGAGAAAATGAGAATTGAAGGAAGCCAGTTTTGAGCCGCTGCTGTCGTCGTCGTAGGTGCCGCCGTAGGTGCCGCCGCATGCGGCAGAGAAGTTGTTTCTTCGGTCATTGAAGAAGAAGAAGAAGAAGAAGAAGAAGAGCTTGATGTTGTCGCTTCGCTCGTTGTTGGCAGGTCCTTTTTCAAAAAGTTGACAACTTGCGTAATTTGCGTTCCGCCTTGATCGACAATGGCTCGAATCACAATGGCGGCATTTCTTGTGGGGTCCCACCCTCCAACATCTTTTGGATCGATAAAAATTGTGTTGGGTTCTTCACTCACCTCCTTGACAAGATTTCCCGCTGCGCGGGGAAAGAGGCGCAAATGTTGCAACCCAGCCACATTGCATTCGCCTAAATTTACATTTGCTACTGGCGATGCACACCACTCGACAGAAATGAGGCGTGATCGATACCCATAGTTTGAATGGGCAATGGGAATTGTGATGAGCGATCCACTACCGCCTCCGACATAATTTTGCACAACCAAGATGTCCGCGACGGACAAAGAAAAGAAGACAGAAAAAAATAAAATCATAGCAATTCCATCTTCTCAAAGCATTGTTAAGAATTTGAAATTTCTTAAATAATCTTTTTGCTAAGAGACAAACAAAGGAAAAAAATGTCGTCCACAATTATTGCGATTCTTGCCCTGCTCGGTCTGACGGCAATATGCTCTATTTTTGGCGTTGTTGGTTTCGGAATAACTGTGGAGCAAGGAAAACAAACTGAAGGAAGATTGAATGATTTGGAAGCACAATTGTCGCTTCTTGGCAGCGCTTCATCAACTGTCGTTGAAACAGTGATAGCCAACGGGACATGCACAAATAACAACGCCGATGCTGCTCCATTTCGATTAATAATGGTGGATAGAGGCACGCATGTAGCAGCTGTAATGGAGATTGGACCTTTTTCCACCACTCAGACTGGCAATTCAGTGTTGATCAGGTGCCCTTTCTTACTTTTGGGTGGTCTTTACAACAGTGGAATCTTTCAACTTTTCAGCGCTAGCCAGCTAGCCAACATTACGGCAACAACCCCTGGACTCTTGGTTTCCAATAGCAACGTTCCCTTTTCAAACTACGATCTTTTCTTTAACAGTGGTCAAGCTCAATTCAGTTGGACATTTCAACCGCCATACAATGGCGCAGTAGACACATGGAATTTCAACTCGCCAACTCGATTTCCAATGATTTTGGTCAATGCTGCATGAATTAAGTCTTTCTTATTGAGTAAAGCGGAACGGTCGCACGTTGCTTTTGTCTGTCATAAATGACTTTCACTTGATCATTTTTCTGTGAAACAAAAGTTGCGTCCCACCAAGAGCAAATGTCACCGGGCGCGCATGCCCACAGAACCTGTACCTTGTCACCCTTTTTGAGCCCTTGCACGCCGCAGACGGGCTTCCTTGGTTTCACAGAATCCAAGGGAACGCTGAAACGCATTCTCCAAACTTCTGCTTCGAGGCTGCACTTTTCGTTCTTATCCTCGTAATGAACGTTTGGCAAGCTTGTGCTGTATTTGCGAGTGAAACGCACAATGGATTATGGAAACAACCTTGACAATGACTTGAGCGTTCAGAAACTCTTTCATGTCAATGCGCGTTTCGCACACACGTCCACCCAAGAGTGAGTGAAAGCTTTTGAGAGGTGGTGACCGACTTACTGAACGACCCATTAATATTTTATCTGAAAAATGGCAAATGGTCGGGTTGTGAAAGAGTTATGCAAATTGTTCATTCGCGAAGTTGAAGCGGGAACGCTTGACGCTGGATTTCTGGTGCCAGAGCTTCTGAATGCTGCCGATGAGTTTGGCTATCTTGTCGTCTATTGCGAAAAGTGCGGCGAAACAATTATTTCAAAAGGGAAGGAGTTTTTTGAGCTTTGCAAAGACTTGGAGCGCGACAAGGGATGGCAGTTTGGAGGCCAGAACTTTGATGTCTTGTGCAAAGAGTGCGCTTCAAAATGAAAACTTTACTTTTTGTCCCACACTTGTTTTTCGTCGTCGCTGCTGCTCGAGTTTTTTCTTTTGTGAAGCAATCCTTTTGCCTTGTTGACAAGACGAGTCAAAGAGTTTGATCGCTTCATGGGCGCCTTTTTCTTTTTTTTGCTAAAGAGCCCTTCAATCAAATCGCTCTCAATGTGCCACTTGGCTTCGGCAATGGCGTCTTCATCCCCCTTTTGCAACCTTCTGTGCAGCGAGTCAAAGTCCCCCTCGACTTGAGCGAGACGCTCAGACCACTCATTGCAATCGCGGCTATTGGCATCAAAGCAAATTTGCTTGTGCTCTTCAGCAGAAGCGTCAGAACACTTGACTGAGCAAAAAGAAATCATCCCGCAGCGACCGCAGTCATGGGTGATTGACTCGGATCGGCAGTTGAAACAGTGTGACGCCATTTTTCAATAATTTTCTTCACTCTCTTTGCTTTTTTATTTTGCCTTCATTGCCTGTTTCTGGGCAGCCTTCCCCTTTTTGCGATCGAGCTTGGCCTTTCCGCGCTTGGAGCCTTCAATTTCCTTGACGTTTGTGCGCAACGTGTCAATCTCCGCGACTTTTGATGGCGTAAGCAAAACGGGCTTTCCATTGGGAAGACGATGAGTCTTGGCATAATCGCGAAGTGTTTCAAGAAGAATGACCTTGTCTTCGCCTGTGCTTTTGCTTTCTTGCAAATTCTTTGCTTCCGCAAGCAAATTGTCGAGCTCCTCTTCAAACTGTTCCTTGGTCTCATAGGTCTTTAGACGCTTCTCCAATGACCTACTGTCAGAAGCCTCGCGCACGTTCTTTTTGACCCATCTCTTAAAGTTTGCAAAAGGTCTTGCCTCTACTTGTTGCAGCTTGTTGACCGACTGATACACGGCCACGTTGAGATCGCTATCCACCTTGTGCTCTTCTCCGTCATAAAGCAGACCGCAAACATGCTTGCGCAAAATGGCAGCATTCTCGTCGTGGTTCTCTCCATTTTCAGCTCGCAAGTGCTCGAGAGCCATGGACAGGCCAACAATGTGAGCTGGGTTGTGAGGGTCGACAGAGAATTCGACCTCCCGCGAAGCGGGAGCAGCGGAAAAGTCCTTTGCGTTCGCCGACGCCGTCGGCGTGATCACCTTGACATCCTGCACCACTCCTTCTTGCACTTGCAAAATGGCCTCGTTTCCCTTTTGATCCCACGCGTGAATTGTCTCGAGTCCTTCACCAGTGAGTTCATAAGGCCCTTTGAGCTTAATCACCTGATTGTCGGGCGTAGTGAGCGCAACTTTAAGCTCTCCTTGGAGAGGAAGAGTGGCAAGAGACTTTCCGCTCTTCCAATACACATTTCTCTCGCCCACGCGTTGAAGGAAGCGCTGGCCATCATGCTCGTCTTGGGCGAGCCACCTTCCGACGTGTGCTGCCTTTTTCTTGTTGGAAAAGACAAACTGTTCCGTCTTGGGGTTTCCCTTCCAAATCAAATCAGAAGGTGACGATCCCAACAGGCTTGTCGAATCGTTGATGGTAATCTTGAATGCACCCACTGCGCTGGGCTTTGATCCAACGCATTCCTTGCGCGAGTCGCTCCACTCTACCAAGCCACTATTGACAAAAGAGGGCACAGTGCGCTCTCGCACAATCTTGTCCGTCCCCTTTTGATAAAGGAGAATGCTAGCATTGATGGCGGTCATTTGGTTGAGCTCGCTCTCTGGGAGAGAATCCTGCTGCAAAAATGCCACAAAGGGAGTTTGTTTTTCAATTTTTGCATTTGCGGGAAGCGCGACTACATTGGGGCATTGATGGCGGACCCAGTCCATGGTTTTGCACTGCTCAGAGCAATACGTCTCATTCAGGCAGAGGCCACACAAAATGGCCTCGTCCGCGGAAATGTCCTTGTTGCAAATGTGATTAGCACAACGCATCTTATGAGGGAGACTTGTGCCTTTTTTTTAAAGTGCGCTTTATTTTTTATTGAATTTTGGCCTTCTTTTCCAAACGGTGAATGAGGCCATAAAATTTCAAAACCTGATCATTGCTAAAATTGCTCCCTGGCAGCCATCTTATGCATTCTTCACAAGAAGGAACTCGGTAGCCATTTGAAAGTGTAACTTCTTTCAATGGATGCAAATTGCATCCTACTTTTCTTTGCACTGACCCCTTGTAGCATCCAAAACAGAAGAGTCCTCTGTTGCATTTTAGGCAGACTTTCACATTGCAACACGAGCATTTCATGGCACAGGGAATGCAAATTTCTTCCTCGCAACTTTGACATTTCACTGCATGAGATTTGCAATTTTGACAGTTTAGATAGATGCTGCATATTTTGCATTCTCCTTGCACCTCTAATGGGTTAAATGAGCTTGAGAAACCACAAAAAACACAACTCATTTCTGCATAAAGCGCTTCAATCCTCCTTTTGAGCCTGTTCTTTTCCTCATCGCTAGCCTCTACGTAACCAATGACCTTTTCGACAACAAATTCCTGAATGTTGCTTGCCCTCATACCTTTTAAAATTTGTTGCACATTTAAAAACTCAATCGAGAGGGGCACAGAAAAAAAATGGCAGTTGTTTTGGTCGATTCGCAATTCAAAAAGAATGCGCTTCTTCAGCTTCAGGCTCGCCAGATTGATCAAATCATTGTGGTGGATTGCTTTGAAGAGGCAGAGAGATTTTGCTTGAGAAATAATGCGCACTTTATTTTTTGTGCTTCAGCTCCTTATGCCATAAGAGGCACACTCACAAATCCAAGCGTTTCAGAGTTTTGCAGAGCACTAAACCTCATACCAAATGATGCGCAAATGGCTCATCTCACTAGGGCGTTCAAAAGGGACTGGATGCGAGAAGCAAATCGTTTTTTTGGATTTCATTTTAGAGCAAATCCAGCAGCAGTAGCAGCAGCAGCAGCAGAAGATGGTGATGAAGAAGGAGAAAACTTTAATCGAGTGGCCGTTGAAGCTCGTGAGAATGATCCAGTGTGCGTAGTTTGTAGAGAAAATGTAGCTAGTGTATGCCTTTCAGGGTGTGGTCATCAATGCATCTGCCCAAATTGTATGAAATATTGGAAAGCTAGGACATGCCCCATGTGTAGAGAGCCTTACAAACCAGCAAGATGCCTCATGCCCATTGTGCCAGATAGTTGTATTAAAAGATGTTAGAATGGGTCGCTTTTGTGTTTGTCTGCGGATTCTTTCTTTTGCTTGTCCGACTTGATTGGCGACCAAAGAGAAAAAAAGAAAAAGACTCGCTCCATTTGATTGAGCATTTTCCGCTTGAGATCAAGCTCAACATTTTAAAGCACCTCATCATCAAGCACAAACGCATCGAGCTGTGTCGTATGCATAGATATTTGTATTACGATGGAGAAGTCACAAGTTTTCGTGGTTTCTACTATCGAAAACGTTTTTTGCAACTCGCAAGGCATGATGGGTGGAATTTGAAAGGCTTGAAATGCGGAAACGCACTAATGTTTTTCAAGTATGCACCGTCATTCTGCCAAAAAATAGGGATTGGCAGAACAAACGACACGTTACTACCACGCATAGAAGTTTATGGCATTTTTGAATTACTTTTTGGGGTTGAGAGCAATCTTCCTTATGCATTCACGTTCGTCGAAAGCGACAGATATGCACAATGGTGGGTCTTTGAAAAAAAGCAATAGATTTTTTTTCTTCATTTCAGTTCTTCCAGCAATGCGCAAAGCTTTTTGAGACACTCTTGCGCTTCGCCAATGACTTGTGCTCTTTCGCGCTTATGACCGCCTTTGGCGGTCTGCGAAGAGTAGGCACTTTGCACAAAGTCCAACTTTTTTTGCTTGTCGGTCAGAGTCATTTTCACGACTCTCTCCAGCTCCTCCTTTGGCGGCAAGTTTACAGACATAAAGTTCCTTTGCATGTCTTCGTATGACCTACTGAATGCAGCAATGAGGCCCCTTTCATACTTTGTCATGCTGGCTGCGTAAGCGCCGTTGCACATTGCCATCACTGATGTTAGCCTCGACTTTTGTGCCCAGTTCAGTTGCTCAAAAGGGTCACCAATCCAATGGCATGGAGCGAGAAACGAGAATCCCTTTGCAACCAAAGTGGCAACAAGCGTCTCCTTTTTCTCTTTTTGCTGAAAGTCGTTGCAGTCCATTGAAAGAACAGCATTGAAAACCTTATGCTGCGACTTGCTCAAATACTCTACGCATTCCTGGCTAGAAAAGAGGATCTGCATGTTCTTGTAGTCTGAATTTAGCTTAAAGGCAATGAAAAGAGGAAAAAGCGCATTCCAATCCTTTCCGCACATGGGTTCATCTTGCTTGACTCCAAAAACCTCTAGCGTCTTGTAGTCTTCATGCTCTTGGCACACTTGCGTAATTTTTGACAGCTCCATCAAACTCAGCGTTTTTTTATTTCAGCGAGCAAAAAATTTTTCAGCGCATGCGCATTCTCATTTGTCATGAATTTGCCTTCTTCCAAGCAAACCATTACGTCTCCACATGCCTTGAATGCGCCTTTGCTCATGAGTGTCCCGCGCATGTTGAGTTGACCAGAAGGGGAAAAAAAGAAAAAAACTGTTACACCTCGAATAACGCGATAAGCACAAGAGGAAAATGTGCGCTTGAGCTCTTGGAGTGCATCTGACTTGCAGGGCATCACAATGGGCATACGGGAATATTCTGTTGGAAAAACAAGCAAATGAGTAAACATCCCCTCACTTTTTTTTTAAAAATCAAAACGCATTGAGCCTGGAGAGGCTGGATTTCCGCTTGTTAGCACTTCCAGATAGTAGAGGTGTGGGTCTGCGCGAAAGGCGTGCATAAATGGGCGCAAATCTTGATTTGTTTGCGTGTCTGAAGTCAGCTGATTAATGGAGCCTTGCACCATGCCGGGAGTTGCAATGGTGTTGCAGGCCGTGACTGGAATTCCGCACAAGGCAACTGCCATATTGGCAACTTCAGAGCCTGGGACTTGGATGGGACCTCGAATGTAAATGCCAGTTATGGTAGACGTTGCTGCGTTTGGTCTGACGGAAAAGTCAATGTGGTTTCCATTCATGTCAAGCACAATTTTGACGACGGCATTTGCTCCAGCTTCTCCAGATCCCCCCGCCACAAATGTTGCTCTAGCTTTGCCGCTAGCCACATAAGTGGCATCTGAGGAATTCCCTCGTGCAGCTTGAATAATCACAATAACAAGAACGGCAATGACAATCAAAAGAGACGCCACTTGGAAAACAATCTCCCAAGGGGAAGTTGGCGTTGAAGGCGAAGCACTTGATGCTCCTTCCATTAAAGGGCCAATATGCGGCGTGTCATGCCCCCTACCTCGCCTTCGACCAGACATTTTTTTTTTTACTGTTTCCTTTTTGATTTGTTTTCTATTCCTTCATTTCTAATCTTTGCATTTCCTCTTTGATTTGCTCCAATCGACCTTCTAAAATGATTCTCTTTCTAAGCTCCTCCCCAGGCGTGAGCTCAATATGGTATGGGTCTGACATTAAAGTTCTCAAAAGACCATTTCTACTGCAGGAGCAAAAGAAGCAAGCAACTTGAGTCGTGAGGCAACAGCAAAGGAGACATTCTATGCACATGAAGAAATTAAAAGAAAAAAATGCTAAAAAGAAGTAGGGAGAGAGAGAAAGTAAGGGGGAAAAAATGGGGAATAGATTGCTTCTGTCCTTTTTCTTGTTGTCAATCATTGTTTTGGCAACGGTGCTTCCAATTGTTTTGGTTAGACCACCAGAGAGTTCTTTCGCGATTGTCATAACGAATGGAACCACAACGACTGCGACATCGACAACGACTTCGACATTGACAACGACTTCGACAACGACGACATTGACGTCAACGACGTCGACGACAACTCCATCTGCGACGTGTGCTTGCACACGGGTAGTGGACAATACTTTCTCCTTTACTTTTCCTGAATCACAAAGAGCTTTTTCCTCCAATGCAGATGCAACCCTTTTAGCATCTAATTATGCTGGCCTTTTTGATGCGTCTTATTTTCTAAGATTGTATGATTCATCCACTCAGAGTCCAGTTTACCCTGCTTATCAACTTCTTTTGGGTGGAGGTTGGACTTCCTTTCTAGTTGGTTATTCTATTTCTCCACACGTTGACATGTTGGGACGATATTACTGGATGGGAAACGTCCAAACACCATCAGTGAATTTTGGGATTGCCCGACTCACTTCTGGCGGGTTGCTTGATACAAGCTATGGGACAGGAGGCCGTATCACATTGAGCACTGGAAGTCTTTTTGAGATGACAGAAAGAGGCCCAGTTGATCCATTGACTGGTGTATTTGCCGTTTCTACGAGTCTGTCAACTGTTAATAATTACGCAGAAATTGACATTTTCTCTGGCGCCGTAACCACCTCTACTGTAAGCATCAGCTATCCATCTTTGTCTGATTTTTACATTACTGCAGTTCGTACTGGGTTAGCTGGCGGAACTATTTTGTTATCATCTGGAGCATACGCGTGTTGGGTAGGAACTGTTGTTTTTTTATCCAGAAGTTCCGCTGTGTGATGTTCAAGCGATAACGGTTGACAATGGCGATGTGTATGCTACTGGTGTCATTTCACTTGATGGTGTTTTGTTTCAATCATTTGCCGTCAAAATTACAGGCGGAACAACTCTGGCTTGGACAACTGAAGTCCCTCTTTTGCCTTCTAGCTTTGATGGTATTGGTCTTGCTTTTTTCCCTGATTTGGCATGTCTTACCATTCTGGATAGACAGCGGATACCAGATGAATGGCTTTTCGTCTTGACAACTTTCAACAAAGATACTGGGGCGATAACTTCTTCTGTCTCATTTTCTCAATCTGATTCAAATTTTTTAGATTTAGTGGGAGCTCCCGGTGGTCCTGCTTACTTAGGTTTTGAATTGTCAGTTAGGCGCGTGCTCTGTCAAACTTAATTTCCTTTCCACCAACGACAGCCTTTGCTCTTGTCCAGTTTGCTGGAGTATGAGGATCGTCCGTAAGATCAAAAATGTTTGGAGAAAACGTGGTAAATGTTTTGTTTAGGCAGGTTGTGTTTGCGCAGAGACAAATTGAAGAAACGTTTTCCCTAGCCTGAATATTGCCCGAAATGTAGAATCTTAGTGGTGGAACGTAGAATAACATGGGCATTGCCGCAACAAGACCAAAGAAAAAGAGCCCAAACAGCAACATCTCAAAGAAAAAACAAAGACAAATTTTTTTTTATTTATTTGTTGATAATTATTGTTTGGAAATCTTTTATCTTCTCCTTTGGAGGGAGAGTTTGGGTATCTAGAGGAGTCATTGGCCCTCGAGAGCAAGTAAAGCAAGGGTAATAAAAAATGAAAAAAATATTAGAGAGATCAACCCATTCAGGTAGAATGGGCGCATAATGATCAATAATAATCACATTTGCGCTCAAACCTCGAAAATTTGCAGGCAAGGATTCAAAAAATAAATCACTTGCTCTTTCCTTTTCAAATAGCTCTTCAAAGCGTTCTTTTGCCTTTGCAACATGCCTTTGGCTGAACGTAAAGTAAATTACCTTTTGCCCTGTGTTTTTGCGCACTAAATGTGCAAAAGTCAAAAGCGCAGTTGTGAATCCATGATATTGCAGCCCCATCAAAAGCACTGGTCTGTTTGGCTTTTCAAACATTTGAGCCCACAAGCTTTTGCACACTTGCTTTTGCAAAAGCGAAAGCGTAAAGTAAGGCGGAAGAAACTCTGGCCGCCTCATTGGTGGAACAAATGAAAAGCCAAAACGTTTCTTAAACTCTTGAAAGAGCCAAGGATTTTGTGGCTCTTCGTCAAAAAAGCATTTCGCAATTTGATAACGTGCTTCTGCCGCCCATTCACCTTT
>CAYXKP010000141.1:0-12152 GCA_964465695.1 uncultured Nitrospira sp.
GGTGTATGGTGACTGTAATATTGGTAGATGCCTCTCAGTTCGAGGGGGCCATACCGAAGTGCGGTGATTCCGGCTTGAACGGCGATGATTCTGCGAGTGGGCGCAAAGGAGCGATCGTTGAATGACACATCGAAACTGAACGGGCGAAGCGGCAGGATATCGAGAACCGCCTCTTGGCCCACCGCTTTAATCGGCATCGCCATTGCGAGGGCAAAAGTACCCACCACGTACCATGAAATGTGCCTCCGCAGCGAGTCACCTCCCTCTCTCGCATCGCTTCACCGATACCGGCCGATTGTCATTCGCATTGTAGCGCAACCGCGGTATCTTTTTCATGGTGACCGGCCAGCGACGGGCCGGTAGAAAAGTGGCGGTGTGCCATCGTCGCTGTGTTAAAATCCGCCCTCTTGCCGGAGTGGCGGAATAGGCAGACGCAAGGGACTTAAAATCCCTCGGGTCCAAAAGGCCCGTACCGGTTCGATCCCGGTCTCCGGCACCAGATAACGCTGAAAACTCAATGCCAGAGCGGCGTTTAACATCTGGAGGTTCTCTCACCTTATCCCTTGACTAATGGCAGTCTATGCCTGTATGCGGGGACACCATCAGCCAGGGCATCGACCAGTAGAATGTGATGAAGCAATCCTGTTGTAATCACTATACGCAATTACACAGGGTTACCTTCATGGCTGACGTTGGGTTGTTGCTCGGGTTGAGTAATGGACGGCAAAGCGCCGTGGCGGGACTTGCTACCGCTCGGATACCGCGCGATTGTGCAGCGGAAATAACCAGATATACTTTGCTGATGAAATCTACAAAATACAATCTTTGGCAGGACGATAACGGGGCGTGGCGTGGCTATCTGGAAGGCTACCCGCAGTATGAGATCGATGGAGAGTCGTTCCAAGAACTGCAGGGTAAGTTATGGCAATTACATCAGGAGCTCACTGCTGACGAAGTCGAACAAGAACAGAACCAGCCTGAACGACAGCACTTCGAGCGCAGCGAAGACACTTCGCCACCCGCCAGGGTACCCCGCCCCATGTCGCATGACCAGATCAAGCGAAGGGAACGGGTAGAGCAACTCATGTTTGCCTTGATCAGCAATCCATGAATACGACGTATGCACCCTTAGCGTGACATGATAATCTCTTTCATTCCGACCAGCTCAGAAAAGGCCCCTTCCATGATTGCGCATGTCTCTGTGATTCGATTGAACGGCTCATAGATGGCATCATGGACCGGAAGCCCTACGATACCGAGCGTATTTATCTTTAGTAAGATCCGAGTCAAGATTCTTTGTCCCCGCCGTTGTATCCGCCGTAGTTGCCCTGGCGTTTTGATCCTGCGAGGCGTCCCGCCGCTATTCTTTCCGGCGTCTCTCTTCCCTGCGTTGTTGCTCCAAGGTCTCGGGCAGTGGACCGTTCCAGTAGTTGTCGTAGCCGTGTTCACGGTATTCGTCCTGCTGCCTCTCGTAGCTGTTCCGTGGCTTGCCATCCGCTGTCGTAGGAGATGGCTTGTGCTTCGGTGCAGGTGCCATTAGCGATGTTGAGAAGAAGGGGAATGACGAGGGTATTCCATGGAGAACATCACCCCTACTAGTGAATCAGTCATGGCCTTTCTTCAGGAGTGGTCCGCATAATTTATCCCTCTGGCTATAACCCCCTGACAAGTGGTACATATTTTCGCTCTCGGTGGTACACATTTTCATTTTCGGGATAGGTACACCGAGTGAATCAAGGACTTCGAAGGCACTGGGGTCAAGGCCTCACCCGGTCTCCGGCACCAATGAGGTGCGCGTCGGGTATCAGTCGCGAATGAACGTATAGAGGGATGCATGAATACAAAGGGAATCGTGATGGCGGTTGCCGGGGTGACTCTCTTTCTGGGTGCCATTGGAATTGGGGCGTGGGTGATGACGGCGCCGTTGGAAGCGGGAGAAGCAGAAACGAAACGGTGTAATGAATATGTGGTTGAGTTGGATCAGGTGAATAAGTACAAGTGGTTTTGGACGCCTTATCATCAGCGCATGGCGTTCAACACCTGCATCACCAAGAAAATAGGCCAGTAGAAGTAGGCGTACCCATCTCGTTCCCAGACTCAGCGATTGATCATTGCCTTCTGCAAGGGTGGCGCATGTCTTCCGCTCGTGCCGGGTCTTCTACGATTCTCATTGCGTTCACCCTTCTGCAGCTGTGGAGTGCGGCGCCACTGCGCGCCGAATGGCTTCTCATCGATAGGAACGACAGGGCAAAAATCTATGTTGATTCAGAAAGCATCAGCCGGAATGGTGAGATCGTCAGCGTGTGGGTGTTGGATGATCTCATGACGGCCCAGACCAGAGGGCTGAGCACATTCTTATCCACTCGCGCCCAGGAAGAACACGATTGTTCCAAAAAACGCTTTCGCTTGGTGGCGATTGAGCGGTTTGCCGGAAGTATGGGGACCGGGCACTCGATCTACAAGAAATCAGGCGAGTCACACTGGGCACCAATCCCACGAGAGACCTTAGCGCAATCGGTCTGGAAATTTGTGTGCGGAAAAATTAATTGAGCTCTGGTGTTGTCGCGCACCCGTCTGCCTATCACAGGAGGTCTACATGTTCGGCCCGATTACGCTGCCGTTTGGAGCCAAGATGTTATTCAATACCGTGAAGCTGAAACCCGGCGTCAGTTTCGAGGACGTCGAGGTGGCCGTCGGAGAAATGTGCATGGTCGTAAAGGAAACCTACGGCGGTGAGAAGGGGGGCTTCTTGGCCGGACAAGTCTTCAAGTTTTCCGGCTTCGTGTCCGACCAGGGCTCGCTGATCGACGACAAGACCACCGACGAGCATTACGCCATCGTGACCTATTGGCGGTCCTTTGAGGCACACGAGAAGTCCCATGCCGACGAAGTCTTTACCAGCAAATTTTCATCCCTGGTGAGCATGTGCTCGGAGACGAAAGAGCTCGGCTATGACATGCTGTGGCAAGGCGCGCCGTGAACGAGCAGGACTCGCGGGCTGTCTAGTTTGCAAGCGCCATTGGCTCATCTTCCGCCTGTTTGCACTTAACCCCTGACATCACATCTATATGGCTGAACCTTGACAGCAAAGTGGCAAGGGAATTACGACGGCGGCCTTTCCTGCCCACAATTCCAGCAAATTACAAACTGACCCTCATGACGTTCGCCGCATCCCACGCATGTCCAACAGTTTTCGTTCGACGGCAGCAATATCGGAGCTTCCTCAAGTAATTGCCGTGCCCGATCGTAATCCTGATCTTGGAGCACCCACAGCTCCGGGAAAACTTCGGCAAATGGAACCTCACCGGCAAGGTCAGATGAACGCTGGTTCTTAATCATGCACCGGATGTCAGCCTGTTCCAGACGCTCCTTGCGCATCTCGACTTCGATAAGGTTTTAAGAAACGAAGACCTTTTTCATTGGGAGGAATCAATGGCGGGCTCGGTCCATTCGAGGCGGGTCATTTCTTGATGAAACGCTTCTTGACCTCTTCGTGCGGAACGACTCTCCCTTCGTCAGCAGCATGGATACCGGCATCGATCTTCTTGCGGACGAAAATTTCGTACATGATGTCATCCCACATCGCTTGTCCGGTAACTTCTTCACCATATCAAGCGCCTGCTTCTTTGCCGTCGGCATCAGTGCCTCCCTCAATGCTCGGTCTAAAGTCTAGGCTCCGTCCGACAGAGGGTCAAGAATTCCACTAGCCAGCCTCCATGCGGCCTCGAATAGTCGATATGGGGGCAGATGGCACACTATGTCAAAGACAACGTTAACGTCGATGAAGAGTCCCTTGATTTAGAATTTCTGGTGATTCAGCTCTCTCAGCATCACTTCTTAAAAATCAGCCTCGGCTCGGTCATGTTGCCCATCGCGACCGCCACCAATTCCCACCCGTTGGAGCCGAACTCGTTCAGCTTGGTCTGCATGTTCTCAGTATCGGGAAGCACCTCGATGATTTGGTATTGAAATCGTTTCGGCTCTTGTGCTTTGGCTGCGAACGGTTCGCCAAGAAGAAGGACAAGCCCAAGAGCTCCCAGACTAATGGCCGCTATGGCCCACGCGACTGAAATGCGTATGGTCAGCATAGGTCACCTCACATGTGTATTTCATGGATGTGCAACTCGCCAGTTTTTTCCGACGCCCAAATCGACTTTCAGCGGCACCGATAAGCCTAACTGTGTACCGATTTCTTCCATCTCTTGTTTTACCAGCCGCTTCGCCTCTTCCAGATCATGGTCCGGCACTTCGAAGATCAGTTCGTCGTGAACTTGGAGGATCATCTTCACATGCGGCAATTCGTCGTGGAGTTTCTTGTGGACGTTGATCATGGCGACTTTGATCAAGTCCGCGGCGGTGCCTTGGATCGGGCTGTTCACCGCCATGCGTTCGCCGATGCCTCGTTGCACCGGATCGTTACTCTGGAGCTCGGGAATCGGCCTGCGGCGGCCGAGGATCGTGGTGGTGTAACCCTTCCCGCGTCCTTCCGCGATGTTGCGATCCATCAGAGCCCGCACGGCGGGGAATCGCTCGAAGAAGGTCTCGATGTATTTTTTTGCCTCGGCTTGAGGTACGCCGAGATTTTGAGAAAGGCCGAACGGACTGATTCCATAGACGATACCAAAAACGACGGTCTTGGCCGCGCGACGCATGTCTCTCGTGATGTGATTGGACGGCAGGCTGAAAATTTCCATGGCCGTGGCCATGTGGATATCTTCTTCTTTCGCAAACACGGACAGCAAGCGGGGATCTTGCGACAGATGGGCGAGGATGCGCGGCTCGATTTGGCTGTAGTCGGCGCAGAGCAGTTCGTGCCCCTTCGGCGCAATGAAGGCCTCGCGGATACGAAGTCCGTACTCCCCCTTCACGGGAATGTTTTGCAGATTCGGATCAGTGGATGAGAGACGCCCGGTTGCGGCGACGGTCTGGTTCAAAGACGTGTGCAGTCGTTTCGTTTCAGAATGTATCAGCTCAGGCAGCGCATCGACGTAGGTCGACTTCAGCTTGCTGAGGCTTCGGTAATTGAGAATCTGGGCAGGCAGTTCATGTTGCGCCGCAAGCTGTGTGAGCGTATCTTCATCAGTGGAGTAACCGGTCTTGGTCTTGCGAACCGGTTTCAGGCCGAGTTTCTCGAACAGCACTGCCGCCAGCTGCTTCGGCGAGTTGATGTTGAATTCACCGCCGGCCAACCGGGCGATGGTTTCCATCATGCGGTCGAGGTCCCGCTCCAATTCCTTGCTCAAATTACGGAGTCCTTCGACGTCCAGCAAGAACCCATTCCGCTCGATGTCCGCCAGCACCGGTACGAGCGGCATTTCGACTTCCTGAAACAGCTTCAGGCTTCCCTGATCCCGCAGCCGATCGAGCAGTAACGGGGTGAGCTTGGCGATCACCGCCGCACGCTCGGCGGTTTGTTCCTGCGACGCGGTTTCGATCTGAAACAACGATGTCGGCGGTGATGGTTCTCTCACCTGGGCACCGAGGCGATGGCCGAGGAGTTCAAGGGCCAGGGTGTCGAGTTGATGGTCCCGTCGATTGGGATTCAAGAGATAGTCGGCAATCATCGTGTCGAAATACGGCCCTGCCAGCGTGACGCCGATTCTGTGGAATGCGAGGAGGGTGAGCTTCAAGTCATGCACCGCCTTCAGTCGAGTGGTCTCGTGAAAAAGCGCGGTGATCGGCCGCATGTATGCATGCACATCGAGCGGGACGAAGGCCGTCTCGTCTTCAGACGACAATGCGATGCCCTGCACGTCGGCTCGTATGCCGGGGGGACCCGAGAGGAGACATTGGACGGCGAGGGGCCTGTTTTTGTTCAACCGTGCGACAAAGGCTTGCGCCGCCGCTTCACTTTCGATCGTCTCTACAGAAGCGTGATGGATCGAGGCCTGTGGGGCGGTAGGCCGGATGGATTTCAACAGTGTCGTAAATTCCAGCTCTCGGAGCAGCTCGGCGAGTCGGTCGTCGTGCGGTGGTTTGAGCCGCAGAGCGGCTATATCGAACTCGACCGGGCAATCGGTTTGGATCACGGCCAGGCGACGGCTCAGTCTGGCGTTGTCGGCCTGCTCGATCAACATGGTTTTGGTCCGGGCCGGCGTGACCTCCTCAACCCGTTCGAGCAGCTGCTCGATGGTTCCGAATTGGCCGATCAATTTCGTCGCCGTTTTTTCTCCGATACCCTTCACGCCGGGAATGTTGTCGATGGTATCGCCCATGAGACCCATGACCTCCGGGACCAGCGCCGGTTCAACTCCGAATCGTTCGCGGCATTCCGACTCGCCGATCCATTTGTCCTTGACCGGATCATAAATCCTCACGCGGGGGGTGAGCAGCTGGAACATATCCTTGTCGCTTGTCACGATCGCCACATCATGATCGACGCGTTCCGCCTTCCGCGCCAGTGTGCCGATAATATCGTCCGCTTCGTACCCGGCCAGTCGGATGGCAGGAATCGCCAGCGCCTCTACGACACGGTGGATGTAGGGGACCTGCGCGCTCATGGCGTCCGGCATCGCAGGGCGCTGGGCCTTGTACGCTTGATATTCTTCATGCCGTTGTGTCGGACCTTTCTCATCGAAGACGACGGCAAGCGCATCGGGTTGGTGCTCCCGCATGATCTTGATAAGCATGTTCGTAAACCCGTACACGGCATTGGTTTGAAAACCTTTTGAGTTAGACAGAGGCGGTAAGGCGAAAAAAGCCCGATAGATATAGGCACTGCCGTCGATCAGATAGAGCATGTTTCGCGGGACGTTGGAGTCAGGCATAGGAAGGTGTACGTTCTAAAAATCGAGCCATTGATGACCGGCTTCTCAGGGATCCGGTGCAATCGTGAGCGGCGGTTTTCCGAACTTCTGACGCATGTTATTGATGGTGCTCAGGACAGCGGGCTGACCGATCATCTTTGCTTCCAACCTACGCTTCCCGGGAAAGTCCAGCATCGTCACCCCGATCAACATCGTGAGGATGCCTTGACCCGGTAAGAACAACATTAAGAAACCCGCGAACAGAAAGACGGCGCCGACGACATTCTTTACAACATGGCCGAGCACGCGAAGCACAGGATGATGATCTTCCATCCAACGACGCGGCACACGGGTATCGAAAAAGTCCGTCGGCAGCCGGACGAGGATGAACGGGATCGCAATCAATGATCCGACGAAGAAGACAACCGAGAGAGCCGTCAGAGTCACGAGGGTTTCGGTCGAAACATACTGCTGAACCGCCGAAAGAAGCCAATCCATCGGTCGGCATCCTAGCATGGGCGTCTATGCCTCTCAAGGCGAAGCAGGCTCTTGTCCGATGTTTACGGGATCACACGTGAACGGTATAATCACGGTGCCCGCGATCACACACTCTGTCCACAGCGTGAAAGCCCGCGCGCGGATGAAGTAGGTATGCCCGCTCAACCCAAATTCGTCATCTTTGCCCATAATGCCACGTACGACAAGCTGCACCAGGTGGCCACGCTCGGCATGACGGCCGCGGCGATGGGCAAAGATGTGATCATCGTCTTATTGTTCTGGACGATTAAAAAACTCGCCGAAGGGAAGATCGATCAGATCGATTTTCCGACCGAATATGCCGAGTCGGCGGAGGAAGTTGCCCGGCTGCTTAAAGAAAAAAAGGTTCCGAAGATTTCGGAAATGTTCCAGGATGCCAAGCATGTCGGAAAGCTGCGGCTCATCGCCTGCAGCGCCGGGTTGGAATATATGGGTGTGGACAGTTCTGCGGTTGAAAAGAATGTCGATGAAGTGTTGGGCCTGCCCGCCATCCTGTCCTTAACGGCTGACGCGGAAACGAAACTCTTCATCTGAAGGGTTCAACGTTATTCGTGAATCGTTGAAACGATCCTTGCGAATAACGATTAACGTTCGCTCTTAGCGTGACCTTGTTACTCCAACCCGGTCACAGAATTCAGTCAATTTGCATGCGCTGCACAACGGCGAGACCGGAAGGCACAGATTCTGTCCGTAGGGAACCAGGAGATCGTTGTAGATGATCCAGTACTGTTTGGGTAGCTTGCGCCTAAGGGCCTGTTCTGATTCTTCCGGGGTCTTCGTTTTGATATAGCCCCACCGATTGCTGATCCGGTGGACATGAATATCGACACAAATCCCTGGTTTTCCGTATCCTATGGTGACAACCAGATTCGCTGTTTTCCGCCCGACTCCCGGTAAGGTGACCAGCTCATCAACGGAGTCCGGTACCTTGCCGCCATACTCATCGATCAGGCGCCGACAGATTTGGTGAATCGCTCTGGCCTTTGTCCGGTAGAAGCCGACCGGATAAATGACCCGTTCGAGCTTGTCCAGCGGCAGCTTCAACATAGCTGCCGGCGTGCGGGCCAACGCGAAGAGCCGGTCACCCGCTTCCCGGGTCGTCTTATCTTTGGTTCGCAAACTGAGGAGGGTGGATATAAGGATGAGAAAGGGATTGCGGTCCGATTCCTTGGCTACGACCCCCACCACCGGTTCTTGCCAACGGCCGATCTCCCGCTTCACAATGCGGATGGCAGCATGGATTTGTTCCTGACGCATGAGGATCGGTCACGAACGGGAGGGGATTGGTGAGACGAGCAGAAGAGCCCCGGACGGTGTGTCTACTCGGGCTTCCGTTTTGACAACCACTTCTGACGGCGCCGTTGAGCTTCGCGTTGCTTGGCCTTCTTTCTCACGCTGGGCTTCTCGTAAAAGCGTCGGCGTTTCAATTCGCGAAACAGACCCTCTCCGGCGAGCTTCTTCTTGGCGACTTTCAGCGCTTTCTCGACGTTGTTGTTGAAGACCTTGATTTCCATCCGGTTGATTTCCGACTTTCCCAGGCCAAGTGAGCCTGCTGCTTATGGGTTTCAATAAATCGGCGCCGGAGTCTAGCACAACCCCCTGAGTTCCTCAAGGCTTTCTGTGGCCTTTGTGATTCTGCGTCGTATGATCTCTATAAACCGCTGATTTTTCTGCACGTTAGTGTTTGTATGAGCTGTGACAAGACCTGCTTGGGCCGCTGCCAGAGCTATCGTCAGGCCCACTGTGAGATCTGAATGGATGGACGGCTTGGCATCTTCGCGTAAGGTATGGAGCAGCCGAGCCACCTCGCAAGAGAGCTCCGTGATTTCCAAGGGCACTTCCGTAGCCCGTTGGAGAGCGATCGAGACGGCTTCGAGGCGGTCCGGATGCTGTTTGGGCAACTTGTAGGCGTCCATCAGCCGGGTGTAGGCTTCCGTATCTGCTTGAACAAGCTGATGAAGCCGGCGACTCAATTCCAGCAGAGACTCTTCTTTGTCCGATTGAGTACCGAGACGCGCCCCCATCACCCCCAATGAAGCCGCCAAGGCCCCGACGAATGCCGCGACGCCGCCACCGGCTGGGGTCGGTTTCGCGTCACCGACCGCGGCAAGGAAATCCGACAGGGTCTGCCCCGGTGCCTTCTTGTTGAGCATCGCCTCGGCGATTCTTGTTTCGAGGACTTGGCTTGCATCGAATCGATCGAGCTGCAGCGAAACCGCTGCAGCCGGATTCAATGCCGCTTGCGGAACTAAGCCGACCAGTTCGCTTCCCGCCACCTCTATTCCCCGCTTCGCGGCTTCGACCTTGACCCTCTGAAACGCGGTCAGAATGGGGGTCTCGAGGTAGTCGGTCAGATTCATCGCCACCTGCACCATACCGCGGCTGGATAGTCCTACCCCGATCGCTTTCACGGCGGGCAGCCCGCCGCTTGAGTGGCGGACGGCCCGGGCGATGAATCGGGCCTCGTCAATTTCCGTGGAGCGGAGGTTCACGTTGTAGGCGATCAGCGGCGGTCGTGCGCCGATCGCGATCGCCCCCGCGCTTTCATGCAGTCGAGGGGGACCGAAGTCGGGTATCCAATGGGGATCGGACTCCATCCGAAAGGCAAGGCCGCGGAGCCCCCCGCGTCTGATCGCCTCCAATGGAATGTGATCGGCACGGCTTGCGGCGCGTTCGTATAAGAAAACGGGGATTCCGAGTTCACACCCGACTCGTTCACCCAGTCGCTTGGCCAGTTGGACACAGTCTTCCATGGTCGTCCCCTTAACGGGGATAAACGGCACGACATCCGTGGCTCCTATGCGGGGGTGTACTCCCACATGGGTGCGCAGGTCGATGCGTTCGGTAGCGATACGAACGGCATGAAAAGCAGCTTCAACGGTCGCATCCGGGCTTCCACAGAACGTCAGCACCGACCGATGGTGGTCCGTGTCCATCGAGCTATCCAAAAGTGTCACGCCGGATGTCGAAGTTACCCCATCGAGTAAGGCTTGAATAGTTCCTTGATCCCGACCTTCACTGAAGTTTGGGACACACTCCACGAGTCGATCCATAGGTGCCTGCACGTGTCAACGAAAAAGCCGGAGGACCGATGACCGTTCCTCCGGCTTCAGGGTTCACCTCTCTTTTAGCGCGCCCGAGCTATTTGGCTTTCTTGACGAATGCCTTATAAATGCGGCCCGACTTGGCTTGTTCCTCTTCCAAGCCCATCATTTGATGACCTGTCGTTTCACACCAAGCCGGCATGTCCTTTTTGATGCCCTCATCATCGGAGACGACTTCAAGCACTTGTCCCAATGCCAATTCTTTGATTTTTTTGGAGGTGAGAATAATCGGCATCGGACAAAAATACCCCAACGTATCGAGTTTGACATCGGCCTGCATCATAGTGCTCCGCTTCGGTTTGGTTTGTTTCGTTTATCCGGTTGTTCGTTCCTCAACCATGCATCCGATAAACCGGATAAACTAAATGAACAAGTTCACACTGCCCTGTCTGGCCTCCGCCAGATACGTGGTCACGCCGGCGAATTGGTCGATGCCGTCGATCAACGTATCCTTGGTAATGCCCATAAGCCCCATCGTCGTCGTGCAGGCAATGAACCGCACCCCCAGATCGAGGGCTGTTTGCATCAGCTCGGGCACACCGGGCATCCGATTTTGCTTCATCACCGTCTGCATCATCCTTGTGCCCAACCCACCGAAGTGGAATCGGGACAAGGGAAGCGCATCAGCGCCGCCTCGATTGAGGAGCCCGAACATCCGTCGAAGCCAATCTTTGGCCGAACTTGTCGCTCCTCTTCTCCGAATCGTATTCAACCCCCAAAACGTAAAAAACATGGTCACATGCATACCCATGGCAGCGGCACCCGTGGCGATGATAAAAGCCGCCATCGCCCGATCGAGATCTCCGCTCAGCAACACGATCGTGACTCTCTCGGGCTTGGATTCTTGCAGCTGCGCCAGCGTCGTCGTCGGCTCTATGTGCGTGGCAATCATGTTCTCACCTCTTGACACGTTCAAATTATCGCATGAACAGAATAGTATGTGATCCTTCGGGGTGTCAAGGAAGCGACGTCCGCGGCACCGGGTGCGCACGGCTTGACCAATCTCCATCCCCTCGTTATAGTCGGCATCCATTGCGCTATAGCCGTCTTGCGGGCTCCTCCCTATCGAATGACCCACATGATTGAACAGGCATCACCCGAGGTCGCATCTTCCAGGAGCGGTCCACTCTTTGGATTTTGGTACCCTGCCATACCCGGTCATACCCTGCGCCCCGGCACGATGAAGGGGCTGCAGATGTTGGGTTTGCCGATCGTACTCTGTCGTGATCGAACCGGCGGCTTGGCGGCGATGCGCGATATCTGTCCCCACCGTGGTATGCCGTTGTCCTTCGGCCGGTTCGACGGTGAGCGAGTGGAATGTCCGTATCATGGGTGGCAGTTCGACGTGAAGGGGCGCTGCCGATGCATTCCCGCCCTCCCGGAACAGGGAACTCTGCAAACCGACAAGATCGGTGTGCCGACCTATCCGGCTGCAGAAACGGACGGCATGATTTGGCTGTATCTGCCCGACGAGCGGGGAGTCATCGATCCGTTGCCTCCCGTCCCGCTCATGCCGCTGCCCTCGGAACCGCGGCAATCGTTCCACATTTCGTTGACCTATACCTGTACGGCTGACGATGGCATCATCGGCCTCATTGATCCGGTCCATGGGCCCTATGTGCATTCTTGGTGGCGAAGCGATGCGCGCATGCATGAGAAGACGAAAATCTTTGAACCGATTCCTAACGGATTCCGGATGACCGCCCACCGACCGGCGAAGAACAGCGGCCCGTTTCATTGGATGGAACGGATCTACGGAGGGCCG
>CAYXKP010000142.1:0-12143 GCA_964465695.1 uncultured Nitrospira sp.
CTACTATCGGCTTCAGCACATTTCCACGTGCGAACGACCGGCTCCCGGCTGGCAGCGTGTGCAGCCGCCTTCAACGGAAGACCGTACCGAAGAACAGAGGGACGTTGATCGGCATTTAGAGGAACAAATTCGGGAGGCCGGTATGAGACAGTAGGAACGACAGCTCAATGGACCTAGGTTTGAACAACATTTAAGGGGTCCGATCCCGTTGCTTTGAGGAAATAATCAACAGCCGCCATGATAGCCCTCCTCTGGACTTTTGGATGTGGTCGGACGGGAGACAGGCTACGTTCCTGGACGGAACGCTGTCAACGAGGTGGGTGGTAGCCGGTAAAAACTATGGCCGTAGAGGCTTTTCTATTGCGGATTCAGAAAGAGTTTCCAAACACAGACTCCCGACCTTTTTATCAAGTCTGTTGTGACTAGACTTGGACCAATATAACGAACTTCATCGAATCCATCTAAGTCTATTGTCCCAACGCACGTCTTAATGATTGATGGAATGCTTTCGTTGCCATAGACTTAGCTACAGATTCCGTCAAATAAGACTGTTTAACAGCCAATTCCCTTTCTGCACTCCTTGAGATTTTTACATAGATATCGAGGTCGGCTTCGGACTTGAGGTATGGCCATTTCTTCAAGTAACTAGGCAAGTCACAGTTGCCAGCTGCGTATGTCGAGATGGGGTAGTCTTTCTCCGTTGCAATCCCAATTTCCCAAGGTACCCACCATGATTCTTTTGTATTGGCAGAAACAACGGCCATCAATTGTGTGCATGAGGAAAGCTGGCGCTTAATATGGTCACCAAGTAATTCACCCGTTTGGGATGCGTCGTTATCTATTAAATCGAGGTAATATTGGACGGAATGGATATCCTGTAGTCTCTTCGCGATAGAAGCCGCGGCCAAAGAATCTCGTTGCTGATGAGAAATAAATATTTTCATCAATCCTATATCTTATCCGTACGAGGAATAAATAGGGCTTAACGCGCTGGCGGCCTATCGCTGGATTGAACCGCCGTACCCTGCGCCTTCCCTCTCTTGGAGAGATCGACTTCTCCTTTCCCTATGGGGGTTCGTGGCGAAGTCATCGATTTCTTCCCACCCCGTATCCTCACACCCTCTTTTAAGCGTCTGCGGTCTGAACTGAGCGGATCATCTCCAAAGAGGTATGTAAAATCAAGTCGATGTGGACAGATAGCTGCTGGCCTTTCAATATTCGCAATGAAATATTCGGATGGAATTGTGTAGTCAGTATGGTAGTACCCTTTGTACTCACAATAATTCTTATCTTCAACTATCCTCGGCAGTTTTGTTGGACATTTGGGAACTGGCAACTCGTTCACGTTGGCAGGTAGGGAAAGCAGTTCCGTAGCTTTACCAGAGATAGCGTCAGACGCATTATCAATTGTTAGCATGGCGTACGCTAAGGCATCTTCCGGAGAATCAATTCTAGTTGAAACCAAGCCCTGCTCAGGTGCTCCCATTAGCTTGGCCAAGTCAGCGATATGCATGGCCATCATGCCCGACTTAACCATATGCCCTACAGAGTTAATTGAAAATGCCAATCCTCCTGGGAACCTATGATCATGCCACCATCTTTTGTCCCCATGACTTGAAAAGTAGTTCACGCCCGTGTCCCACTTCCAAGTCGTCCTAAGTGGACCCGGCATTTCCAAAAATAGGTCATCCAGGCACACTCTGTCGGCATGAGTTTCATCTAGCAGATATAAGCTGCAAATGCGTAAGGCGAGCGCCTTCACTGAATCATCCGGAACGGAGCAGGCAATCCTTTCAGAGATGACGCTAATGATGAAGCCACTTTTCCTACCGAGCAGACCTTCCCGCTTCCACTCCGTCCGAGCAGATTGAATCTTTTCCAGCAAGTGCTGCTCTGACCCAAGAAGGTCATCTTCTGTAAGGATACAATAGCTGAGCAACCCTACTTTTGCTGCCAGTCTCCCGAAGAGACATGGCTGAGACTGCTCTATCCACTCATTTATGATTTGGATCGCGCCTGCCTCTCCACTGGAGAACTGAAACAGCTCTCGATTGGCACTCTCTATCTCCGGAGAAAAGCCAACCTGATGACGCCACGTATCTTGGTGCAGATTATTAAACAAAGCTGCTATTTCGCTCATTATGATTTTCTTTCAGGCTATTTTAACATTAATTAAAAAGAACGATGCTCATGTGCCACGACTCACCCCTGATGGCCATACTACAACAACGTGTTTGCCTCGCTCTTTGGTATAGCCCACGATATCAGCAGTACCTCCGGCGCCTCTAGCCTCGCATCCGTCCCATACGGCAATGATTATATTCGAAAGGTCCACGACTCGTCGTCCAGCATCCAAGAAAGCAGACGGTGACGGTATTTGGTGGCCGAGCACTTCTACTGTGTTGGCCTGCTGCAATAAGTTGTGATATCGATTTAGGGTCTTCTGATTCGTAAATGTCGACTCATAGCCTGCGCACGGGATAACGGCATGTAGTTGTGCACCCATACCTACCACAACAGTTGCAAATAATTGATCGGCACCTGAAGCCAGAGAAGAGACCCCAGTGACATTCCCTTTTAGATTGGAAAGAACTTCCGCTATTCGGTCCCTAACAAAGCTCTTGACGGAAGGCGGAATGTCTTGATGGCCTGTGACACCTACAAACATTAGAGTACATTCTGCTTGGCCATCCTCCAATAAAGTTGGCCTAGCTTGGTTAGTCGGCAACCCGTTGAATTCATCGCTGCGAAAAACATATGGTCAGCATCGACCGGTTCAATCAGCTTTGCGGAGCGACATTGTTGTAAGCTCTTAAAAATGGCCTCATTCTCAGGATGCCTTGGCTCGGCCTCAGGCTCATAGGACTGATCAAGTGGGTAAACATGCCCCTCGACGGGGAAAAACTCTGGGAGGCGACGGAGCACCGTGGCAGGAACCCACGGAGTACAGCGGCGTAGATCATGCAGACGGTCCAAGTTTGCTTTGAATGTTGGACGTTGATCCCAAGGTCCGAACGACTCAGAAAGATAAGCATATACTCCGGCCAGTGTAACTTTTCCCAAGACATCAGCCGCCCCCCCATCAAGAGCCCCGCACAAATAAGTTGTGAACATACCGCGGCCTGACGGAGTTTCAACTGCTGCTTGGTTCGCCTGACTAGCCGAAAGGATAGCGACCCCTTGGCGCAATGCCGCAGCGTTAACGCCAAGCTGTGGTACCCCACCAGCCCCACCTGAAAAGCAGCAATCAAGAATGATGATTACTTCACGGACCGTGGACTGGTGTACTTTTCCGAGAACAGAAGAAAGGCTTACGCCATCATCACCGTTCACAAATTCTTGGGTGGCAAGTACAACGTCATTCGGAGCGTTATGTCCGTGCCCCGCGAAATAGAATAAAGCCACGTCGACGCCTGGCGATAGGAGTGTGTCAATTGCTTCCAGGACTGTCCGTCGATCCACCAGGCCTTCTGTACTTGTGCATGAACGGCAACTGAAATTTGGTGAGGCATCGTCATGGCGAGAAAGCAGTGGCATCAATGCTTTGACGTCTTTAACGCACCCCTGAAGAGAGTCTAGGCGATCATATGTATCGATTCCAACGAGAAGCGCGCGCTTCATAAGGTCTAAAGGCTATTGATGAACTTCGCAATACTGTCCCACGTCCACTCAATTATTTGTTTTCCGTCCAAAACCGCTGGACGAGTCCTATCAGTGCTATATGCCCAAAGCCCGATGATCTTTTTCCCTTCTTCCTTCGCGCAGTCGATTTCCCACTTTTCACCGCTGGAATTCAATGTGTTCTTGCTTACAAGCGCAATAACACCATCTGACCGTCTAATGCGTGTTTTGACTCGTTCTTTCCAGCCGCTGTCATACGGTTCTTTTACGGACATATCGACGAATTCGAATGGAGTATCCGTATGGAGTGACTGCCCCTTTAGCAAATCCCGCTGTCGCTCATCCTCAATGGCGAATGCTACAAAAATGATTTTCTTGTCTGCCATGTTTCCTCCAACCTTGAGAGCACTGCTTACGAAGTTACAGGCCTCTGATTACCAATCAGGTAAATGCACTGGTAGCGACTCAAGAATCGCTCTCATTACGCCCGTATATATAGTAATTTGGCTCCCGTCGCAATGATCCGCGTCAGGGCAAGACAAATGGTTTATCTTAAATTTCAGACTTCAGTCCCACTTTCGCTCTCCAGGTGAACAAGTGCGCATGTCAGAGCTGTCTTGCTAAGTATCCGAGAAATCAATATGATTTCGGGCGACTCTATAGTAGATAGACAAAATTCTTCGAGCCTTTTAACGCCATGAAAATACCAGTCTTCTTGTCCAGCCCCACCTCGCTCAGTCCTGCACAGGATGCGAAGCGAAGCATGGTTCTTCGTGAACTATCTCGGCACAATCTCGAACCGCGTGCACTCGGGAGGTCAGACTACCCAACTGAACTACCCTTGCGTGAAGTGTTCTTACTTGCAAAACACTGCTCAGGCGGCGTGATTCTCGGATTCGAACAGTTTTCTGCACCAGCAGGCATATGGAAGCGGGGCTCGTCTGAGCAGCGCAAGCAGGCAACATCGGTCTACTTCCCGACAGCATGGAATCATCTTGAGGCAGGGCTTCTCTACAGCCTCGGCTTACCCCTGCTAGTCTTCGCAGAGGATGGAATTTCAGGCGGCGTCTTCGATCCAGGTGTTTCCGATGTGTTCGTTCACAAAATGCCGACGCAGAGCATGGGCTCCGGTTCCAAGAAGGCACTGCAGGCCGTATTCCAGAAGTGGCAGGCGAGCGTTCGAAACCACTATTATCGGTAGTGCACCAGAATACCAGGGGAGCATTTAAAAGGCCGGATACCTTTATTCACCTCGACTGGGAAAGTGTGCAGTGAACGCAGTTAGAAGTCGTCAGGTGGTTCCAATCGTCCGCTGACGATCCTTATCGATCCTTACCGCCATTTTTCGCCCTTCGGCGATTGCCCAGACGATCACAGATTCGATGACCCCATCGCATCCCATTCTTCCTTGCTGATGAACCGTCTCCGCTTTAAGGCCCCGGTGGCATAGGCAAGTCGAAGCGCTTCTTCCAACCAGGCTATCCGCTGCGTAGGCGTCGCTGCTAGCGACGCTTGGAGAAGTGTTTCTGGATCAGGATTCTCGGATGGATGGGGGAGCGGACCTAGTGAAGAAAACGATCCGTCAGCCACAATAAGGACCATTTCCTATTGGTGAACTAAATCGGTATTCCAGGAGTAGTGCGAAAATATGCTTTTGAAACCGATTACCTTAAGTGGCTGCTTTCTTCGCCGACCGATTGGCTTGCAGATACTGATTGATCCCTGCCGCCATCTTGCGCCCTTCGGCGATGGCCCAGACGATGAGCGACGCACCGCGTTTGGTGTCGCCGCCGGCGAAGACGCCATCAAGGTTGGTCATGAAATTCTGGTCCACCGATACCGCTCCACGAGCGTCATACTTCACACCTAGGCTGTCAAGCAGACCATTCTTGACGGGACCGGTGAACCCCATGGCCAGCAGCACCAGATCGGCATTCATTTCGAACTCGGTTTCCGGAATCGATTGGAACTTTCCACCTTCAAACTTGACACGGTGTGCGTGTAATTTTGTGACATGGCCATTGTGGCCGGTCAACCTCGTGGTAGACACACTCCATTGCCGGTCACAGCCTTCTTCATGCGCGTGCGACGTGCGCAGCTGCATCGGCCAGAGCGGCCAGGGAGTCGATTCGGCCCGCTGCGGCGGCGGTTCCGGCAGCAATTCAAATTGATGCGCTTCGACACAACCTTGGCGGTGCGCGGTGCCGAGACAGTCGGACCCGGTATCGCCTCCGCCGATGATGACCACTCGCTTGCCTTTCGCGGTGATCGGTTCGTCGCTGAAAGAAATGCCGGCCGTGCGCTTGTTCTGCTGGGTCAGGTATTCCATCGCGAGATGCACGCCCTTCAGCTCACGCCCAGGAATCGGCAACTCGCGGGCCTGTTCAGCTCCCATGGTAAGGCCGACTGCATCGAACTGGTGGCGCAATTGCTCGCCGGTGATGTCCTTCCCGACGGCGACACCGGTTTGAAACTTCACTCCTTCGGCCTTCATCTGTTCCAGCCGTCTGTCGATCACCCACTTTTCCATCTTGAAGTCGGGAATGCCGTAGCGAAGCAGGCCCCCGATCCGATCGGATTTTTCGAAGACCGTCACCTCATGACCGGCCCGAGCCAGCTGCTGCGCGGCAGCCAAACCCGCCGGACCGGAACCGACGATCGCCACGGTCTTACCGGTTTTCACGACCGGGAGGACCGGCGTCACGAAACCTTCGTTGAAGCCACGGTCGACGATGTTCCATTCGATGATACGTATGGACACCGGATCTTCGTTGATGCCCAATACACAGGCTCCTTCGCAGGGCGCCGGACAGAGCCGTCCCGTAAATTCGGGAAAGTTGTTCGTCGTGTGCAGCGCTTTCAGGGCATCGTTCCAACGGCCGCGATAGACGAGATCGTTCCATTCGGGAATCAGATTGACCACGGGACAACCGGTGTGGCCTTGGCAAAACGGCACCCCACAGTCCATACAGCGCGCGCCCTGGCCCTTCAGCTTGTCCTCGGAGATTGGTTCGTACATCTCCTTCCAATCGAGCACTCGCAGCTCGATCGGCTTGCGCTTCGGGCCCTCACGGGCATATTTCATGAAGCCTTTCGGATCACCCATTATTCTCTCTCTTACCCCCTTACCCCGAACCCCTCGCCTCACCGGTGTCAGTGCACCGCACTCGCTTTGCGCTTCCGTTCCTCGAGGACGCGCTTGTAATCCACCGGCATGACTTTCACGAATGTGGGCAAGGTCGCATCGAACGCATCCAACACCTGTTTCGCCTTGCGGCTGCCGGTGTACATGAAATGCTTGGTAATCAACCCATGGAGCAGTTGCTTGTCTTCCTTCGTCGTCACCCGCTCCAGTTCGACCATTCCGGTGTTGCAGCGGCTCTGGAATGTTCCGTCGTCGTCCAGCACGAACGCCGTGCCCCCGGACATGCCCGCCGCAAAGTTGCGGCCGGTCCTGCCGAGCACCACGACTACACCCCCGGTCATGTACTCGCAACCGTGGTCGCCTGTTCCTTCGACGACGGCATGCGCCCCGCTGTTCCGTACGGCAAACCGTTCCCCCGCCATCCCGTAGAAATAGGCTTCGCCTTGCGTGGCCCCATAGAGCGACGTATTGCCGATCAAAATCGTTTCTTCAGGGTTATAGAGGATATTCTTCGGCGGGAAGATGATGATCTTACCGCCGGACAACCCTTTGCCGATATAGTCGTTGGACTCTCCCTCCAAAGTCAGCGTGATGCCTTTGGCAAGGAACGCGCCGAAGGATTGACCCGCCGAGCCGACAAACTTGATCGAGATCGTGTCTTCCGGCAACCCGTCGGGCCCATACTTCTTCGCGATCTTGCTGGAAAGCACCGTGCCGGTCGTCCGATTGATGTTCCTGATCGGGAGCTCGAGCCGGACCTTCTCTCCCTTCTGGATCGCCGCCTTGCAGAGCTCGACGAGCTTGTTGTCGAGAATGTCGGCAAGACCATGGTCTTGCTTCTGCACGCAATAGCGCGGGACATCCGCCGGAACATCCGGAGCCGTCAGTAGCGGCGTGAGATCCAGCCCTTTGGCCTTCCAGTGATCGACGGCTTTGGTGATCCTGAGCTTGTCGACACGGCCGACCATTTCATTGATGGTCCGGAAACCCAGCTTCGCCATCAACTGCCGGGCTTCTTCGGCCACGAAGAACAGATAATTGACGATGTGTTCCGGCTTGCCGTTGAACTTCTTGCGCAATTCCGGATCTTGTGTCGCGATCCCGACCGGGCAGGTGTTCAGATGGCACTTGCGCATCATGATGCAGCCCTCGACGATGAGCGGCGCCGTCGCAAACCCATATTCTTCCGCGCCGAGCAGCGTGGCGATGACCACGTCGCGGCCGGTCTTCATCTGGCCGTCCGTTTCAACACGGATGCGCCCCCGCAAATCATTGAGGACCAGCGTCTGGTGGGTTTCCGCCAGGCCGAGTTCCCACGGGATCCCGGCGTACTTGATCGAGGACAACGGTGACGCACCGGTGCCGCCCGAATCGCCGCTGATGAGGACCTTGTCCGCATGGGCTTTGGCCACACCGGCAGCCACCGTGCCGACGCCGACCTCCGCCACCAGTTTCACGGAGACGCCGGCATCGGGATTGGAATTCTTCAAATCGAAGATCAGCTGCGCCAAATCCTCGATGGAATAAATGTCGTGATGCGGCGGCGGCGAAATCAGTTGCACGCCCGGCGTGGCATAACGGAAGCGCGCGATGTTTTCGTCCACCTTGTGCCCCGGCAATTGGCCGCCTTCACCGGGCTTGGCGCCCTGCGCCATCTTGATCTGCAATTCCCGCGCGTTCACGAGATAATGCGCCGTGACACCGAATCGGGCCGATGCCACCTGTTTGATATAACTGTTCTTCGAATCGCCGTTGGGCAAGGGTGTGAACCGCTCGGGATCCTCGCCGCCTTCCCCCGTGTTGCTCTTGCCGCCGAGCCGGTTCATCGCAATCGCCAGCGTTTCGTGCGCTTCCTTGCTGATCGAACCGAACGACATCGCGCCGGTGTTGAAGCGTTTCACGATGTCTTTGGCCGGCTCCACCTCTTCGATGGGTATCGGCTGAGGATCGAACTTGAAATCCAGCAGGCCGCGCAAATTCGACCGCCGTCGGCTCTCGTCGTTGACGATCTGCGCGAATTCGGCGTAGGTCTTCGGGTCGTTCGAGCGGCTGGCATGCTGCAGCTTGTAGATGGTCTCCGGATTCCAGTTGTGATGCTCACCCTGGATGCGGTAGTGGATCTCGCCGCCGAAATCGAGTTGCCGGATCGCCGCCGGCTCATACGCCACGCGGTGGCGGCGCAGGGTCTCCTCGCCGATTTCGCGGATGCCGACTCCTTCCACGCGCGACGGCGTTCCGGTGAAGTAGCGGTCGATGAGTTCGCGATTCAATCCGATGGCCTCGAAGATTTGCGCGCCGCAGTAAGACTGCACCGTGGAGATCCCCATTTTCGAGAAGATCTTGAGCAGGCCCTTGTTGATGGCCTTGATGAATTTCCCTTCCGCCGTCTGTGCGTCGAGCCCTTCCGGCAGATAGTTGTCGCGTTCCATATCGACGAGCGATTCGAAGACGAGATAGGGATTGATCGTCCCGGCGCCGTAACCGATCAAACAAGCGAACTGATGCACGTCGCGCGGCTCCCCCGTTTCGAGGATCAAGCCGACTTCAGTTCTCGTACACTCGCGAACCAAGTGGTGGTGGACTGCGGAAATCCCCAACAAGCTCGGGATGGGGGCCCACTGTTCATCGACGCCGCGATCGCTCAAGATGAGGAACTTGTAGCCCTCCTTGATCGCCTGCGAGGCCTGCCGACACAGATCGTCGACCGCCTCGCCAAGCCCATCCGGCCCTTCGGCCACGCGGAACAACATGCGGAGCGTCTTGCTCTTGAAGTGCGGATCGGAAATCCCGCGGATCTTTTGCAAATCGGCGTTCGTGAGAATCGGCTGCTGCACCTTGATGCGGCGGCAAGATTCCGGCGACTCGTCCATCAGATTCGGCTTCGGGCCGATGTTGGTCACGAGCGACATCACGAGCTGTTCGCGGATCGGATCGATGGGAGGATTCGTGACCTGCGCGAAGAGCTGTTTGAAATACTTGAACAGGAGCTGCGGCCGATCGGACAAGACCGCCAGCGGCGTATCGGTGCCCATCGAGGAAATCGCTTCTTCCCCCGTCACGATCATCGGCGTGAGGACCATCTTGAGTTCTTCGACCGTGTAGCCGAAGGCTTGCTGCCGCTGGCGGATCGTCGGGTGGTCCGGCTGCGGAACATTCAGCGGGTCCGGCAACTCATCCAGCGAGACACCGTATTGCGTCACCCAACTGCGATAAGGTTTGCGGCTGACGATATCGGCCTTGATTTCCTCGTCATCGATGATGCGGCCCTGCACCGTGTCGACCAGGAACATGCGGCCCGGTTGGAGCCGGCCTTTCATGCGGATATCTTTCGCGTCAGCCGGCAAGACGCCCGCTTCGGACGCCAGGACCACGAGACCGTCGGTCGTCACCTGATAGCGGCAGGGGCGCAGCCCATTCCGGTCCAAGGTGGCGCCGATCATCTTGCCGTCGGTGAAACAGACGGCGGCCGGTCCGTCCCACGGCTCCATCATCGCCGCGTGATACTGATAGAAGCCCCGACGATCCAGATCCATCTGGGCATTCGCCACCCATGGTTCGGGAATCAGCATCATCATGGCGTGCGGCAACGAACGGCCTCCGAGCAAGAGAAACTCGAGGGTATTGTCCAGACAGGCCGAGTCGCTCTGATTGTCGGACACGATCGGGAACAGTTTCTCCATGTCCCTTCCGAACAACTCGGAATGAAGACGGCCTTGTCGGGCCTTCATCCAATTGACATTTCCCTTGAGCGTATTGATTTCGCCGTTGTGGCACACATATCGATAAGGATGGGCACGCGGCCACGTGGGAAACGTATTCGTACTGAAGCGCGAGTGCACCAAGGCCAGTGCGCTCACCATCCGTTCATCGGTGAGGTCCTGGTAGTAGGCCGCCATTTGATGCGGCAACAGCAGCCCTTTGTAGACGATGGTGTGGGCCGACAAGCTGGATACGTAGAAATGCTCTCGTCCGTGAATGGCCGACTCCGCCACGGCCTTTTCAACCCGCTTGCGGACCACATACAACTTTCGCTCGAACTGAGCCTCATTCAAGGCATCGCGCGCGACGAAGAGCTGACGCATGAAGGGTTCGGTCGTTCGCGCTTGGGCGCCGATCTGGTCACTCTTGACCGGCACGTCGCGCCAACCGAGGAGACGCAGCCCTTCTTCCACAAGAATCTCGGTGAGCAGCTTCTCGCACAATCGCCGGGACTCTTCGTCGGGCGGAAGAAACAGCTGCCCCACTCCGTACTCACCCACGTCCGGCAATGACACGCCGACGTCCTCTGCGACCCGCTTCATGAACGCGTGCGGGATCTGCAAAAGGATTCCGGCTCCATCCCCCGTGTGGGGATCGCAGCCTTGGGCTCCGCGATGGGTCAGGTTTTCCAAAACCTGGAGCCCCTTACGGACAATGTCATGAGATTTCTTCCCCTTGATGCTGACGACGAATCCGATCCCGCAGGAGTCCTTCTCGTTTCGAGGATCGTAGAGCCCTTGCTGTCGTGGAAATCCTGGAATATTCATGTACCTAATTCTCGTTCAGACGATGAGAGTTCCCTAATGGTATGGAAAAATGGAGCAAGCGAGAAATCTGGGGTGGATTTGGCCCCATAGCGCTCAGGGTGAACCTCACCCGCTTGTTAGAATGGGACCTTACTGGATGGGTCATTCTTCTGTCAAGGTTACGGGCTTATACCGCTTTCATTTGCTTGACTTTATTTCCCCGGCTGCCATACCATCCGCCGCATGGCACAAGGTCCAGTGATCGCAACCCTGCACAGCATGTCGGATGTGTGGGACGCCTACCGTGGCGAACTGGACGGAGTGGAAGATCGAGTCCGGAAAAACCTCGACTCCAGCGTGACCCTCGTCAATACGGTCGCCGCCCACATCCTGAGCGGCGGCGGCAAACGCATCAGGCCCCTGCTCCTCCTCTTGTCGGCTCGCCTCTGCGGCTACCCGGGAACCGAGCACCATCAACTCGGCAGCATCGTGGAATTCATCCATACCGCCACCCTGTTACACGACGACGTCGTCGACGACGCCGATCTTCGAAGAGGCAGAAGAACCGCACGCAAGGTGTGGGGAAACCAGATCAGCATTCTGGTCGGCGACTATCTCTATACGAAGGCCATGTGCAAAGTCGTCGAGTTCCAGAGTCAGGGCATCAATGAAGTACTTGCCGAAGCTTGCAAGAAAATGGCGGAGGGCGAGGTCCTTCAGCTGTACTACAACGGAAACCCTTCGATGCCGGAAATCGATTACATCAAGATCGTCGAGCACAAGACCGCGGTATTGATCGCGGGCGCCTGCCGCATGGGCGCCATTCTGGCCGAGGCTTCGGAAATGCAACAGATGGCGCTGTTCCGCTTCGG
>CAYXKP010000143.1:0-12028 GCA_964465695.1 uncultured Nitrospira sp.
TTGCCTGGACTACTTACGGATCTTCAGCCGGAACGCTTTTAATCCGTACTGCCAGGCGTAGAGTCGCTTCCCGTTCTTGAGGGTGATGTAGGCGGTGTATCGGACCGTCTCATCATCCTCTTGAACTTCTTGCTTCTCATCCTTCATCGCACTCACCTCCCTTCCCGACGGTTGGTGTCCGTCGGCGCGATAACAGATCACCAACCAAGGCTTGGGAGGATGAACCCAATATATGATGGGTTCCCCTGAGCGCAATCCACTTATACCGCGTACAGAGTTTAGCGTCAATCGGTTTTTAGCGGTCTAAGATAAGCGGCGTGGTCTTACCGCTCAAGCCTTGAAGTTGACTTGCTTATCCAAACGCGCTACTCTTCAGCACCCGCTCCAATTGTGAGCGGGTGAAGGGAGAGAGGCCATGGGAGAAGAGAATCGTGAGGCAGGATATGCGATGGTTCTTGAAGATATTGAGCGCCGCATAGCAGAGCTGCAACAAACTGCAGCATCTATTCGAGCATTGATGGGTACTACTGCAGAACCTCCACCGGCTTCTAGCCCATCGTCGCAAATGTCCGCCAATAGCCAGGTTAGGCCGTTCAAAGGTGGCGATCCGCTTGCACTTGTTAAGGTTGGAGACTTCTACGGGAAATCATATACAGAAGCTGCGCGAGAATTCCTCAAGCGGATCGGTGAACCCCAGAACACCCTCACCATTCTAAGTGCAATGCGGAAAGCAATGTACGAAATGAAGGGAAAGAATCCAGCGGGAATTTTGTATACGGCTCTCAAGCGGCACAAGGGATTTCTTCTAGTTCACCGAAATACCTGGGGACTCTCGGAATGGTACCCAGGCGTGGAGAAGAAAAAGCCCGACGCGAGGCCTGCAAAAAAGGCTAAGAGCCCAAAGCCTAAAGGATCTGCCAAGGCAAAGGCTCAGATCGATCAGCTGAGACCTTTGGAAGCACCTCATGCAGGATGAGCGCAGTTAACAAGGAAAGGAGAGAGACTATGCTCAAATTATTATACATAGCCAGCCCGATCACGCTTACCGACGCGGCTGGCCTCAACAAGAAGGGCTACCCCCTTTAGGTTTCGCCGCCCGGAAGGGGTAGCCCGTGGTAGGCCCAAAACACATTCTCAGTATCTCCTAACCCCTATAGTTTTGCAAGAGCGGGTTAATAATGGCGCTGTATAGGCTGCCATGACTGAAGTGTGTCACTTGACATGCTTGAGCAAAATGTGTATAGTGTGTTGCTAGATGGAGGGTTCACAGATGACCTGCCCAACTTGCAACGCACAAGCAAAGAAATTCGGGAAGGATCGGAGCGGCTTACAGAGGTTTCGATGCCTGAGCTGTAAAAAGACGTTCCTTGAGCCGCATAAACGACCATTGGATGACATGCGATTGCCAATCGAAAAGGCGGTGTCTGTGATTCAGCATCTTGTAGAAGGCTGCTCGATCCGCACGACTGAGCGAATCACAGGCGTTGAAAAGCGCACCATTCTGACTCTCCTGGCTCTTGTTGGGGAGAGATGTGAATCCCTTATGACTCAACGGATAAGAGGTCTGCAGGTCAAGGATGTGAGCTGTGATGAAATTTGGGGCTATGTTGGAATGAAGTCCAAAACTAAGGCGCGAAAGGCGATCATCAAGCAGGGTGTCGGCGATGCATGGTGTTTTATAGGAATGGAGCGCCATACCAAGCTTGTTCTTGCATGGCATCTAGGGCTACGCAATCGTGAAGATACCGTAGCATTTACGGAGAAACTAGCATATGCCACTGAGGGAAATTTCCAAATCACTACAGACGCCTTCCCGCCCTATAAGGATGCGATCATTGAAAGCCTCGGTGCGCAGCATGTGGATTTTGCACAAGTCATTAAGATCTATCGGGCTAATCCTGAGAGTGAAGTGCGGTATTCGCCTAGCACCTGCATCGCTTGTGAAAAGTCTAGAGCGTTCGGCAACCCTGATTTGAGTAGGGCTACGACTTCTCACATTGAAAGGCAGAACCTTACCCTTAGAATGAGCATGCGGAGAATGACTCGGCTAACGAATGCCTTCTCGAAGAAATGGGAAAATCTGCGGTGGGCCTATGCGCTACAGTTCGCCTATTATAACTTCTGCCGTGTGCATCAAACCTTAAGAGTGACACCGGCGATGGAATCAGGTATCAGTGACCATGTATGGACAATCTCAGAATTGATCCAAGCAACACACTAATGCACCAGTACCCCCAGCGGCGCTTGCTTGACGTGGGAGAGGAGAATTCAGGATAATTGCTTTTCCTGCGGGCTATCCCTCGGCACGCTCAAAATGGTTTTCAACAAGGCCGCAGGTGCCTGTGCACGAGACGTAGAGGTTGTTGCGTCGCAGTAAAGCAGGCGACTAAGAACGAAGTCGAAGAGCATATCAGCGTGCCTTATTGCCGAAGTGGCGGAACTGGCAGACGCACTAGATTCAGGGTCTAGCGCCCTCACGGGTGTCCGGGTTCAAATCCCGGCTTCGGCACCAATTTCTTTCCTTATCAATCAGGCTTTTCAGCATCTCATTTTCAACATCTGCCGACACACGAGAAGCGGTTGAATTAAACCGACTGCGGCCCGACTGAGACACAAGAAGGTCACGAATCGCGCTTCTGCAATGAGACTATCCTCCGCTGTGGTGAGACTTTCCACTCTTCTCTATAAGCGATGTCGTCGGGTCTCGTTGGCGCTCTACAGAAGACACCTTCCCATTCCACTCCTCAATGTCGTCCTGTACCCGACGTATCTCTTTCAGTTTGTCGCGGCGCATCACAGGCTCCCGATAAGACCGAGCCGATTATTTAATGATTTCCTGTTTCGACTGAAGTCAGGATGTGAGCTGGAAAGCCCGTTACGGAGACGAGTGACCGACAAGGAGTACTGCAAACGGTACATAGAGAAGAAGCTCGGCGCGGGCGCAACGCCTCCCACGACCTGTGTGTTGCGGACTGCGGACGACGTTGAGCGGTATAGGCCGCCGGTATTTCCTTGCGTGATCAAGCCGACGAATAGCTCCGGACGGGTGGTCACGGCGCGATCCGAGGCTGAATACATCGCTGCCCTGCCCAAGATTAAGAATTGGTTGTGCGAGGACTATTTCTTGTCCGATCTGGAAAAGAACTACGTCGCCCTTGAACGGAAAGTTATCTTTGAGGAATACATCGACGACTGCTTTTCGCTTGAGGGGTCCGTGCACTGTCTGAAGGGGGTGCCCAAGCTGGTGAGTCTGATCGATCGGTACACCAAGGCGCGGCAGACGTTTGATATAGATGGGACGCCGTTAGGCGTAAGCTTGTATTATCCCCTCCAAGAATTCGAACCGGCCAGTTGGGAGTTCTTGCCGGGTCTGCTGCGCCAAGCGCGAATTCTGGCGGCGGACTTCGGGTATATCAGAGTGGACTTTTTTACCGATACGAAGCGGGTGCTTTTCGGTGAGCTGACGAATTTGCCGGCCGGCGGGATCGGCCGATTTTATCCCCCTGATGGGGAGAAAATCTTTTCCGAGGTGTTCTTTCGGCCTGTGCGGTGACGAAGTCCAGCGGCCAATTCACCGTCAAGTGGGTTTTTCGCAGATTGATCCCCAAGATGCCGTCGACCTGGGCAACCAGATCCTTTTTGGCGACGGAAATGCCAAAAAATTTGACCATCCAGGTATACAGGTGCTCTTTGTTCCGAAACATCCATTCATGGATGACGGTTTCCCTTCGGATGTTGTTGTATCCGGCCATTCTCACTATTTGAGCGAAGTCACTTCTGAGGTAGTTTCCGACATGTCCGGTTGAGGTATGCCGTCCGACAAATCCGTCAAGGAAACGGCTTGTAGGCGAGTCAGTCGTGACCTCCACCATCAACAGCCGTCCGCCGGGTTTGAGAGTCTTTCGTGTAGCGGCAATGAACTCCGACTGCTCGTGATCCGTAAGATGATGTATTCCCGCGATAGAGATCACGGCATCGAAATGGTTCTTCCGTATGCCGGTTAGGCGGGAATCGGTCTTGTGAATGTTCCACCGGTGCAACGTAGCCGGCACGACAAAATCCGCGAACGTGACCCGTTCCTGTGTCGCAACGCTCTTGATCAGGCTGCCTTCAAACGGGACATTGAGGATCCTGTGCGCTTTCAGGCGCTTTATCGAGTCATAGAGATAGCGAATCTCCGACACCCGAGGCGAGTTATCATTGGCGTAGGCATGGATGAGGGCGTCATTATTCCCGAATCGCTCTTGGTAGGTCGTCGGCATGGCTCACTTCGATCGCCGTTTTCAACAGGGTTCGCGCCTGCCTCCTTACCGCTTCGATAGGTGTACTTATCAGAGGAATCCAATTGCTACAACTCAAAAGGCCTCCTGCCAAAGTAGGGGTCCAGGAGCAAGGGCTTTGTGGCCGCGGTGTCCTGACAGCACGCACACTCTGAGGCGGTGGCCTTGGTCCTGCACCATGTGCTTCCTCAGAGTCCCGCCACCAGATGTCCGACGACCTCTTGGTTGTGCGTTATGCTCTGCCGTGTGGATGATGAAAATGCAGGCAATGGTTGTCTTGTAACTGACTGTAGGGCATTCTAAGTCCCGAATCTTTAGAGAATGCGGAAAGGCAGGTAAACGATGCGGCTAGCCGTGCTTTTAGGTGTGTTGATCTTGACCGGTTCGTCCCTCACGGCCTCAGCGGAATCCTTACGGAGTGATTCGAAGAAAGTGGTGCCCCTGTCCGGGGAGGAGCCATACGAGGCGCTGAAGCGTGGAGAGTTCAGGCTCGCCGCGGGACTGTTTTACCCACTGGCGGAAAAGGGAGATACACGGGCGCAGTACAATCTCGGGCTGCTGTACGCCAGCGGTCTCGGAGTGACGCACGACTACCAGGCGGCGCTGAAATGGCATCGCATGGCCGCGAAGCAAGGTCACGCCGGCGCACAAAATGAACTGGCACAAATGTACGCCAAGGGACAAGGCGTTCCGCAAGACCTTGTTCGCGCCCATATGTGGTACAGCGTTGCGGCAGAATCGTTAAGCGGCGGTTCGAAACAAGAGCTGATCAAGGATCGAGACAACGTGGCATCGCGTATGACGCCGACCCAGATTCAGAAAGCGCAAGAGCTGGCGCAGCGCTGTATAGAATCGAACTTCAAGAAGTGTGACGAAAAGTAGATCCCGCAAGCATCTGAACGCAGGTCTCCCCCAGGCAGGATCCGCCACTCTACCGACACGGAGAAACTCCTATAGTTGCGGCCCTGTACCTTCTCGTATCCTGAGAAACACCTGAACTCGTAGAAACTTACATAATGAGCGGGGCGAATATGCCTAATCTTCCCCCTTGCCTCCTTGGCGCATAGTCGTTCAGACTATAGTCAACGGGTGCGTGATGACGCTTCGACGAGGCAATAAAGGGATGGGGCCGGTGAATGTTCTCATCGCCCTGACGGTGGTGCTATCGGGAGAGGAAATCATTCTGACTGCCGGAGCGGACGACACGGCTTTTGAGCGTCCGGGGTTTGCGCTCATCACGCGGGACGGCTCGGGCGATGCCGGTGAGTACACGTCCATCGCCATTGGAGCCGACGGTTTGGGCATCATCAGTTATTACGATGCGACCAACCGGGATCTGAAAGTTGCACATTGTTCGAATCAGTCCTGTACTTCTGCGACGATCAGCTCTTTGGACCGCACCGGGGATGTCGGTCAGTACACGTCCATCGCGATCGGGAGCGATGACCTGGGACTCATCAGCTACTATGACGCTACGAACGGGAATTTGAAGGTCGCCCATTGTACCGACATTCCCTGCACTGCAGCCACGCTCACGACCGTTGACCGCACGGGAAACGTCGGCCGGTACAGTTCTCTGACGATCGGGACCGACAAGCTGCCTCTGATCACCTACTACGATGTCACCAAAGGCGATCTCAAAGCCGCACACTGCGCCGACGTCGCTTGCAACGTCGCGACGATTACCACACTTACGTTCCTACAAGCCGAGGGGGACGTTGGTCAGTATACATCCGTTACGATCGCCGGAGGTCAAGGCCTCATCAGCTATTACGATGCGACCGACCATTACCTGAAGTCCGCTCTCTGTCCGGATTTGCCCTGTACCGAACCCACCCTCACCACGACTCCGGATAAAACCGGCGATGTCGGTCAGTTCAGTTCCGTGACGATCGGCAATGACGAGCGCCCAATCATCAGCTATTACGACGCCACGAACGGCGACCTCAAGGTCGTGCATTGCCACGAGGTGGTGTGCACGTCGGCGACACGCACCACGCTGGAAAGCGAAGGCAACGTCGGTCAGTACACGTCCGTGATCATCGGTTCCGACGGATTTCCCATCATCAGTTACTACGATGCCACGAACGGAGATCTGAAGGTCGCGCATTGCGGCGACGTGGCCTGTACATCGGCATCGTTTGCGACACCTGACGCGACGGGCAATGTCGGCGCGCACACGTCCGTCGCCATCGGCACCGACGGGTTTCCCATTATCAGCTACTACGATGTCGCCAATGCCGACCTGAAGGTGGCGCATTGTCGGGACGAGGGTTGTACGTCTGCAACCGTCACTCCGCTGGATGGAACGGCCGTCGATGTCGGTGCGCCCTCTTCAATGGTGCTTGGAGCCGACGGCAAGGCGTTCCTCAGCTATTACGATGCGACACACGGGGACCTCAAGGCGGTTCACTGCGCCGATCTCGCTTGTGCTTCCGCCACGCTGACAACGGTCCGCAGTCAGGATGATGTCGGCCGGTACGTTTCAGTGGCCATCGGCGCCGACGGGCTGCCGATGATCAGCTACGCTGACGCGACGAATGGAATCCTGAGAGTGGCACACTGCGCTGATGTCGGCTGTATCACCTCCGCACACCATGCCGTAGACGAGGCGAGTCAAGTCGGCGGGTTCGCGGCGATGACCGTCGGCACCGATGGCCGAGGGCTCATCAGCTACTACGATGGGACCAACGGGGATTTGAAAGTGGCGCATTGCAACGATCTCGTTTGCAGCTCGGCTCGGCTCTCCACCCTCGCCAGCCGGGGCGATGTCGGTCAGTTCAGCTCGATCACGATCGGCGCCGATGGGTTCGGTCTTATCGGTTACTATGACGTGACTCACCAGGATCTCATGGTGGCCCATTGCGATGATGTGGAGTGTCGGTCGGCGACCCACAGGACCGTAGATGATTCCGGTCAAGTGGGTCAGTACAACTCTGTGACGATCGGGTCCGACGGGTTTGGCTTGATCAGCTATTACGATGCGACCAACGGGGATTTGAAAGTGGCCCACTGCGAGGATGTGATCTGTAGCAGGTCTAAGGTCACGACCATAGTCACTCAGGACAACGTCGGACAATTCACCTCGATCACCATCGGTCCGGATGGGCGCGGCCTCATCAGCTACTACGATGTGACGAATGGAGACTTAAGAGTCGCTCATTGCGCCGACGTGGAGTGTGGATCGGCGACCCATACGGTCGTTCAGGGCCACGACGATGTCGGGCAATTCACGACGATGATCATGGGGCCGGACGGCCGAGGCTTGATCAGCTACTACGATGCGACGAACGGCGATCTCAAGATCGCGCACTGCTCCAACAGCTTTTGCGTTCCCTACCATCGGCGGTAAATGGTCTCTCTTCGGATATCACCTGCTTGTGCCGACGGCTCCGTCTACGAGGAGCGAAGATCTCGAATCGCCGCCAACGTGATATCGATTTCCTGCTGTGAGTTCAGCAGGCTGGGCGCAAGCCTGGTGTACTTCGTCGCGTATGGCGTCACGCTTCCGACGATCTTACGCTGCCGCAGCTTCTCCACGACCTGACGAGGCGTCAGTCCCGCCACTTCGAAACAGACGATCCCAGCGGACAGTTCCTGTGAGAGCGGTGTGCGGAGAGTGACATGAGGCATGGCCGCCAAGCCCTGCTTCAATTGCTGGTTCAGTTCATAGATCCGCTGCGTGACGGTGGACTTGCCGATGGCCTTGTGAAACGTAAACGCTTCGTCCAGCGCCCATCGATGCTCGAAGGAGTGAAAGCCGCCCGGCGTCATGAGAATGGACTGCGGGAGATCCTTCGACGATTTGTTCTCCATCCAGAGGTCATAGGCCTGTGTGTTGAAGGTCGGAATGATCGCTTGCGCGATCGGCCAGGCCTTCGGATGGCCCCAGACGAGCCCGGTGCCGCGGGGACCGAACATCCACTTATGTGTCCCGGCGACCAGGAAGTCGCAGCCGAGCTCGCTCAAACGGAAGTCTTCGACGCCCAAGGCATGGACGCCATCTACACAAAAGATAACCCGATCCTGCTCGTCACGCGATCGGTTGACGGCTTGGATCGCCAGCGCCATGTCATGAATAGGCAATTTAAGACCCGTGCTGGAATGGACCCACGTGACGGCCACGATACGTGTGGCGGGCGCAATGCCCTTGAGCAGGGACTCGACCAGCTCCTCACGGGAAACGGTCGCGAGGGTGCGATAGAGAGAGATCTGCCGAACCTTGGCGCCCGTGCGCTCCGCGCGGAGGCGCAGAGAAGTTTCCGTGGAATAATGGTCGTGGATGGTCGTCAGAATTTCCTGTCCGTGGCGAAGCTGTAATCCCCCGTAGAGCAGACCGAGACCCATCGTCGTGCTGTCGGTCAAGGCGATGTCGCCGGGATGGACACCCAAATAATCGGCCGCGGCCTGGAGCACCTTGGCTTCTTGTTGTTCCTCGTGTTCAATCCAATAGCCGATGGGATCCGCATCCAGGCCTGCGCGGTGCCGTTCGATCGCCTCGCGCACCGGGGTGGGATGAGACGCCAGAAAAAACGCCGCGAGATGGATGAGTTGCGGTGACAGAGGAAACTGCGCCCGAAGGTGATCCCAGTTCTTGAACTTGCTCTGCGGGGACTGTTCTTCGGCAAAAGGTCGGTCGTACGTACCCGCCAGAACGGCTGCGCTCAGAGCCAAACCCGTGCGCACCAGAAAGCCTCGACGTCCGATATCATTCATACGAGCCTCCAGGTCGATCGACCTAACAGCGTTACTCTACTGCTTGTCCTGAAAGGCGGGCAAGGAGCGGTTCGGACTATTCCAGGACAGCCCAACAATGAGGACCATTCTGCTAGGACTGATAGGTTTCCATGGGAGGACAACTGCAGACGAGATGACGATCGCCGTACGCTTCGTCAATACGGCTCACGCTCGGCCAGAACTTGCTGTGCCTGAGCCAGGGAGCGGGAAACGCCGCCTGCTCGCGGCTATAGGGACGGTTCCACTCCGTCGCCGTCACGGTCGCAGCAGTATGAGGGGCATTCTTCAGCACATTGTCCGCCCGCGGTTGGCGTCCCTCGGCGATATCCTGAATCTCGGCGCGAATCAAGATGAGCGCTTCGCAGAGCCGATCCAATTCGCTCTTGGATTCACTTTCCGTCGGTTCGACCATGAGTGTGCCTGCCACCGGGAACGATACCGTCGGTGCATGGAAGCCGTAGTCCATCAATCGCTTGGCGACATCCATCGCCTCGACACCGGCGCTCTCCTTGAATTCACGCAAGTCCAGGATGAACTCATGAGCCACCAGTCCGGAATCTCCCCGGTACAGAATGGAGAAGTGCTTTTCCAGCCGCTTGGCCATGTAGTTGGCATTGAGGATGGCCACCTGCGTGGCCTTGGTGAGTCCCTCACGACCCATCAACGCAATATACACCCAAGAGATGGGAAGAATGCTCGGGCTGCCGAACGGCGCAGCGGAGACGGGGCCAATGGCTTGAGGCCCACCGAGTTTAATCACGGGATGTCCCGGCAGAAACGGCACGAGGTGCCGCGCCACTCCGATAGGTCCCACGCCGGGCCCTCCGCCCCCATGGGGGATACAAAACGTCTTATGAAGGTTCAGATGGCAGACATCAGCCCCGATATCACCCAGACGACAGAGGCCGACCATGGCATTCATGTTGGCTCCATCGATATACACTTGTCCGCCGTGAGTATGGATGATTTGGCAGATTCGCCGTACGCTTGCCTCAAACACGCCGTGGGTTGACGGATACGTAAGCATCAGGGCGGATAAGCGGTCCCGATATTGAGCAGCCTTGGCTTCCAAGTCGGCAACATCCACGTTTCCGTTCCGATCGCATGCCACGACGACGACCGTCATGCCGACCATGGCGGCGCTGGCGGGGTTCGTGCCGTGGGCCGAAACGGGGATCAAGCAGACGTCTCGGTGGGTCTCTCCCTTCGACCGATGGTAGGCTCGGATCACCATCAGGCCCGAATATTCGCCCTGAGACCCGGCATTCGGTTGAAGGGAAAAAGCCGCAAATCCGGCAATTTCAGCCAGCCATGCTTCGAGTTGCCCGAACAGAGTTCGATAGCCCTGCGTTTGCTCAGCCGGCGCGAAGGGATGCAGACGAGCGAATTCCGGCCATGTTACCGGCAGCATTTCAGCCGTGGCATTCAGTTTCATCGTGCAGGAACCCAACGGGATCATCGAATGGACGAGGGACAAGTCCTTGGCCTGCAGCCTGTGGAGGTAGCGGAGCATCTCATGCTCGGAATGATAACGATGGAAAACCTCGTGCGTCAGGTATTTACCGGTTCTCGCCAAGGGAGACGAATAGCCGAGATCGATAGTCGCCGCGAGATCGGAAAGACGGAACGGCAACCGATCATGACCGACAAATATCTGCAGGAGGCGCTGTATTTCCTCTTCGGAGCTGACTTCGTCGAGAGAAATTCCGAGGGAGCCGTCTTCATAGCGTCGGAAATTGAAGTTCTGTTCATTCGCCCGCGTCGTAATCTGTTCCGCTTGAGCCCGGGACACCGGTATTCGAACCGTATCGAAGAAGACTTTGGGTAGGACGTCGAACCCCAGCCGACGCAGTCCTTCAGCCAACAGCAGGGTCAGACCGTGTACCCGCTCGGCGATTCGGCGCAACCCCTCCGGCCCATGATAGACGGCATACATGGCGGCCATGACGGCCAGCAAGACTTGAGCCGTACAGATGTTGCTGGTCGCCTTCTCACGCCTAATGTGCTGCTCCCGAGTCTGGAGGGAAAGCCTGAAAGCCGGTTTGCCCGTCACATCCCTCGAGATACCGACCAGGCGACCCGGCACCTGCCGTTTGTATTCTTCTCTGGTGGCGATGAAAGCAGCATGGGGCCCACCGAAGCCGATCGGGACGCCGAACCGTTGTGTCGAACCGACGGCAATATCCGCACCGAATTCTCCGGGCGAGCGGAGCAGGGTCAGGGCGAGAAGATCGGTCGCAACCGCCACGAGGACGCCGGCCTCATGAGCCTGGGTGACCAAGGCGCTGAAATCACCGACATAGCCGTCCGTGGCCGGGTATTGCAACAGAATGCCGCACAGCTGAGGATGAGAACAATCAACGGACGAGGCCATACCGGTCTTGATCACAAGACCCAACGGTTCGGCTCTGGTCTGCAACACCGCCAAGGTCTGTGGATGGCAGTCGCGCGAGACAAAAAATTCCTTTCGCTCCCCGCCTGCGTTGCGGGCGATCGTATAACACATGGCCATTGCCTCGGCTGCAGCGGTCGCTTCATCCAACAGCGAGGCATTCGCCAGCGGTAGACCGGTCAAGTCCGCCACCATGGTTTGAAAGTTCACGAGCGCCTCTAAGCGGCCTTGTGAGATCTCCGCTTGATAGGGAGTGTATTGGGTGTACCAGGCCGGATTTTCCAGGATATTTCGCTGGATCACACCCGGGGTGACGCAATCGTAGTACCCCATACCGATCAATGATCGATAAACTTTATTTTCAGAGGCAATGGCTTTCAGGCGGGCCAGAGCGGCCTGTTCGCCGTCGCCAGCCGGAACATCCAACGGTCGATGAAAACGGAGGTCTGAAGGAATGGCCGTATCGACCAAGGTATCGAGAGAGAGGAGCCCCAACGCAGCCAGCATTTCCTGAATATCGGCCTTTGTGGGACCCAAGTGCCGGTGAAGAAAGTCGTCGGCCGGTTGAAGCCAATTCTGGGTGGTCATGGACTCGTTACCTCTAATTAGCATCAGCGAA
>CAYXKP010000144.1:0-3671 GCA_964465695.1 uncultured Nitrospira sp.
TCTCAGCACAGGTGCACTTCCAAGCTAATGGTCTGGGGGGAGGTCAAAGAGGGCATGACATTGGCTTGATGCAGACCGCGAGGCTTGTAGAGTTCGCACCGAAGGATCACTCGCAGAGCAACCAGCGGTGGTTAAACCAAGAAGTTGAATAAACCCAGGAACTAACCATGGGGCACTGGGTTCAGTTAAGCGGAGTGCAATGGAGGGAACTATGCTCATGACAATTCAATCGTCGCATCTCAAGAGAGTCTGTGACGCTGAACAAAGTGTGAGAAGTTTATCAATCTCATCGAGGTAATTATTCCTTCCGCTAATATGCTCATCAACCATGTACATAGCGCTTTTCCTGTTAAAAAGATGCTCGACTCCTCTCAATCCAGAACTCAACGTTTCTCTAATGTACGATGAAAGTGATGTGCGGCTCCATACAAGGTAATGTTGGAATTTATGGCGACCCAAGAAGGTATTCTGAAGCACCTTGCTAAGCCCCAAGGAAGAAATTCTAGACAACCACCCTGGCATCCCGTGACTTGACCAGTATTCAGCTTTAAAAAGCGCTTCACGGTAAGAAGTCATCCACGGATACCCCACAAATCTTTCTCCAGAAAATAGTCCTCTATCAGTTGGAATGCTTAACAAAACAGGATTGTAACGGGAGATTATGTGGGCCGAAACCTTAGGCCCCTTCAGCAATCTGGATGGCGCACTATAAACTAATTTTGCTAAATCATTGTCCAAAAACGGCGTACGAGTAATAACTTGAGATTGTTCGATTGCCATCCTCCCATATCCCATGTAGGGGACCTGTCTGAATAGAGCAAAGGTCAGTGGATCTACATCTTCAAATCGACCGAATGCTAGTTCGGTTTCTTTGAGATGGCTCCTTAAATCGTGGCTGATAAATGAGTTTCGAAAAGCATGGTGCTTAAACGCTCGATCACCTCTCAATAGCTCTCCACCATAATTTCCAGTAACTCGTATGGGAGCAATTGCCCTAGCTTGAGCGTTCAAGTACAGTTCTGCCGCTCCAGACACCCCCAGGTAACCATCCGAGATATAGACAGCCCTATCAAGATATTTCGGGAAGGACTCTAAAAACGCCTGTCCAAGAGTTATTACACTGTGCGGAAATCCGCTCGCTCTTGACACTTCGCGAGCAACCCGGACATCAAAAGTGTCACGATACATGCTGCCAAACGTATAGCAACACACCTGTGCGTGCTTGTCATTCAGACATGCCGCAATTATGCGTGAATCTAATCCGCCTGTGAGAGAAACCCCTACCTGTTGATATGACTTAGTACATTCCCTTACAAGCCGTTCCATCATTTCAGGAATTTGCAAAAGAAACTCCTTTTCCTCCAGTTTATCTTCGCTTCTCCATTCTTTAGCATCAAAGTATCGTGCCTTCTTCAAGATGCTTCCTCTTTCCACGACACATATCGACGCTGGTGGAAGAACCTCCACGCCTTTGTAGAGCGATCGGTCTCCTATGGTGCAGCCACATGTTAAAAGTTCACTGACGCCAACAGGGTCAAACTGCCTTAAATCAGACGACATCGCTAGCAACGCCTTGGCTTCAGAGGAGAAATATACGCTTCCTTTCAGCTCGCACATAAATATCCTTTTGACACCGAAACGGTCGTTGAACACAACCGTTTTTCTTTGCCTCTGATCTACCACAATTCCACAAAAGCACCCATTTAAGTCCCCTACAAAGCCTTCTCCCTTCTTTTCGTATAGACGTATGATGCAGCTTGCAGGATCCTCTGAAACTCCATGACCACGAACGGTCCCTCCCATGCAAAAAAGCGCAACATCACCCGCTTCATTCTTACAACACCTTATGTCATCTTGATTGTCATCATGGCTCACCCACCCAACTGAAACATGACCTTCATCGAAAGTGTGTTGTCCTTCGGAATACCACTGCTCATGTCTTATTGACGCAAGCATTCTCCTCAAAAAAGTAGAATTTTCCTTAAGACTATTTGAACTAAGTATTCCAACCATTCCTGACATCCAGAGCACCCTTAATTGAGTAGATTCACCATTTTAGGATGGTTCAACCATGACACGTGAGTCACGTGCGACGTGACATGCCCTGCAGGCATCAACAGAATGACCTCAAAATCTGGCATGCCTCTGGGCGGAGTGAAGACGTTGAAGATTTTTTACTTACAGACACTCGTCCTGGAGCCGACCAGTGAAACCATTACGAACCGGACCTATGGTGCGGGGTTGTTCATCGGCATGGCAGAGCGGAGTGAAGAGAACTTACAGTGGTTCTTTCATGGGAAAGCAAATAATAGCACCGAAGACCACTTTGCCTATCTATTCCAGTCGATTTCCAGTAACAAGCCCGTTCGGAATTAGGTTCCCATGCGAACGAACGGAGCAGCGGTGAATGGGATTGTTCCGCTTTGGGATTGGTTCGATGGTTCCAACAAGGAGCGCCACCCATATGCCGTTCACACCATAAAAAGTAGCTTCAGTCCAATTATAAACTCCAGCTGCGACCATAAGGGAGAGCCTCAGCATCGAGCTCGGATAATCGGAAACCATGCGATTTGTCACATTCCTAAATCCCGCCCAAAACCACAATAGGACGCAAAGTACGCCTATTACACCTAGATTCAGATATACCTCCAGATACCCGTTATGTGCCTGGATTAAACCACCCCACCTTTCCTGGACAAGAGCTCTTCGCTCACCCGTCCAGAAACTTTCAAACCCGGAGCCTCCAATAGGATTGCTGACCATGCTCATAAGTGATTCCCACATGGGGACACGGGTAGTTAGCGATGAATCTCGACCGAGGATAGCCAAAGCGTCATCCTTGATTTCGAACAGGTATTGTACTAGCCCTACGGACGCTGCACCAAGAAGAACGGCCCATGGAACCCTGCGTGGGGCCGATTGGAAGATGGAAAATTTTCCAAGCATGCATAGGCCACCGACAATAACCATACATACGATGGCTGTAGCACTATTTGCCATGTAGAACAGCCACACAATCATCGGAACAAGGATAACTAGTAAAGGAAGTGGAACTTTGGACATCAGAACACTCTTGGTTCGTGAACATTCTTTTAGAGCAATGGCCCAAAAGAAATAAATGCCGGATAGTAGACAAATCACCCCCAACCCGTTCTTCTGGTCAGCAACACCGGTGTACATGGGAAGTCCCATGTGATATCCCCTTCCCAGGGAAGGATAATATTTGATGAGTAAAACTGAAACTGGAACAAGTAGGATCGCAGTGCGTCTTAGTATCGCTCCAAACGCCTCGTAAGGCCTGTCCTCGCTTAAGACAATCAGGACCATGATGACGTTTCCGAATGCTTTGATCCACCGCTTGGAGGACACAAGGGGGTAATCAGACCACCCAATACTTATCGCTCCAAAAATAAAAAATGGCCATATCCAGATGTTTCTATCTATTACTTCTGCCCACTTAATTCTCCGCCAGCCAAGTGCTACCAACCCTATGATAATGAGCACTAGAAATACGGCTCGATCGATAGGACTGCCATCGAGATAGGCATCAAGAGACTGATGGGAACTTTCGGAATCAAACCATCTAGAGATGCTTCTGGATAGGGCGAGAACCATCCAGATCTGTGGGATCCAAAGTGCGGCAGAATGACCTTTGCTTTGCTTTGAATCAA
>CAYXKP010000144.1:3681-11892 GCA_964465695.1 uncultured Nitrospira sp.
GAACAAATATACCACTACTAGTGCACAGAGCAGGGTTGCAAGCTGACGATCCATTGTACTGCAGCGATTCCTCTACCTACATTGATGACTAAGCCCTTAACCGCTGTTCAGGCAGTAGCGAGTACCATCGCTTTCTTAAACCCTTCAGAGCCGAAGCAACCGGGGAAGGCAACCTTTGGGATAAGCGTTCGTGCAACTTCATTTTAAGTGCCACCTTTCCCAGCCAGGTTAGAGGAACATAGTACCGTGGCAACACCATTCTTGAAAAACCATTGTGCCGCTTAAAGTCGTCAAGCCCTCCATCTCTAAGATCCCCATAAACTAAATATGGTATGCCGCGCGCTGCGCACACCTCTATTGCTTTAGCAATTAAAGCATTGTTTGAAAATTTATCACGATGTGCCAACTTAGATAATAATTGAAGCACATCAGCAAATTCGTCCTCGATGACTATTTTCATGAACCCAACCAGTTCCTTTTCGTGATATGCCCCAAGGTACAAACTCTTCTCGCGAAATGTCCCGTTTTCCCTCCGAACTTTTTCAATGCTATCCCCGTAGTGAGGGAATTTCTTTCCCTGTCTGATAGGAGTCTCATTGTAAATTTGATGGATTCCCTGAATGTACTGATCATCGAAATCGACAACGTGCACCGTTACCCCGCGTGTGGCGGCCCCCTTCACGCTTTGCCGGGCTGTTTTTCTTATGCACTGGCGCCACCAATAATCGTAGCTAGTTAATTGAATTACTGCGACCTCGTAATTGTCCAAATGATATTTAAACTTCGGCTCTGTATGGGGAACACGTTGAAAAAACGTAAAAATGTCGACGCTCCTCCCACCGAGCGAAGCGATTATGGACTCTGGATCATCGAGCGGTTCGTACCAGGCATTGACTAGCCCACAGACCTTTACGAAATTTCCGGAACAGTAAAACTCTCTTCCCGCCGCCTCGAAATATTTCACGAACTTGCCTTATCTTTAGGGGCTGACATGCTAAAGCGACCTAAGAGGGTAGCTTTAGCGAATAATTTATCGGCGACAAAGCCGGTTGAGTGGGAAGCCACAGGGGCGCTCATTGAATTGTTCGTCGTGGGAGCAACCGCGCGGGCCGCAGCAGAGATCGTTGGTGTAAACCGGAACACGGCGCGAACGTTTTACCATCGGCTACGCCAGTTAATTGCGAGTAAGCTGCCCAACTATGACCTGTCTGGGGAGGTCGAGGCGGATGAGAGCTACTTTAGTGGTGTCCGTAAGGGCCAACGCGGGCGGGCGGCGATCAAAGTGCCCGTTTTCGCTTGTTAAAAAAGAAGCGGAAGGTGTTTACCGCAATTATTCAAAATACCCCATCGAGAACGCTGCTCCCAATCATTCGGAAGCAGGTGCCACCAGACAGTGTCGTCTACACGGATAGTTTCACAACCTATGATGTGCTGGATGTCTCAGGGTTTCGCCACCGACACGTTAACTACAGCAGAGTCTTCGTTACCAAGCGTGTGGGCATCACATCATATTTTCTAGCTGGGAGCTGCCGTTGCTTCACAGAAGACGCCACTACTTTTTTAGTTTGGATAATACGACGCTAGATACTCTCATAGATATCCCATGCAGCAGTGTTGAGTTGCAGTTTGACGTTCCGTAGATAAGATGACCCCTGCATCACCTCACTTAAGTCCTCGGTATACAGTTCCGACTTTACGGGATGCTGATAAACGATTTTGATCGTTCTTTTTGAATTTTTTAGACTGCTCTCTATTTTATTCAAGACCCTAATCATCACCGCCTTGTTGAAAGGATGAAATAGATAAATTACGAGAGGGCCATTCGGAAGTTGAAACTGTTCCGCATCCTCACAGACTGATGATATATCTCGGCATCGAAGTTTTTCTAAGCGAATAGTCCCTATATTCTCGACTGCTGCCGAATGTAGCGCGGGAGATAGTTCTACTCCAATTATCCGTTTGAATGGGAAATGGGCTGCTAAGAAAAGTGCTTTCCCCTTACCAGACCCATAATCGATGAAAATGAAGTTGGAATAGTCAATGCCAAGTGCGGAGATTACTAAACCGAAAGTGATGGCGTCCGTACCTTTATACATTGAAGCTGATTGTTTTTGAAAACTTGATATATCAAGGTCCCCACTGTGAACAATGCCTGCAGTATCCACATTAAATCGTTTATCAAAACTTGTTGAAACACTTCTCTTGTACCACTCATTCAAAGTAGGTACTGACCGCACACATAGTAGACCACGAACGAGAACTCCAACTATGGTCAACAACAAACCATTATATCTTGTAGACCATCGCAACTTAGCGCCAAGAGGAAAATCCAATACCCCTATTAAACTAGACCTGCCTTGCATGTATCCCTCCATATCCTCCCGTCCCCTCGTCTATCTTATTTAGGATCTAATCTTTCCATGCAAACAAGACAGGGGGAACAGATCCACGCTGGTACTATGCGCCTGACTGATGCTGATGTGGCAGTCCTGACTGATGACCGTTTATACCGTTAAGGCCTTCGAGCGGGATGGTGACTTGGTTCTCGCATTCTCTTCAGTCCTTTCATGGTTGATCCCTCCCTGCTTGATCAGCCACAGTTTACTAATTCCAATGTCTCCTGCCCTAGATGGGAGGCAGTATACTCATCCCTATGATAAATCTCCGTGCAGCAGTGAAACTCCAATCTTCGCACCAATTGCGGTACCACTCTTATCAGGAACATTCTTCTCGAACACCACGCGGCGATATCTTCTACATTTGCCGCTTGACCGACACCTTGATACCAATGACAGCGAGCACCTTCCCAAGATGATCACAAGACTTTACGAGAAACCTCATCAAATTGTGATGTCCAGCAATTATCAAGACAGGCAGCGCGGACGCATAACAAATCAGAGCTAATATAGATTTGCCCACACTTTTGCTGAAGAAATGAACTCCCTGCGAATTCGCCACCCCTCTAAGCAACGCTCTTTTTAACATATACTTTCTTGTAAGTCGGTTCGATGGAACAGCTTCGTACACACAAGCCTCATCGCACCACACAAACTTAGCGCCCTTCTCCATCATTCTTCTAAATAAATCACAGTCCTCTCCACCTGTTAGGCCAAACTTGCGATCAAAGCGGAAACTGTGGATGTCCAGAAAAGCTTTAGACAGCAAAATGTTTCCGGTCCTTGTCTCAATGGGATTTTCTATATAGGTGCCTGTACGAAATCGCTTTCTCTCGCACAACTTGCTCCGAAGGACCCACGCTGATGGCTGTTCCTTGAAACAAGGGAGCACTGGACCGAGAACACCCGCGGCCTTGTACGAACATATCGTCTCATGAAGAAGCAATAGCCACTGTTCGATAGGGATTTCATCATCATCAATAAACGCAACGAAATTCCCTTGAGACTTCTCAAGTGCCATATTCCTGGCCAGAGCAATATTTTGTAACGGTTCATTGCAATACAAAACCGGAATTGTGGTCTTAGACTTAAACTCTTCGACAATCGGCATCCCCGAACAATCTGAATCATTGTCTACGATCACAATCGAGTACGTAAACTGTTGCTGCGTCTTTTGGCTACGAAGCGCCTCGAGCAATAGGGCCAACAATTGTGGTCTTTGATACGTGCAGACACATACGACGATATGATTCAGCTCCATGATGATATTCGGAGATGGTATGTCTGACTTCCATGCAGTTAAATGCGGGGGACACCGGCGTACGCGCAGAAGAGTGCACTCACAGGCTCGGCATAACACTACCATCGGAATGAACGCGAAGGTTCATACCCGCAGCGAGGAAGATGTCAGTATATGTTTGTGAACAATTTCCTATCATTCCCCTAACATTGTAGGCCCTCACCATTAATTTCGGGATTCGTCTCTCGAAGTCTGCATCCTGATTTTGCAGCTTTACTTCGACACAATGGTCGTTTCTCTGGAAGACCACGGATCGTCGAGTCTGAAACCAGGACACGATATGTTCTGCACTAGTGCACCAACATCCTTTAGCCTTAAGCTCACGTATCAACCTTACATAAATGTCGCCCCAGAGTCTTTCAGGCATGAGGCTTCGGTCATGCCAATTGATCGTGATGACACCACCGTATTTGAGAGCATCATTTATGATGTTGGAAATCCGTCCTTCTGCCTTCTGAGGAGTGAGGTGGAGATATTCAGGATAAAATAATGCTGTGTCCATAATGTGCAGAGGAAGTTCAAGCAGCCTGGTGGTGCGGAACCACTTGAATGCCTGTAGGGTCCCTCCGCGATAACCGATTGTTTCGTTATAGCCGAAGGTTGAGTCATAGGAGAACCCAGCCTTCTCCAAAGCTGATGGCGAGTCTTTGTCGAAAAACAGCCAGTGCATCCGTACCCCGATTATCGGCGTACGGATGATTCGAATAATTTCCTTTCGCTCGTTTTCACCTTTACGACTATCTGCCCATGCATCGATCCCGTGAAGTCCCACTTCCCGACCTGCACCCACCAATTGGTGAAGCCGTTCGGCGATATCCTCCGCAGCATAGCTTGACGCCCTCGCTTTTTGTGCATGACCTGCTCCATTCTGCCCTGGCCGATTTTTAAAAGGTAACACGTAGAAGGTGGACTCTGAATCTCCTTCGATAGCGAGATACCGATCAAATTCGTACCAGAAGTCTTTTGCCACACCTAGATAGATAAACGGCAATCTAGCGACCGCAACCCAGTTCCTCAAAAGATGATGAATGCCTGCTTGACCTCTCAACACGGCGAAGATTGAACCGATCAGTGCTCTGTATATGAATCCGAACATGGTACGATCCCATTTATGTACCCGAATCAATGGGTGGTCGATATCATGGGATAGACAGGCCATGAAAGTGTGCCCGTGGGGTATAGGTGGAACTTCAAGGAACGGGACACCCGATCGCATCATCATATCGCGAAGGACAGCAATATGGATTTCCAATGTCGGAATACCGGCGTTCTTGGTCGGCTGTCCCTCCGTGAGCAAAAACCCGATCTCCCGGAAGACGTCATAACCGATTCGTACCAACGTAGAGGAGTCGCTTTTCTGAGTAATTCCCGCCGGCAACCCCGATTCTTCGTCATGCAGCACTCCTTCGTTTGTGTTCAGAAACGTGACGAGATCACCATAAAGCGGTAACCGCTGTCCTTTGTATAGAAGAGCCCGGCATTTTTTGTGTAAACCAACTTCAAACGAATTCGTCTTGTCGAAGAATGTCTGGATCCCACTATAGATGATAACGAGCGGGGCAGATTTATCAGCAACATCTGCATCTTCTCTCGCATACAGTACCACGTCGTATGACTCATTCGACCTGTAAAACTCCCATGGCGTTTTGAACAATTCAAAAAACTCTTGAACCAGTTCAGTTTCATCTGGGCTAGCCACTACGCCGATCATTATCGATATGGGGTCTTAGGAAATGAGATTATGGCTATGAGGCAGAGGCTGTCGTTGGTACAAGAGCTGTGTAAGAGCTTTGAACATCGTGGCTTGTCCCCAATGGAGCATGGGCGTTCTGGCCTTAATAAATGGGTATTGCCGATAGTAGAAGTACCCACGGCTATCTTGCATATGACGAATCGTCCATGCAGCCACCAGATTTGCCAACGGCAGTGCGTCGGGGGCGACATCCGAGACAAAGGCCAGCGTATCGATCGATTGGGCGGCGCACTGGATGTCAATGGGATAGGTCCGCTTATGGTAGTACTTAGGTTTCCCATCCGTCTCAAAAAAATTGGCTTTGTAGAATTCTAATCCTTGCTTGAGATTTAACCTATACGACCTGTCACCCGTTGCATCCATGTAATGTTTGAGACTATCCAGGTTGTAGCCGGTATGAAAGTTGTCGATCCAGTGATTATTAGGACTTTCTGCGTACCACCACGACCCATCCGGCCTCTGCCTCGAACAGGTATATTCCATAGCAGAACGCGCAACTTCCCGACATTCCTGATTGTTAGTATGCTTCGAGGTCCTCGCCAGGATACCCGCACCCAACATATTGGCATTGTGAATTGAACTCTGAACATGCGAGAGATAGCTGATGCAATCCCCTTTGTCTGTTTTTTCTCGCGGTAACTCCAAAATCCAATTACAGACACTATTGGCCACTTCCAAGAGCCAGTCGTATCCGGTCACTTCGAAGGCATCAAGATAAGCATGGCCAATCAAAGCGGTCCAGACAATGATCGGATCGTCTTTTGTGTACCGACCGGAGCGAGAAGCAAAATCGAAGTGATTGCTCCAACTGTGATGTGCAAAACGCGGTACCTTCTGCTTGTTCAGCCATTCCAAACAATGAAGCGCTTTATCAAGATACTGTTGCTCTTTCGTGATTCGATAAAGAATCACATAGCCGGAAGCCATATATCCCCGTCCTTTGGTCGACTCCTTCGGAGTTACCCCGAGCAGTGGGCGAAGATTAAGCGGACTCTGGCGGATCAGTTGTTGAAGCAACCGCTCGGCGAAGACGTTCCCACGTATAAGACGACCAGCCCAGGAGGATAAGCCATCGAACGGCTCATAGCCACGATAGCTTTGCCGTTCGACCCAGCTTTGGACGGCATCGATGCACCGCTTGATCTCACCAGGAGTGATCATGCTCGAACAACGATCAGGGAGCTGGGAGCCTCCATCGGGATGATTCGCGAGGTCTCTCATGCTTTCCTGTCTCCATCCCCTACCAATTCAGCGGCCTTCCTCAATAGTTTCTCTTTTTCTCTGCTCCATGTGTGCTGAAGATAGACCGCCTGCCCACGGCTCGTGACCTCATACGCTTGGCGCGAATGCGTTGCGACCCACACAAGCTTCACAGCCAAATCATCGGCCTCTCCCAGGTTAAAATAAATCAACGCATCATCATTGAAATAGTCCTGAATTCCAGGAGCACGCGGCGCAAGGACCGGCTTTCCTAGGGCCAGATACTCGAAAATTCTAGTCGGTGTATTAATCTCTGTAAAAATACTGCGCCGATTTGGGATCACTCCTACATCACAGTCTGCAATCGCCTCGCTAAGCTGTTCGAGCCTCCTGGCTCCTAGATAGTGCACGGACTTTTCAAGACCTTTCTCAGCCACAGCTTCGAATACCCTATCCAGAAACGGCGTTCGAGGACCGTAGATGCGCAATTCGGCACCAGGGATCTCTTGCTTCGCCTTTCCAAGCGCCTCCACCGCTAGATCGACCCCGTTTCTCTCCACAAGGGTTCCATGATACATGATGACAAAAGGTCTGCTTGCCTCACCCAACCGTTTAACTTCTATTCTCGCAGGCGAGTATCTGAATATTGTCTCGTCAGGTGAATTCATGATAACGGAGACTTTCGATGACCTACAGCTGCGTGAGGCAAACAGTTTTTCACATGCGCGGTTCACCGTCAGTACAATGTCGGCGAAGGCGATGCTCCATCTTTCGAAGAGGGCTATCATCTTTACCGTCAGGCTTTCTTTTCCCACATTGAAGATCGTCATCATGAGCTCTGGCATAGGATCATGCAAATCCAGTATCACCTTGGCTCCGAACAACTTGGGAACCAGCGCCGCGAAAACAAGCACATCGGGCATATTGTGTATGTGCACGACATGGTAACGCCTGATTGGGAAACGAAGGGTCAGCATCGCGAATGCGATAAGAATGAATAAACAATATTGGAGCACATAGCCGAGCTTTGAATTTCGTGACTTTTCAATCCCTATTCGATTGATTTTTATTCCCTTGAATGTGTCTTTCTTTGGAGACCCCGCATCTTTGAGGCAGATCACCTCAACTCTCATACCTGCCTCGGCAAAGGCTTCGGCTGCCCTTCGAGGACGCGGATCTCCAGGAAAAGCCGAAAAGGACACCACGGCCATCCGTTTTCCTACTAAACCATAGGATTCGTAATCGCTGAGTTTCCGGGAGTCGATTTGTCCAGAAGATGAGACGTCCCGTTCGACTGATCCTATCATGGCCATATGCACACTTCTGTTACTGTATTCCCCAGCACGCACAGAAGGCGATCACACATTCCGCTTCTCGCGATCTATTTTTTGGTGATTGGACGACTCGATAGCCTTCAACAAATCCGACCGGTTTAGCTGGCTCAGGATTTCGATGTTGCTCATGACGCAATGCCCGCCAATGATGCCCGGGAAATACTTCACGCGTGGGAAGAACGGGACTTCTTCATAGATCGAAACAATTTCGTCATACTTCAAACCGAG
>CAYXKP010000145.1:0-11876 GCA_964465695.1 uncultured Nitrospira sp.
GCGGAGTCATATAGTGCTGCCCCCGCATCACCGCTTGAATGGCTTGCTTGAGCTCCACCGCAGCGGAACGTTTTATTAAATAACCGGAGGCTCCGGCCTTAAAGGCTTCGGTCGCATAGGTGGGAGTCGCATGCATGGTCAGGAAAATCAGCTTGCTCTCCGGCACCAGTTTGCTTATCTGGCGTGCTGCATCCAATCCATTGAGCAACGGCATCGAGATGTCCAGCAACACGATATCGGGCCGCAGCTGCTGCGCTGCGTCGACCAGTGATCGACCGTCTTCCACCATACCGACCACTTCACCCTCGGCTTCTACAAGCTTCCGCAGCCCGGCCAGCACAATGGCATGGTCGTCGGCCATCAGGATACGGGGCCGTTTCATGCGACCTCCACCTCACAAGGCACCCAGGCACAGACCTTTGTGCCCTGGGTCGGCTGAGATTGGATCCGAAAGAAACCTTGCAATTGTCGCAGCCGTTCTTCCATGCTGCTCAACCCCAGTCCCTGCTGATGCGCACGCAGGTCCTGTGGGTCAAATCCCTTCCCATTGTCGATGACGGACAAACCGACCCCCCTCGGTGACCCGCGGAGCTGGACCGTCACCGTGGTTGCCTGCGCATGTTTCACCACGTTTTGGACGCTTTCCTGCATGACGCGGAAGAGACAGGTCGCCTGATCGAGGGGCACCGCATTCGGAACATCGACGATTTTCAGATGAATGGGCAAGCCCGTGCGCCGGGAGACCTGATGAACATGGTCTTCGACCGCCGGGCGCAGTCCGGCATGCTCCAGCAACGAGGGATGAAGCCGGTAGGCGAGCGTGTGGACGTCGTCAGAAAGGTGTTCCAACTGTTCGCGGAGCGATCCCAGTGTGTGAGCGAGTGCGGCGGGTACAGTGGAAGGATGGTGTTCCAAGGAGGCCACTTCCAGGACCAAAGCAGCCAATCGCTGGCTCACATCGTCGTGCAGATCGCGGGCAATCCGCTGCCGTTCATGTTCTTGCGCCGCCAGCAGCTTGGACGTGAGCTCCTCCAGTTGTACTTGCTGCTGATGCAACTCCAACTGGTTGCGATGAAGCGCCTCTTCGGTCTGCTTGCGTTCGGTGATGTCGACCGCGACACCCCCCAACAGCACAGGGGCGCCTTTGTGATCGACGATGGGGAACTTACTGACAAGCGCGTGCCGGATTTCTCCGTTCTGTATGAACGGCGCCACCGTGTGTAGCGGCTGCCGACTCTCCCGCACCTTCCTGTCGTTTGACTCGTACTGTTCGGCGATTTCCACCGGCCACAACTCGTAGGCGGTCTTCTCTTTCCAGTCCAATCCCTTCAGGACGGACTCTTGGAAGAGTCGATTGACGTAGAGATACCGTCCCTGAGCGTCTTTGATCCATGCAAATCCATGCAAGTTATCCATAAACGAGGCGAATCGTCGCTCGCTTATTTTCAGCGCCTCTTCGGCATGTTTACGCTTCGTGATGTCGATCATTGCCCCCAATGTTCTGGTGGGACGACGCTCCGGCCCATCATTGTCGAACAACGTCCATGTTCGAAAGCTGACCCAGCGCACACTGCCGTCGGAATACAACAGGCGGTGCTCCATGGAAAACAAGTCGTCGCCTGAGGGATCGTGGGCCTGCTTGATCGCCATGACGACCGCCTCGCGGTCTTCCGGATGAATGAGTCGGATATATCCTTCCAACGAAGCCGGCTCATCAAGCCCCACGCCGTAGATTTCTCTCATGACCGGCGACCAGTAGACTTTTCCCGTGCGGTGGTCCTGATCGAAGATCCCGAAGTTGGCCAAGCGGATGACCTGATCCGACCGTTCCTCTCTTTCATGCAGGGCGTTCTTGGCCTCCACGCGGGCCGTCACATCTTCGGTGGAAATGACGACGCCGCCCACTTCGCCGTTGCAGAACCAGGGGCGGACATCCCATGTCATCCACTGCGTTGAGCCGTCACCTCGAACAAACCGATCTTCGTCTGCGCTCAGCACTTCTCCGGCCAGACCGCGACGGTGGACTTCCTTCCATCGCATCGGCACCTCGGGACACAACTCATAGTGCGATCGGCCGACGATATCTCCTCCAAGACGGTATTCCTCAATCCAACGGCGGCTGGCGGCCAAATAGCGCATGTCCCGGTCGAACATCGCAATCGCAGCCGGTGCATGGTCGATGAACAAACGGAATCGTTCCTCACTATCCCTCAACGCCGCATTGGTTCGCTCGAGGTCTTCTGTCCTCATGCGAACCCGTTGCTCCAATTCGTCATGCGTCCGACGCAGCTCCTCCTCCACCCTCTTACGATCCGTAATGTCATAGCCGATCGTCAAGAGGCACGGCTTCGCCTGGAGCGTGATCACGTCGGCCGAGATGAGGAACGGCCGCAATTCCCCGCTTTTCATCCGCATCGAGACTTCAAGGTTTCGGATTGACCCTTCACATTTCACTCTCTCGATAAGCTTCAATTGATCTTGAGGGTCAGGCCAGATCCCCAACATCAGCGTCGGCTTTCCGATGACCTCGTCTCTGCGGAATCCGAATGTTGCGACGCAGGCGTCATTAATTTCGAGACAGACGCCGGTCTCCAGATCGGTGATACCGATGGAGTGAGGACTGAGGCGGAAGGCTTCGGCGAATAAATCATTCCGTGGCATGTCGACCGCACTCTCTCCACGGGCTCCGGAAAAGCGAGCCTGTGAAAGCAGCCGAGCCCTGGCCCGACGCTTCTTCTTGTCGGATTTGGGTATCATTACCAGAGTAAAACCATTCTAGGCTCCTTACACAACCGTCGCAAGACCGAATTTACCATATTGCTTAGTTAGGTTTGCAAACCAGGCGCTCGATTGCAGACTATCGCTACAGGCGTTCTCTATGTCCTGTAGCAAACTTCCTCAATTCTTGTGCATGTTCATTCCTAACCTATTCGATTTTTCCCAGAGATATCGCCACATATCGGATAGCCGAACCGGTCGCGTTCTGGCTCCGACCTTGCTGGATCATCCATTACGAGCACGAATTCCAGGTCAGAACGTTGAGTGCGCCCGAGTGGAAAGGAGGACTGTATGTCCGTTGCTAAAATCATTGAGATCAGCGCCGAATCACCCACCAGCTTCGAAGACGCCATCGTGCAAGGAATCGGCAAAGCATCAAGACCGTCCACGGTATTAAGTCGGCTTGGGTGAAAGAACAACATGTCGTAATCGAGAATGGTAAGGTGACCTTGTATCGTGTAGACTTAAAAGTGACGTTCGTATTGGATTGACGAGTCACGAAGAATCTACACTTCATGCATCAGTGGCACCGTAGGGGTCGGCAGGGCGCCGCGGTTCTGGTGCGGCTCGTAGCGCTTGCGCTATTGGGGAGCCTTGCTGTCACCGTTTCGTCGCCGGGTGCCGAGGCTCCGATGGTGGCGGTGCGTGAGACGGTTGGTCAGGTCCTTCGCATCCTTGATGATCCCGCACTGAAAGACCCAGCGAAACACACGCAACGTCGTCGCATGCTCGAAGAGATCGCCGCCGAAAGGTTCGACTATGCGGAAATGGCGAAACGAGTGTTGGGCGGTTATTGGAAACCCCTGACCGAGACTCAGCGAAAAGAGTTCGTCGAGGTATACAAAAGTTTTCTTTCGGACAAGTATGCCGGAAGAATCGAAGATTATACCGGACGAAAACAAGAGGCGAGTTACTTGACCGAACGGATCGAAGGGTCGTACGCGGAAGTCAGGACGGAGCTCCGATCCGACAAAACGACCCTTCCGATGGATTACCGCCTCGTGTTGAAGGATGGCCGATGGTCCGCCTACGACATCATCATAGATGGCGTCAGTTTGGTGAGCAACTATCGGAGCCAGTTTCAGAAGATCATCCGCGACAGCTCTTATGAAGAGCTGGTCAACAAACTGCGCGAGCGGGCCATCTCACCTGATACTAAGACAAAGCGTTAAGCTTCCCGTTCTCACGCTCCGATTGAGAGATGAACGACCTCAATTCCGGAACATCACTGTCCGGCCGTCGCCCTCACTTACCTGGATACTGCATCCCGTCTCGTTACAATCACGACCGAATTTGTCGTAAGATCAAGGTCGTGACCTGCTATCGCAACCCGTAATCCCCGGCTTGCCGTACCATGAGAGTTCCTATCGATCGGCACCAGGATTGAGGATCATTGGAACATTAAGCTTTTCAGGCACGATGATGGTTTTGGCATTGGGGCTTTCGTATAACTTGAACCGCAAGTAGTCCGGCGTCAGCGTTTTGGTGATGATTTCCTGCGCTTGCGACTGTCCCATGGCGCGGATCCTCATGCTGTCGGCTTCACCTTCCGACCGAATCTTCAAGGAATCGCCTTCGCCCTTGGCCTGAATCCTGGCAATCTCGGCATTGCGCTGCGCAATGACCACCTCGAAGTCTTTCTGTTCCTTTTCCTGCTCCTTCGCCTGTTTCTGTTCGATGGCTCTCAACACCATCTGTGAAAACTCCATTTCGGAGAGCGCCACGTTGTAGACGTCCAGGTGACGCCCCTTCAATGCTTCAACCACCACGGCTTCGATCTTGTTTCCGATTTCACTGCTGCGTTCAGGTAGCGTGACCATGGAGTAGTTGGCCACGACTCCGCGCACAGCCGAAAGGAGTTGAGGATGAACGAGTTGCTTGTACCACTCAGGACCCACTTCCTGAGCCAAGAAGTAGACTTCATCGGGGACCGGGCGCATCGTGATGGTGGCATAGACAGTGACCGGCAGATCATCTGCGGTCAAGGCATCGACCTTTTCCCTGAAGCTCTTCCATCTCGTGTCGTACACGAACACATCATTCCAAGGCGCTCGCCAGAAAATCCCTTCTTTGAGCGGTTCTTTCGTCAGCCCGGTGGTGAGGGGATACCAACGCAACCCCCGACTTCCTGGATTCACCGTACTCACGCAGCCCTGGAGAAGAATCAATATCGGGATCAGCAAAAGAAGTAGACGACCTGTCGAAGAACGTTCCATATAACCTCCCCTTCCGATGAGCTATATGATTATCGAACAGTCTGCGGCCGTGACCTATTGCGGCCGACGGCGGCATGGGACTCGGCCAGACGTTCAAATTCCTGCGCCGTTTGCTCATAGTAATGTGCCAGCGACCGGGCACCGGCGACCGCGTCATCTTCAGGCCCGAAGAGTGCCTCGTAACGGGCCGCAGCCGTCGCTTGCGCTTTGGCCTTCTCGCGCATCGAAACGGCTTGATCGCGATAGTAACCGGCAATGGCTGTTTGATCATGCGAGGGGTCGTAGGAGTTCAAATCAAGAGTGTCGTACGAGGCGCACCCAGCGATTCCTAGAAGACCTACCAGCAGGCTGCCGCCGAACTTCACTGATGGTTTGCGAGCCATCCTCCACATCTGCTTGCGTAAGAAGCTTTCCATTATGGCGAGGATCGTGTCGTCGTCGATTATTGTACTACAAGCCACTTCTTCGATGTGGGGCGTGTGGAGATACCGAAACAGGATCAGCACCGGTCTCGGCTAATCCACAGCCATCCTCGCGGCACGTCGCAATTGCCACGCCAGGCTTGTCCGATTGAATGCCCCGAACACCGAGATGGGCAGGCCGGCTTCGTGTAATGCATAAGCGGCATACTGATGGCAGGTGTGAAACAAATGGTAGGAACGCTTTGCGGAATAGAATCCGGATTGTCCGAACGAAGCAAGGGCTTCATGTGTCAGCAGAGTGGAATGGAGATGACGATGCAATCGTCGATAGCCCTCTTCGCTCACGCGATACTCGAACCGTTCGGCGGGTGGTTGCGGCGTACGATCCGCCCATACGCGATCATGGTGACCGACTTCGACGACGCCTTCAGTCGGCCAGAACAGAGCCCGCACGATCCCGATCACACCGGTCTTTCCCTCCACATACCAGGCGCGCTCGGCATAGCCCCATTCTTCATAGGAGTGCACGGACTTAAGTGGTGAGCGTTGAGAGAGAGTGCCGCCCTCGGAACTGAAGACTGATTCTCGGTCGCTGTCTGCATGATGAATCGGCAACGCGATCATCGCATGCCAAGTATCGAGTGAAACAATGATGGTCTGTGCAGGAGAATCCGGTGGCGGCGGCCATATTCCTCCGACAGGCGAAGCGCAGGCCGAAAGCAATAGGATCGCCGAGAGAGTGATTGCCCCGACCACGATGCCATGGCCAATCGAGCGCAGGCAACTTACTACACGTGACCTTGCGCTGATTCGCGCTCGACGCAGCAGCCATCCTCCTCTCTGCCTCTCCCACCCCACAACATACCTATTTACGATCCAGTCAACCCTCGTCATCGAGCCAGCCAGCGGATATACAGCAAAACGTGCTGCTTCTCTTTTTCCGATAACGTCCATTTCCAAGCGCCCATTGCGGTACCCTGCTCACCTTCATGAATAGTCTGCGCCAACTCAACGTTCGACTTCTTTTGTACGGCTGGACTGGTGAGATCCGCCGGGGGAGGAGTCACGTCATAGGCCTTTCCTTTTCCCTGTTCTCCATGACAAAACCGGCAATACTGGTCATAGAGGCGCTTTCCTTCCTGCAAGTCGTAGTGTTCGCGCAACGCTTTCTCGCTGCTCTTCACTTCCGCAACGGCATGCGAAACAGTCACGCTCAATAGAGTAAACGACACGGCTAGGACTAAAAATGGTGACGGCATAATTTCTTCCCTCTTGTTACCTAGAAGACCGATGCTCAACCATTATGCCATCGGTGCATATCCTGCGTTTGTTCTTTGATAAACCGGACGCTGTTGAAAGACCGAGCCCCACGCTGCGTGTGAGGAGATTCCATCCTGGAGATCGGGAAAAATTCTACGGAAAGCCTACGAAAAGCTGTCGCGAAATGCTACAGCAGAAATGAAACTATCAAAGCCCGGAGTTAGCAAACGCAGCAACCACTATAGGGACGGCATAGGAGTTAGTACTTGCCACAAACAGCGGTTCTCCGCCCCGCTTCATGAATCAACAAATTCGCGGTAGCTGCTCACCCGATAACAGATCCAGTATCCGATGTGTGCCGACAACAGTCCGTAGGGCCACTATAGGAGGATCACGGTCTGTCACGTAGCCGATGTAAGCCGCCTGTTTCGCTACGCCATGCCGATGCATGACGGCAAGGGCGACTTTTGCCTGCGAAGCCGGTACCATCGCAACGAACCGTCCCTCATTCGCTACATATAATGGATCGAGTCCCAGCAGTTCGCAGGCTCCGCGTACCGGTTCGTTCACTGGAATGGCGGACTCTTCCACGGTCATGCCCACCTTCGCCGCAACCGCCAGTTCATTCAACACACTGGCCAACCCGCCACGGGTGAGGTCACGCAAGCAATGGATGTCGATGCCGCCGTCGACCAGGTCCGCGACGAGGCGATGCAACGGCGCGGAATCGCTTTCGACATTCCCGGCGAATGTCAAACCTTCCCTCACGCTAAGCACCGCTACACCGTGTGAACCGAGATCCCCGCTCACAAGAATCGCGTCGCCCGGCTGGATCAACGTCGGCAACACACGAACCCCGGTCGGCACCAAGCCCACCCCGGTCGTGTTGATGAAAATCCCGTCGCCCTTCCCGCGATCTACGACTTTGGTATCGCCGGTGACGATCGGCACTTCCGCCGCTCGCGCGGCCTCGGCCATCGAGTGCACGACTCGCTGCAGCACATCCAGGCTCAGTCCTTCCTCTAAAATGAATCCCGCGCTCAGATACAGGGGCATCGCGCCGCACATGGCCAGATCGTTGATCGTGCCGTTCACCGCCAGACTCCCGATGTCACCGCCCGGGAAAAACAGCGGCTGCACCACATAGGAATCGGTGGTGAACGCAAGCGTCCCCTTGTCCATTGGCCATGTTGCGCCGTCGTGCAGAGACTCCAGCATGGGATTGTGAAAGGCCCGCACGAAGACGTCCCGAATCAACTCCTGCATGAGCCGACCACCGCCGCCATGCGCGAGTTGTACGGTGTTCTTTGCCGAGATCGGCAACGGGCAGGAGGGTTCATAGGGTTTGTTGTTCATGGCCGTCTTTCGTATCTCGTCGCTCCTATCTCGCATTTCGATCCTGAGTTACAAGCTTCGAGTTTCACGTTTCAAGTTTGACATGGCTGCCACCACGAAACTCAGGATCGGAAACCAGCAACCGCCACCTTATCCTTCCCTATACATAACGAGATACGCTTCACGTTTCACGCTTCACGAGCCGCATGGCTTCGGTACCGATAATACGCGGCGCAGGCTCCTTCGCTGGACACCATCGGCGCGCCTAACGGCTGCTCCGGCGTGCATCGAACCCCGAAGGCAGGGCAGTCCATCGGTTTGAGCAAGCCTTGGAGGACCAGCCCGCTCCGGCATTCCGGATCCTCGTTCCCTTGCGCGACCTGCGCCAGTTCACGCTGAAACTTCAGCTCAGCGTCGTAGGGACGGTAAGCGGGTTTGAGGCGCAGGCCGCTCGCCGGAATCTCGCCGATGCCCCGCCAAATTCGCGGCGCTGATTCAAACACTTCATCGACAATGGTCCTTGCCGGTCGATTCCCCTCCCGGCTCACGGATCGCACATACTGGTTCTCGACTTCGACACGTCCCTCTTCCAACTGAGTTACCAGCATGGCGACACCTTCCAGCACATCCAGCGGCTCGAACCCGGTCACGACGATCGGCACCCGATACCTCTGCGCGAGGGCCTCGTACTCCTCATAGCCCATCACCGTGCAGACGTGGCCTGCAGCGAGAAATCCTTGGATCCGATTCTGCGGCGACGACAGGATGGCCTCCATCGCCGGGGGCACCACCACATGGGCAATCAGCAAGCTGAAGTTCGTGATCCCCGATTGCTTTGCCTGCGCGACCGCCATGGCCCAGGCCGGCGCAGTGGTTTCAAACCCTACGGCGAAACAGACCACCTCGCGATCAGTATGCTTTCGAGCCAGTTCGAGTGCATTCAGCGGGGAATAGATGATCCGAATATCTCCGCCCGCCGCTTTGACGCCGAACAAGTCCCCACGGGAACCTGGAACGCGCAGCATGTCGCCGAACGAGCAGAAGATTACATTGGGCAAGGATGCGAGGCAAACAGCCTGATCGATCAACGACACCGAGGTCACGCAGACCGGACAGCCCGGTCCATGAACCAACGAGAGATTCTGTGGCAACAGACTATCGAGCCCGAATCGGACGATTGCATGGGTCTGTCCCCCACAGACCTCCATGATCGTCCAAGGCCGACGCACCGTCTTCTTGATCCGCTCCGCCAGCGCCGCCGCCACCGCCCGATCGCGAAATTCATCCACGTACTTCATGACAGTGAATCCCTATAATTTTGTTGCTCGGCATCACTCTCCTGATTAGCTGAAGCAATTGGGCTTCGTGGAGCTAGTCGACCTCGAAGAAATGACAAATCGTCGGTACGCCTTCTTATAAATTAGACGCCGTTTCAATAGTGCGTACTGAGCCGCACGCTGCGGAGACGATAGCAGAGACAGCGGGGCATGACGGCTCCAACTCGATGTTATGCGGCCACTATAATTTTGATTCCCTTTTGGTTTTTTCTTGAGCTTCCGTGAACACTTTCAAAGGGCTTTTCCCCGACTGCCCAGTGCGTCGACTGTACGCATCGTTCATTTCGTCGTCAGAACTATAAAACTCCCAGTCACCCATGGCGCCAACATGAACCACCTTCTGGATTGAAGGATCTCCCAGAACCCATTCGAACAACTGAACCAGGTAATAGCCATCAGCTTGTTCAGCAACAACGTAACCCTGCCATTCGATTTCACCGTTTTTGAAACTATGAAAGAACTTTCCTTCAAGTGACTTGTCTCCCTTACCCTTAATGAACTGAAGGATCTCGTCGGCGGGCGTAAACCATTCACCTTGAAGTCGATGCACTGCGAATCGCTCATGAAGAGCAGCTTCAGTGGTTTTGTCACCGTCGATCGCTCTAATCAAGATTAGTTTATCCGTGGACCCAGTTTGAAGGTCAGTCAATCGTTTGTTTGGGCTATCCGCGAAGCCAATCTTGATTTGGCCGTTTACAACGTTCTTGATGAAGTAGATCATTCTTCAGGTTACTAAGTTGCCAAGAATTTGTCGCATAACGGCCCCGCGTTTCTCCTTATCAACTAAAAGCCTACTCGGCTGCCGATGATTGAGGCACGCTGGATGACGTGATGGGGATACGACGGGAGGCTGAGTCGAGGCGGACGGGCCATGGTTAGGAGACCTCGCGCACCACAGATGAAGGCAACTTACTTCACGATTGATTTGGCTGTCAACGAAATGACTCTCTGGCCCCTATTTCTTCATCCATGTACTCCTCTCCGGTAACTTCGCTGCTCAACACCACTCTCACGATCATCTCTGAGACCAATTCGGTTCTTTGTGGAAATTGAAGACCTCGAAGAAGTAGCGAAACATCGATACTTGTCCTTGTGATCGTGCGACGTCTGAACGACGGCGCTCAGGGGCGCACCGCTTTCCCTAGATTTCGGAGAACGGGATAAGGCACACCTTCTCTGTCAGAAGGGATGTAACTTGATAGAGGAATTGCTTGGGGGTGATAGTCACCAGCTCAGACACTAAGGGCCGAAGATCACCCACGAGAACCGCCTTAATCTCAAGGGGTCGGTAACGGGCGGCGGCGCCAACGTAAAACATCGCTAATAGCGAATAGGATAGGTGATGCAATGGGCCTGGTCGAAGATCACAGTAATATCTATACCCGTTCCGGGTGAGTAATGAGACGATATTGAACTTTCGCGACTCACTGATGAATCTTGCGTAGCAGTCAGCCATGTTGGCCTTCGTAGCATGACGCCTCCTCTTACTGCGATACACAATCCATCCGTCTCGGGGATATCCGTCCCGGAAATAAGTTGCTCGCACGTCCTTCAAAAACTTGGACGTATCGACCTTCGTCTCGTGTTTCTTCTGGTAGCTCAGTTCCACGAACAACCGGTCTCGCGCTCCGTTTACCAAGAACTTGTATTCGATTGGAAGTAGCTTCCTCTTCGTCGAATGCCCGAGGCTGACATACAAACTGTGGAGCTCTGGGATCTGGCCGAAGGCTTCCAATAGCGTTACCGTGCTAATAGCAGAGACGGGCGCTCCTAAAGCTTTTGAGAACTCGAAGAAGATGTTCACCACCTCAGTCGTTGGTGAATGGACTTTTACTGTCTGCGTAACGCCGTGTTCTAAGGACAACCCATGAATTTCTTGCTTCTTTTCAAGCTCGGTACCTTTTGCGGCGATGTAGGCTTTCGCCAAGTTAAGCATGAAGTAATACGTCAACGTCCCTTTCGTGGGGAGATCCGCCCGATCCGCGGCGGCATAGAAATCTTCGGCAAGATCTGCGAAGTAAACTGCCCGCTCTAAGTTCTCTCGATTCTTTCCACGCTTCTTGGCAAGTCTCTCATTTAGGGCCCGTTGGACGAACGCCCAAGGGTCAGCAGTAAGAATCTGCTGCTCGCCGGCTTTGGTAACAATATGCGCGTAGCAAAGCTCGTTGTAGTTGAGCTTCGCAACCTCTCCTGGCTCTAAACCTTTTGGCATACGTGACTAGGCCTAACAGGCCGATCCGCATAAGATCCAGATCTGCCGATTTCTGTCCATCTAACACGCCGTCGAATGTTCCGAGCATAACGCCAGAGTTATCGGCCTTTCAATGAGCAGCAACTACGTGATCCCTTAGCAGGCGTGCTTATGAAACACAACGAAGCCAAGCTGCCCATATTCCGTTGTGGTCCACCATTCGCCGCACATGTCACCGGCATCGCGCGCTTTTAACGTAGTGTTTAGTGGGATGCGGGGTTAGGCATTGTGCGACACTGGACATTTCCCGCATCGGCTGTACAGCATACATTTCTGG
>CAYXKP010000146.1:0-11854 GCA_964465695.1 uncultured Nitrospira sp.
AAGTAGAGAAGGATAGGGACGATTCCCGAGTCGTAGCGCAAGAACCGGCGGACCTTCTCAAAAAAATCGATCACGAGATAGATGGTCACCAAGCCGGAAAAGCACATGCCGAAAATTTTCGCGTATTCGCGGAGGATATAGCGGAAGAGGATCGTCATAGCGCTATTGTCTGCTCATTCTGAAGAACAGGACCGCGGTAATGATGACAAACACGATATTCGGCAACCAGGCGCCGGCAAAGGGAGGAAGGATCAAAGCCGTTACCAAGAAATCGCATCCGACATTGAGGATATAAAATGCGATGATAATGCCCACGCCGACGGCAAATCCGCCGACCCGTCCGGACCGCTTCGAGACAATGCCGACCGGCACGCCGAGCAGACAGAATACGAGCGAAGCGGTCGGAAAGGCCAAGTCTTTATAGTATTCCATCAGGCGACGAAGAGAGCCGGCATCTTTGCCACCGGACTCGGCCAGCCGGGCCATGATTTGTTCATGTGACGGGCGCTCTTCGGTGGCTGAATAGCTGCTGAGGTTCAGATCGATCTTGAGATCGTAACTGGCGAACGCGATCTGTCGATACTGGTCGATCTGGCGCGGGCGGCTATGAATGACTCCGTTGACCAGCCGGAGCGCGACTTGCGCATGGGCGGCATCCATAAAGACGTGGTATTGCTCCGCCACAATGACGCGAGGTTCTTCCGGCAAGCGTTCATCCGAGATGAAGATTCCCTCGGCCGGACGGTCCGGCTCTCCTTCCGGAACGTAGATCATCATACGGGGAATCGGCTCATTAAAGGTGCCTCGTTCCAAAGCCAGAACGAGATGATCTTTCAAGAGATTGAGAGCGACCTTCTTGAGATTCAATGAGCTCCACGGCTGCCCCCATTGAGACAAGACCAATGTCAGAGTAAAGACACACATCGAGAAGAGGAGTACCGGCTGCGAGAGACGAAATAGGCTGAGCCCGGTGGCGCGCATGGCAACCAACTCCTTGTCGTAGGATAACCGGCCGAATGCCGTGACCGAGGCGATCAGGCCTGCGATTGGAAGCGTGAGCACGAGACCGGAGGGGAGCAGCATGGCGATCACTTTGAGGACCGCCCAGAAACCGACCCCTTTGGACACGAGCAGCTCGACCAGGCGCAAGAGTTCCCGGGTCAACATGACAAAGCAAAGCGCGCCGAGGCTGAGACCAAACGGAGAGAGGAGTTCCGTGAAAATATAGCGATCGAGGAGCGTTCGTAAGATCACAGATTGTCTGGATCGGAGAAATTGTGACCACTATAGGGAAGTCCTTCTCGGCTGTAAATACAGCCGAAAATCTCCTCCTTAAAGATTCGCTTGACAGAGCATGGAGGCTGTGTTACATGCTGCGCGACTTTCCACTCAAATGATGGGTTCCGTGAGCGATGCATCATTCCTTCAGGTGCCCGTCCCTTCTACCAGCCGGATTCTTGTCAAAAACATTTTCCGTTTTGATGCAGGGGCGATTGAGTGGGTCCGCTACGTAACCAGTCGTAGTTGTTGAAAAAAGGAGGGCTTCTGTGAAGACAAAAGGAACGGTTAAGTGGTTCAACGATCGAAAAGGATTTGGGTTCATCCGGCTGGACAGTGGAGAAGATGTTTTTGTCCACTACTCCGCATTACAAGGCGAAGGGTTCAAGACCCTTAAAGAGGGAGAAAACGTCGAGTTTGATATCGTACAAGGAGCCAAGGGTCCTCAAGCGGCCAATGTGCTCAAGTCGGCAATCGCCGCATCTTAAAGCGTCATACCTCCGTTCCGCATGGCAGATGGTAGAAGGGCCTAATCCTTGGACGAAAGGATCGGCCATTCTACCGTTCTGATTCCGCCATTTTCTAGACAAAACACATTGAGGCTGTTAGCGTTTAGCTGCTCTGTTCGTGGAGGTATTGTTGTGCCCCCGGATCGAAGTCGAGTTCTTCAGCAAGCTCAGCTCCTGGCCTCCCGGGGACAATACGAAGCGGCCATAGCCGAATGGAAGAAGTTAGCCGCAGAAACTCCAGCCGACGGCACCATTCATAATACGATCGGGGATTTGCAATTAAAGCGAAACGCTTCGGGGGAAGCCGCTTCTGCATTCTTGCAGGCGGCCTCGGCATTCCGCGCTGAAGGGGCCGTCCTCAAAGCGATCGCTGCCTATAAAAAAGTCCTTAAATGTGATCCCTCCCGATACGAAGTCTATCGTCACCTGGGAGACTTGAACGTTGAACGCGGACTCATCGGCAGCGCGGTCCAGGATTACCTCACTCTTGGCAAGTACTACCTGAAAGAGCGCCGAGGAAAAGACGCGCTCGAAATCTATAAGAAGATCGTCCAACACGATCCATCGAATCTCAACGCGCAGCAGCGCGTTGCTGAACTCTGTATCCAGGAAAACCAGCAGGATGAAGCCACCCGAGTGTATCTCCAGTTGGGGCGTGAGCGATCGGCGCAAGGACGGTACGATGAGGCGAAAGACGCGTATCTTGCCGTTCTCAGGATCGACCCTGCGAACAACGAGGCGGCTCAATTCGTGGAGAGCATGAAGAAAGGCGGAACCGGATCGATCAAAGCGGTCAAACCCGGGTCTCCCGCGCCGGTGCAGAAGCCGTCCGAACCGGTCGATCTGCTGGCTGAGGCCGTTCGCCGCATCGATGAAAAGCAGTACGCCGGCGCGGAAGCGATCCTGAACCAAATGCTCACCAGGGAGCCGGGCAATCCTCAAGTTTGTCAACTTCTCGCACGGCTGCATTTGCAACGCGGGGATGTGCAAGTAGCGCTGGGAGAATATCGCTTCTTGGCCGGAGCAGCGTTGCGGGCGCATGACCTGGTTCTTGCTGAATCGCTGATCCAGGAGTTCTTGTCCGCTGATCCGAACTCCGTTCCGTTGTTGGAACTGAACGGAGAACTGCATGAAGAAAAAGGCGATGGCAGAGAAGCGGCATTGCAATATGCGAAGGCGATCGAACTCTTGTTGGAGCATCCAGAGCCCGGCATGGAAAGTTTGCATGAGGAACTCTTCGAAAAAGTACGACACCTCTCCAGTGATGAAACGTTCGTGAACCGACTGGCGGAGAGGGTGGCGGGGGGATCCAAGGGACCACCGATCGATTCTCCTCAAAACGCGCCGGAGACTGAGGCCTCGTCGAACCACATCAATCCAACAGGGGACGGATCGCTGGACACGAATTCAGGCAGTGCTCGAACCGTCCTGCCAAACGGTCACATGAAAGGTGATCGAGAATTTTCCCTTGCCGGCGCAGCGCCGGACGACGGCAACCCGTTCGCGGGGGACAGTGGGCCGAAGAAAAGCGGAGTCGAGTCGAACGTGCCTTCGAATGGACATGGCACTCATGCCCTATCGGTCACTGCCCCCTCCGTCCAGACGACGAAGGCTTCACCGGTTTCCAAGTCGACGACAGATTCGCAGGAAGACTCACCGCTATACACGGACGAGCCGGTGAAGGTTTTGTCTGTGGGAAACTCACCCGCATCGCAAACGAGCGAAGCACACAAAGCCGAAGATTCCGTACTGCCCGTCGCCCACGCTGCCGACCGGACTTCAACGGAACCATCTGTCCTCGCCAAACCCGACGCTGCTGCGCCTGCGGACGTGAAGGAACCGGCTATGCCACTCGATTACGAAGCGCATTATGCATTGGGCGTGGCGTACAAGAACATGGGCCTGTATGAGGAGGCCAAAGCAGAGTTTCAGGTATCGATGAACAGTGACTCGTTCTATCTCGATTCGGCGCTGATGACCGCGGTCTGTCTCAAGGAAGAACAGCACCTCGCGCAGGCCATCCGAGGGCTTGAAACGGTCTTGGCTGATCCTCGTTGCGGAGGGGCAAAGGGGCAAGCCGTCCGCTACGAGTTGGGGTTACTGTATGAAGCGGAGGAGCAGTGGGAGAAGGCCGCTCACGCCTTTCAGTCGATCCCTTCATTTCACGATGTTCCGCAGCGACTGGCGGTCATAAAGGGGAAACAAGGAAACGACGGTTTCCGGTATGCACCGTAGCGCTTCGCCTCTTTCCCGCGATCACCCTTCATTCACCCGATTCGGAACCGGTCGACCGTCCAGCACGGCGGCGATATTGTCGAGGCAGATGAGCCCCATACGAACACGCGTTTCGAGTGTGGCGGACCCTACATGAGGAAGAAGAACCACGTTCGGCAGGGATATCAATCCGGCAGAGATCGTCGGTTCCCGCTCGTACACATCCAACCCGGCAGCCGCGATCGTCCTTGCCTCAAGCGCCGATACCAACGCAGCTTCATCAATCACCGGTCCCCGAGACGTATTGATCAAGTAGGCGGTTGGTTTCATCAAAGCAAGCTCACGTCGGCCGATCAAATGGCGGGTCGCATCGGTCAGAGGAACATGAAGCGAAAGAAAATCGGATGTCGCGAGGACTGTATCGAACGGTTGCCATTCCCACGTGAGGCCCGATGGGACGGGTACACGGTGCCGGCCTGCATAGATTACCGACATCCGAAATCCGGACGCACGTAGCGCGACGGCCTGGCCAATGCGCCCCATGCCGACGATGCCCAGCGTTTTTCCGGAGACATCCGCGCCCAGCAGCTGCGTCGGAGTCCATCCCGGCCAGCTGCCGGTTCGCACCCAGCTATCTCCTTCGACGACGCGTCTGGCCACAGCCAGCAGCAGCGCCCATGTCAAATCGGCAGTGGCATCGGTCAGCACATCTGGTGTATTGGTGATGATGATGCCACGCCGGCTTGCGGCGGACAAGTCGATGTTGTTGTAGCCGACGGCATAGTTGGCAACGATCTTCAGCTTCCTAGCTTGAGCGAGCAGCGAGGCATCGATGTGGTCACTCAACGTACAGATGACCGCGTCGGCTTGGGCAAAGCCCCGACAGAGTTCTTCCGCCGTGGGTGGCCGATCTGCCGGACCGACAACCATCTGATAGTTTCGAGGGATGGCAGCCATGACTGGTTGGGGCAATGGCCGAGCTATAAATAGCGTGGGGCGGTCCATGATGATGGTCATTGTAGGAGCATCCAAGACGACGAACAAGCGGCTCTGATCAGCCGGTTGTTGAACGCGCATTTGCCAACTCAAAATGCGTGGCAGACGGGGCCTTTCAACACCTGCTAGGATGCACGATACGATTTATGACAGCCTCATCTCCATTGATCCAGCCAACCGGAAGCCGCGCAATTGCGAAGGACCTTCGCGCGCTATTGGGACCCCAAAAAGTCTTGGACGATGCGCCCACGATCACGGCCTATGCCGTGGACGCCAGCTTGTATCGCATTCCGCCCCAGGCGGTCGTGCTCGTCGAATCGGAAGATGATATCGCCGCGACCATCCATTATGCCGTGTCTCGAAATATTCCTCTTACGCCTCGGGCCGCCGGCACCAATCTGACCGGTTCCGCCATCGGTTCAGGAATCATTCTCGACGTCTCACGCATGAATCGGGTTCTTGAAGTGAATTCAGAGGAACGATGGGCCAGAGTCCAGCCGGGCATCGTGCTGACCGAATTGAATAAACGGCTGATCACTCAGGGATTGTTGTTTGGTCCCGATCCGTCCAGCGGAGACATGTGCAAGTTGGGCGGCATGATCGCCAACAACTCGTCGGGGCCACACACTCTTCGCTATGGGTCCGTCAAGGACACTGTCCGGAATCTCCGGTTGTGCCTCGCCTCATCATCTTGGATCGAGGCGCGAGCTTACGCCCTCGATGATCCGACGCTGGAACGTCTGCTCACGACCGTGCCGGCGTTACGTGACGTCCTGGTGCTGACGCAGGCTCATGCGGACCTCATCGCCGCGAAGCGACCGACGGTCAGTAAAAATAGCTGCGGGTACAATCTTTTTGAGTTGGCCGACGGACTCGCACGGGGCTCGTTCGACCTGCCTAAGCTATTCGTCGGCAGCGAAGGAACGCTGGGAGTGATGAGTGAAGCGACGCTGACCCTGGTCGACAAGCCGAAGGCCACGCTGACCGCGCTCATTCACTTTACACGCTTGGAAGAAGTCGGCGATGCGGTGCCGCGACTCCTGACGCTCCGGCCTAGCGCCTTGGAGGTCATGGACGCCAACACGCTCAATTTGATCGGCCGAGGCAAGCACGGTATTCCGGCTGATGCGGCGGCGACGCTCTTGATTGAGTTGGATGCTGATCCACTCGACACAGACCTCCGCGAGCGGGCCGATGCCATGGCCGCCGTCTGCCGATCCTACAGGCTGGCGTCGGAGTTGACGCTGGCGTTTGATGCCGAACGCCGTGAGCAGCTTTGGAAAGCGCGGAAGGCGTTGTACCCGACGCTCTATCGATTCGATCCCAAGAAGAAACCGATCAATTTCGTGGACGACGTCGTCGTGCCGGCCGAACGCATCAGCGAGCTCATCCGGTACCTGGAGAACTTTTTCGACGGCCAGCGGGTGCCGGTGGCGATCTTCGGTCATATTGGAAATGGAAATGCGCACATCGTTCCCTTGTTGGACGTGAACGATCATGGCGATTTTGAGAAGATGGTGAGCGCCTATCAGGACATCCATACGACGGTCCTGGATCGTTTCGGCGGATCAATCTGCGGCGAGCATGGCGACGGCCGCGTCCGTGCCCCATTCGTCAAGCGGATGTTCGGGGAGGACCTTTACAAGCTCTTCATTCGCGTGAAGAAGTCGTTCGACCCGGAAAACGTGCTGAATCCCGGCATCAAGCTGAGCGAGGCCCCCTTCACCGACCACATCGATTACACGAGGCTCTCAAAATCTTGCGCCACCTGCGCGAAGTGCAATTCGGTCTGTCCCGTATACGACGTCTTTCAGTCGGAGGACATGAGTGCACGGGGCTGGTTCGAAATCGTCACCGCGAAAGACTACAGTTATCTCAATTCCAAGCGGGTCGTGGAGGCCTGTCTGAACTGCAAGTCCTGCAGAACCATCTGCCCGGCCGGCGTGGACGTGTCAGACCTGATTCTGCAAAAGCGGGCCCAGTACCCCAACCGGTTGGCCGGATGGATTTTCAGGTGTCAAGCAAAGGGAGCTTCGTTCGAGGCCTTCTTGCGCATTCTCGCCCGCACCCAAACCATCTGGGATCGCCCCTTCATAAGACGGTTGCTCGAACGCATCACGACACCGCTCATGAAGGCCCTGGCCCCGACGGCACGCTTGCCGCACGATCTCGTGCTGCCGAAGTTGGCCTCGCGACACTTGCGCGAACGGTATGCGCATTTAATTCCCGATGGAACAGGCTCCTCGCCGAGCCGTCCGGTGGCCTACTTCCACGGCTGCGCCGCCAACTATTTCGACGACGGGGTAGGAGAGGCCGTCATCGAAGTGTTGAAGAAACATGGGGTCGAGCCGGCTCTGCCGCCTCAACGTTGCTCCGGGACTCCGATTCAAACCTACGGACATGTCGACCTTGCACGCGAGGGAGCGCGATTCAATATGAAATCCTTCGCCCCCTACGAAACGATCGTGACCGGCTGTGCCTCCTGTACGCTGATGCTGAAAGACTATCCCTCGCTCTTTCCAGACGGCATTGAGCGGCGGCAAGCCGAGGACCTCGCCAAGAAAGTCGTCCATATTGCGGAATTCGTCGTACGCTCTCCGATGCACCCACCTATGGCCAACACCGACGGGACGACGGCACGTGTGACCTATCATTCCTCCTGCCATCTGCGGGCGGCCGGGGTGACGAAAGAGCCGCGACTTGTGTTGTCGTCATTGCCCGGAGTTAATTTCGTCGAGATGACGGATGCCGACCGTTGCGCCGGCGGCGCGGGCACCTATCTTATAAAAGACTACGCCACCTCGCAGAAGATCTTCGAGCGGAAAGCCCGCGCCATCACACAAACGGGAGCGAGCGTGGTCGCGACCAGCTGTCCGGCCTGTATGATCCAGCTCAAGAACGGGGTGAAAGGGTCGGTACAGGTCAAACATATCGCTCAGCTGCTACACGATTCTTATCAGGCGGCTGAACGCGAGAAGAGCTGAGTCCGCGTTCGCCGGTCGTATAGAGGAGAAACAGACTCGCGTGAAGCAGGATAGTCGGTTCACTCGTGGAGGGCTCGATGGTGTCGATACAGATTTTTGGCCAGACCTTGCGCTCGGTAGTCGAAGAGAACGAGCTCGAACTTCAGGTGACAGGCCCGACCACGGTCAAACAGCTGATTGAAGCGAACCCCGCACAACTGGGCGCCTTGCTTCGGTACATTACGAGCCGCGAAGCGCTCATTACGATCAACAGGAAGATCGGGTCCGAAGATTCGCCGGTTCGAGACGGCGACCTCGTCAAATTCTCATTTCAATCCCGCACAACCTACGACGGCACCCGCGACATTCCTACGTGATGATTCACGTCTGCCGGCCGCTCGCTCGTGCAGATGCCCAGCCCATAGCAGTTTTTTTCGGCTCACCTTGCATCATCGCGCGTTCCTTGAGAACATATCTGCGTAAATTATGAGTGGCCGGACCGAAAGAGAGGGAAAAGGAAAGAGACGGGGCAGCTGTTGGTCGTGGTGCCTCGCCATACTATTGGCGGCTCTCACCGGCTGCTCACTGGCCACGACCTATCGTTACGCCGACCGAATCATCCTCTGGAAGCTCGACCATTACTTCGACCTCAATCGTGATCAGCGCCATGACGTGGCGCAGCGACTCGCCCCCTTGCTCGACCGACATCGGCACGAGGCCCTCCCGCAATATGAAACGTTCCTTCGAGAGGTCCGTCACCGGGTCGAGCGGGGACTCAGCGGGCCGGATGTCGAGTGGGCCTATGCGACCTACGATCGGCTGCGCACCGACCTCTTCGAACGCCTCGTGGCCGACAGCGGATTCTTTCTCGCCTCGGTCGATGCACAGCAGGTGCGTACCTTCGAATCGGCCTTGGAGAAGGACCACGCCAAAGCCGTGGGCCTCATTCAGACTCCTGCGCCGGAGCGCTTAAAGGAGCGAGCTCAGACTACCCTGGATTTCGTGAAAGACTGGCTAGGAGGGTTGACCAAGGAACAGCAGGCACAGATCCGGGAATGGAGCCTCGCGCTTCCCGATGTGGAACCGATGTGGGTGGCCTACCAACAGCAACGCCGGCAGGAGCTCGTGACTCTTCTCCATCAGCCCAGGACTCCCGAGCGGATAACCCGAGAACTCCGCACCATGTTCGTATACCACGATCAGACCGCGCCCCAGTCCTATCAAAACGCAGTCCGCCAAATGCGCGAGAATGCCAAGACCATGGCACTGGCCATTGATCAACAGGTGACTCCCGACCAACGACGTCACGCCGTCACAAAACTCCAACGCCTCATCGACCAGATCCACGATCTCCAGGCGGGCTAGTTTTTCAAGTCCGTCTAACCAACTAGCTATTCTAAACATAGGTACTTATCTGGCTCCGAGAGTTAAGTGGGGCAGGAAGAGCCCTCGCCACAGCCTGGAAAAGCTCGGCAACGAGAAGGCCCGTTCGGGCTGATCTTCAACAAGTCCCCAGAATAAATTCCAAGACCCAGCCAAGCTGGCGACTGAGGAGATCGGGAGAGATCATGTGGAAGCGGTAAAGGTATTCAAGGGGAAAGACGGAAGTACTACGAACTGATGACAATGTGCGAGCCGATCGGAGGCCGCTCAAACCGCTCCCAGGCATTTCCGCCGCGGAGGAAGACTTCGATCCACCGCACGTCTCTGCCTTCTTGGGTGCGCCAGCCGCTGCTGCCGGGAGCAAAGGCCATGTCGCCCTGCGGCACGGCGAAGGCGCCGTCGCTCACCATAGCCTCGTGGCCCTGATCAAGAATGCGAATCTGAATGCGCTTGCCGGGCCGGACGCGTGCCGGGTCGTAGGCAATCGTGGTCTTGATGTTGCCGTAGCCATCGACGTATGCGATCACCGAAGCCGGAGGATCGGGAATCAGACGCCGATCGATGTCGTCGCCCAACGCACCTGGGGACCCGAGTGCGATGGCGGCCGCCGTTTGGGGAAAAATATCGCGGGAACGAAATTGACTGCCTTCGGTCGGCGAGGCCGCCCATCGAAGTTTCTCCGCGACGTCCTTGATGAAGGACAGGGCGTATCCGGCATTCACGCCGATCACGCGCGTGCCGTAGGCAGTCGGGCATAGGCTAAACGTTCGCCGGCGTTCCCGGGCCGGACTGAGGGATCGTCTTCGCGGGGCGCGACGTTGTGATAGATGAGTGTGCCTGATGTCGCGGCATGGAGGCCGAGCTGCGCGATGCAAAACCCGGCCGCTAGCGTCGAGAAGGCCGGCACCGGGAGAGGCATCGGTTCGGCATCCGGCAAGTGGACCTTGATGCGTTGGATGACCTCGGCGAACGCGAGATCACCGGTGCCGTAGTCCGCAACGATGTGTACGAGCATGGTTCGATTCCCGCGCCGGAATGCATAGTACTTGCCGAGTGTCACCACTATACTAGCCCGGCATAAGTATTTCTCGGTTTTTTGGCAGGACCCATGCCTCGTCTCACATGGCTACGCCAATTTTGAAGCTTCGCTGACGGTACCCCGTGTCGAGAAGCAAGCTGGTGCTCGACATGTGGCAATCAGTGATGCTGGGCAGGATCGGATGGTCCGCGTGGGTGAAAAAACGGGGTCAGAATTCTATATTGCCGCGGTCGAGTCTATCGCCGGAGAAACCCGATCCAGCGCCATAGGTTCAGCAGACTGGCGAGGGAGGCTGCCACGTAGGTCAGCGCGGCGGCGGTGAGAATGCTGCGAGCCCCCTGCTCATCTTCAGGCGATAGATAATTGCCCTGCCGGAGCAGGGGGAGGGCGCGCCTGAAGCTGGCGTCCCACTCGACCGGTAGCGTCACGAGGTGGACCAGCGTGGAAATCCCCATCGTCGCCATTCCTGCCATCATGACGACGACACTCGCGACCGGCGTTCGAGCCACGGCTGCCGCGACCGGAATTCCCATCATCAAAATCGCCCCCATCTTTTCCGCGCCCTGTGCGACTTTTACAAGCTTTGTCCGCTCCGTGAGCGGCTGGTACCCCAAGTGATCCTGAATGGCGTGTCCGATCTCATGGGCGGCGATCGTAATCGCCGTGAGGGATTTGCCCTCAAAGACCGAGGGCGTCAGGCGGACCGTTTTGCTGACAGGATCGTAATGGTCGCCTGTCTCCGTTGGTTCGACGGTAATGTGCTGCATGTCGAACCGATTGAGCAGGTGCCGGGCCAATTCCCCTCCGGTTCCCGGATAGTCGGCACGAGGGGTACTATGTTTGGCAAACACGCGCTTGGTCCAAAGCTGTGGCCCGACAAGGACCAGGGCAACAATGATCAAAAGTAGGACGACACGCATCATAACTATCCCGATCCCCTTCCGCTTGTCAGGTGAACCACCCGACCAAGGTTCTTGGCCTGTTCTATCGAGGAAAGACCGCCTCTCCTCGTAGGCTACCACAAGTGAAGCCTACACCGGGTCTCAGAGGCTCATGAGAATGAATACCATCCTGCTGGTTCTCCCCATGGGATTTCTCGACACGGCGCCCCATGGTGAGCTATAAGCGATTATCGCGTCGTGTGCCAAGTCGATCCTGAGTCTTGGTGATCGTCGTCCACTATGTTCGCCATCGCCGCGAGGTGTATCGCGCCTTTTGATAATGGAGTGGCGCCTTGAACCGCACGTATGACGTCATTGTGGTCGGCAGTGGACCGGCCGGGGCTTGCGCGGCGTGGAAGCTCGCGAAGGCGGGCATGGCGGTCGCCGTGATCGAGAAAGCCGCGCTGCCTCGGTACAAGACCTGTGGCGGCGGGATCGTGGGGCGGGCCATGCAGGCCTTGCCCATGGATGTGCGCGATGTCATTGAGCAGGATTGTCAGACCGCACAGCTCAATGTGCTCGATGCAAGAT
>CAYXKP010000147.1:0-11730 GCA_964465695.1 uncultured Nitrospira sp.
CAACAAACTTCTTTCATCCGCGCTCATCTTCCTGAGAGGTGAACCCACATCCTTGTACTTCCCGCTCTTGATGACCACCCCTTCAACCCCGATCTTCTGAAGCAATCCTTCCACGTTGGCCGTTTCCATGATGACGCCGATGCTACCGGTCAGTGTCCCGGGGTTCGCCACGATCCGATCAGTGGCGGCGGCGATGTAATACCCTCCCGATGCGGCGACGCTCCCCATCGACGCGATAACCGCCTTGTTGTTCTTACTCCTGACCCGCTTGACCGCATCGTAAATCTCCTGCGATGGTACGACACCGCCTCCGGGACTATCAATTCTGATGACGATAGCCTTCACGGAAGGATTCTCGCTGAATCGCTTCAACTCCCCGACAGTCGTTTGAGAATCCAAAATGACTCCTTCAACTCGAATCAGGGCTATTCGATCGTCGGATGATAAATCAAGATCTGGGAAAAACAGATTGATCAGGATCAACACCCCCAGCCCCACGGTGAAAATCCAAAACACTTTCCGCAACAGATGGTGCTTTCGCGGACGTTCCGCCGGTGTCACTTCATCTGCCATAGCCCATATCCCATTCCCTGACTGAAGCGGGTGGTCTTAGCTTTGATCTTCCGAATGGGACCGTTTTCGGCTCTGCTTGGCGGCCCGCCCCAAACTCTGGTCCAGCACGCCTTGCGTCGAGTGATAGTCGTCAACCTGCTTGCGCTCCCAGTCCAGTTGATGGTCGCGAAGGCTGAGGGCAATCTTGCGCTCCTCTCGATCGACTTTGATTATCTTCGCCGTCACGTCGTCCTGCAACTTAAACTTTTCTTCCAGCTTTGCGGGAGGTTCAAGACCGGATTCGCTGACATGGATCAGCCCTTCCCCCCCGCCGTCCATTTCGATGAAGATTCCAAAATCGGCGACTTTCGACACTTTGCCGGTCACGGAATCACCGACGTGATACCGAGACGGAATCGCTTCATCCCAAGGGTCGCGAGCCAACTGCTTGTACCCCAACGAGAGCCGCTCTTTTTCCTTGTCGATGCGCAACACGACCGCTTCCACTTTTTGCCCTTTTTTGAAGAGCTCCGAGGGATGTTTGATATGCTTGGTCCATGACATGTCCGAAATATGGATGAGCCCGTCGATTCCCTCTTCAAGCCCGACAAAGGCACCGAAATCGGTCAGACTCTTCACCTTTCCTTCGATGCGGGTCCCGATGGGATATTTGCCCTCGATCATGTCCCAGGGGTTTGGCGCCGTCTGTTTCATGCCCAATGAGATCTTGCGGCTCGCGGGATCCACGTTCAGCACGGCAGCTTCCACTTGATCACCGACCGCGACGACTCTCGATGGATGTCGGACTTCGTGCGTCCAGGACATCTCGGAAACATGCACCAATCCTTCAACCCCCGGCTCAAGTTCCACGAACGCTCCATAATCGGTCAGGCTCACCACACGACCACGGACCCTGGTACCGACGGGATATTTGCCGGCAACATTGGTCCAAGGATCCGCGCTCTTCTGTTTGAGCCCCAGCGAAATACGGCCCGTTTCACGATCATATTTCAACACCGTGACTTCAACCTTGTCTCCCACCGTAAACATTTCCGATGGGTGTCCGACTCGACCCCAGGACATGTCGGTAATATGCAGCAACCCGTCGATCCCGCCGAGGTCGATAAACGACCCATAATCGGTGATGTTCTTGACGGTGCCCTGAATGAGCTGCCCTTCTTTAAGATTGGCGAGCGTCGTCTGCCGTTTTTTATCCCGCGTCTCTTCCAGTAGCACGCGGCGCGAGACCACCACGTTGCCCCGCCTGTGGTTGATCTTGATGATCTTGAGGGGGAAGGTCTTTCCAACGAGCCCATCCAAATCCCGAACGGGATGAAGATCAATTTGCGAGCCCGGCAAGAACGCTTTGACGCCGATGTCGACCATCATGCCGCCCTTGATGCGCGAGACGATCTTCCCTTCGATACTCTTCTCTTCTTTGTAGAGCTTTTCGAGTTCTTCCCAAATTTTCATCTTGTCCGCTTTTTCCTTGGAAAGAACGAGATTGCCGTCTGCGTCTTCACATTCCTCGATATAGACCTGGAGCCGGTCGCCGATTTTCAAGTTGTGCAGTTCCTCGGAAGGGAACTGATCGCTCGGGATCATGCCTTCCGATTTGTAGCCGATATCGACGATGACCTTGTCCTTCGTCATAGCCACCACACGGCCTTCGGTAATCGTGCCTTCTTCAAGGTTACGGAAGGTTTCTTCGTACAATGCCGCCAAGGCATTGCGGTCTAACTGCGCGTCACTGCTGTTGGATACCGTACCCATATGAACGTCCTACTCTTCCGACTTTCGTCGGGTGCTGATGGTGGAATTGCCGGGCTCACTCAGCGTTGTGAGCGTCGGCGGCCGGCCTGTTCGGTGTTTCGAGGGCCTGGCCATCTTTCCCCTTTGGAAGGGGAACTTGACCCAAGGCTGCAATATGCTCGATCACCGTACGGCTGACCTGTTGATAGAACTGTTTGGTTTCCGCCCTCTCCTTTTGGGTTCGCGTTTCGAACTGAATAGGAGCCCCGAATCGTACCGTTACTTGATGCCACCGCGGCCAACGAGCTCCTGGCGGTAAGACATCGAACGTCCCCTTCAAATACGCGGGAACGACCGGACAGCCTGTCTGCGACACGATGACTCCGATACCCGCTTTCGGGTGCCGAAGGTGGCCATCCTGACTGCGTCCGCCTTCCGGGAAGATGACCACCACCTTCCCCGACCGAATCAGATTGATCGCTTTCCCAAACGCTTCTCGGTCGAGACGCCCCAGCCTCACCGGTATCCAGCCCAAGGCCTGCAACATGCCGTTCAATATTGGGACAGGAAATAAATCATTCCGTCCCAGATACCACGCCCTTCGATTCATCCCACAGCCGAGCAGAGGGATGTCAAGATAGCTGGCGTGGTTCGCAGCGATCAGCACCCCTCCGCTCCGAGGAACCTGGCCTTCGACACGATACCGGAAACAAATCCAGCTAACGGTTCGTGCCAAAACCCACAGGATGCCGTAGACAATCCCGCTCACGACCCGGACGACACCGCTGCGATCATCTGCTCCACCACCTGGTCCGGACTGAGTGCAGAGGTATCGATGAATCGCGCGTCACCCGCCGGACACAATGGATCGACCGAACGGGTCCGATCCCGCCGATCTCTGTCCGACAGATCCCGGGACGTCGTTTCAACGGTTCCGTCACAACCCGCCGCGACCAGTTCACGATGCCGCCGCGCGACCCGTACGTCTGCGTCTGCCTCCAGAAAAAATTTGTATGGAGCCGTGGGGAAAACTTTGGTGCCGATGTCTCGGCCCTCTGCCACCACCGATCCTCGTTGACCGATCTGACGTTGGATCGGCAACAACCACTCTCGGACGGCCGGGATAGCCGACACGACGGAGGCTGCTTCGGTCACTTCAGGCGTACGAAGTTCTCCCGTGACGTCAATGCCATCGAGGAAGACCTGCATCGTTCCGTTGTGAAACTGCATGTGAATCGAGATGGCCGGCAAGAGCTTCGTCACCTGCTCACGATCAGTCGGACGTATCCTCGACCGCAAGGTTTTCCACGCGACGGCCCGATAGAGCGCCCCTGTATCGAGGTAAAGATAACCAAGGCGAGCCGCCAATAATTTGGCGACCGTACTCTTGCCGACTCCGGCAGGTCCATCAATCGCGATAATCAATCTCCGCCTCTCAATTTCGAGCTACACATCACGCGGGCTGCGCCAACAGATCGACCAGTACCTTCTCGAAGTTTGGAAATGACGTATCGACGCAGTTCGTGTCAGTAATCGTCATACGCTCTTCCGCAGTCAATCCGCCGATGGCGAGAGACATCGCCACGCGATGATCTCCATGGCTTTCCGCCTTATCCGCGGCCTTCAACCGACCGTTCTCTCCTCCTCGACCTAAACCTCGAATGATCATCCCGTCCGGCCGCTCCTCGATGAAAGCTCCCATGGCTTTCAACTCGCGGCTCATCGTCGTAATCCGGTCGCTCTCTTTGACCCGTAGTTCCTCTGCTCCGGAAATTATGGTGTCTCCCTCCGCCACGGCGGCAGCCACGCACAGGACGGGAAATTCATCGATCGTTTTCGGAATGAGGTCGTGGCTGATCGTCACACCTTTCAGGGCGGATGACTTCACACGAAGATCCCCGACCGGCTCGCCGGCCGTGTCTCGCAGATCACGCACTTGAATGTCGGCTCCCATGTTTTTCAGGACCTCGATGAGACCGGTTCTGGTCGGATTCATCCCGACATTGCGAATGGTGATATCGGATCCCTGTACAATCGTCGCTCCGACCAGGAAGAATGCAGCGGCGGAAAAGTCGCCGGGAACGGTCACATCCACACCTCGCCATCCGACTGAAGGTCGTCCTTCCAAGACCAGCGTACCGTCTTCTGTTGCGAGGGGGATTCCGAAGAACTGAAACATCCGCTCAGTATGGTCTCGTGACGGACGGGGTTCCTTATATCGAGTCTTCCCTTGAGCAAAGAGGCCGGCGAGCAGGAGCGAGGACTTCATCTGCGCACTCGCAACCGGAGAACTGTACTCGATACCGTGAAGGCCGGTTCCTGTAATCGCCAAGGGAGCCAGTTCTCCGCCTTTACGGCCTCCTATGACGGCGCCCATCTCACGCAGCGGCTTGACGACCCGTCCCATAGGACGCCGTCTAATCGATTCGTCGCCCGTGAGGATGGAGAAAAAGTCCTGCCCGGCCAAGAGACCGGTAAGCAGGCGGATGCCGGTTCCGGAATTGCCGCAATCGATCGGCGCGCTTGGTTCGGATAACCCCCAAAACCCCTTTCCGCTGACGATCAACTCGGTTGAAGTCTGCGTGATGGGAATTCCTAACGCCTGAAAGGCCCTCATGGTATTCAGACAATCTTCCCCTTGGCAATAGCCCGCGATGGTACTGGTGCCTTCCGCCAGTGCCGTGAGAATGATAGCCCGATGGGTGAGAGATTTATCGCCCGGAACGGTCGTCGTTCCTCTGAGCGGACGGCCCGGTGTGATCGTCAGTGAGGTCATGAGTGACTCGGAGAAGAACTCGTCAATTTTTCACGCTCGCCTTTGGCCCGCTCAAGCAACTTTTCGATTCCGGCTGCATCCCCAGCCTTGATCGATTGCTTCAATTCTTCCAGGGCCCGCATATATCTGTCGATATAAGACACCACATTATCTCGATTCCACAAGAAAATATCGCGCCACATTTCCGGGGAACTCGCGGCAATCCTCGTCGTATCCCGTAAGCCTCCTCCGGAATGACCGGCAAGATCCAATGAGGGTACCTGCTGATCGCGAAGCTCGGTCAAGGCATTCATCAGCGCAAAGGCCGCCACATGGGGCAGATGACTGACGGCTCCAAGGATTTGGTCATGCAGATGTGGATCCATCGTCAAGACCGTCGATCCGGTCTCTTCCCACAGTCGGCAAATCCGATCGAGTGCCTCCGGATTCGTTCGCTGTGTCGGCGTCAGAATGCAGCGCGCCCCCTTGAACAATTGATCCGACCCTGCCGCAACTCCCGTCTTTTCTTTCCCCGCAATGGGATGCGCTCCGACAAAATGCACACCCTCCGGCATGGCAGCTTCCGACCGTTCGACCAAGGTTCCTTTCACGCTGCCTACGTCACTGACGATCGCGCCGGGAGCGAGACAATGACCCCATTCACGGAGGTGTTGTTCATAGGTATCGACAGGTGTCGCCAGGACGACCAAGTCCGCTCCACGCACGGCCTCCAGCGGGTCGACGACGTATCGATCGATCGCGCCTACGGCAACCGCCGTCTTGAGATTCTCGATACGACGGCCAACGCCGACCACCTGATCGGCCAACGCCTTTCGCCGGAGGATCATACCGAATGATCCTCCGATCAGCCCCACACCGACAATCGCGACCTGTCTGAAATGGACCCCCATGGCGTTTTTATAATTCCCTGCCTACAGCTTTCGCGATATTTCTAAGGTCACCCATCAAGGCTTTGAACTTCGAGGGCTTGATGGACTCTTCACCGTCGCAGAGCGCACATTCAGGGTTCGAATGAACCTCGATGAGCAGACCATCGGCTCCCGCCGCGACAGCTGCTTTCGACATCGGCGCCACAAGGTCCCACTTCCCCGTGGCATGGCTGGGGTCAACGATGACGGGCAAATGCGAGAGCTCCTTCAGTGTGGGAATGGCCGCGAGATCCAGCGTATTGCGATATTGAGTCTCGAACGTACGGATGCCCCGCTCGCACAGCATCACGTTTTGGTTGCCGCGAGACATGATGTACTCGGCCGACAGGAGAAACTCCTTGATCGTTGCCGACAGGCCCCGCTTCAGAAGCACCGGCTTATCGTACGCGCCGACCTCCTTGAGAAGCTCGAAGTTTTGCATGTTCCGTGCACCGATCTGGATGATGTCCGCCTTCTCAAGGAAGAGCTCGATGTCCCTCGTGTCCAGAATCTCGCTGACGACCGGTAACCCGGTTTGTTTCCGTGCTTCGACCAGATAGTCCAGCCCCTCACGGCCCAACCCTTGAAAGGAGTACGGCGAGGTCCTGGGCTTATAGGCCCCTCCACGAAGAATCGTGGCTCCGGACGCCTTCACTTCATGCGCAATCCCCACCGTAAGTTCAAGGCGTTCGACTGCGCAGGGTCCCGCCATGATAGCCAGCTTTTTCGCCCCGATTTTGACTCCTCCGACGTCGATGATCGTTTCTTCCTTCTTAAACTCCCGGCTGACCAGTTTCCAGGGGGCAAGGATCGGCAGAACACTTTCCACCCCCGGGAGTGCCGTCAAAGGTTGATTGTGCAGGATTCGGTCATCGCCGATGACACCGATGATGGTGCGTTCTTGTCCGGTGGAGATTTGTGATTTGAGGCCCAGATCTCGCAGGCGGTCGATAATGTGGTCCACTTCGCTTTCCGAGGCTTCAGGTTTCAACACGATAATCATAATTCCCTCACTTTTTCTTCTCTTCCCCCAGGCAATACTTCCTTGAGAGCGTGGAGGAAGGCAGCATTTTCATCAGGCTGACCGATGGTGACACGCAGCATGGTTCCATCGATATGTCGGACAATAATTCCCGCTCGGAGCAATGCTTCGAACACCAGTCGCCCATTCTGTTTCGCGTCAAAATAGAGGAAATTGGTCTCGCTCGGGATCGGCGTTATTCCAAGCGCGCGCAGTCCCCGTTCCATCTGTTCCAGACCGGCGGCATTGACGGCCCGGCTTTTGGCCACATGTTCGTCGTCTCCCAATGCAGCCAGGGCGGCTGCCTGGGCAAGACTGTTGGCATTGAATGGCGGCCGAACTCTATTCAGGAAGTCGATGATCTCCGTCGTGCTGATGCCGTATCCGATTCGCAGCCCCGCCAGTCCATAGATCTTTGAAAATGTCCGTAAGACGATTACGTTCCGCCCCCGCCTCACATACGCCATCGAATCGGGAAATTGCGGATTGCGGACATACTCAAAGTACGCTTCATCGAACACGACGATGACATCTTCAGGCACTTCGGCCATGAGCCGATCGACCGCCTCCGCCGAGACCATGGTCCCGGTCGGATTATTTGGATTGCAAACAAAGAGCAATCGTGTCCGAGGCGTCACGGCACGTACCATGGACTCGAGATCGTGGATCCAGTTGACGAGTGGGACAACCACCGGCTTGCCGTGGACAGCCGTGACCTCCATCTTATAGATCACGAACGTGTGATCGGCCATGATGGCTTCATCACCGGGAGTCAAAAATGTCCTGGCCAACAAACCTAGGATTTCATCGGACCCATTACCCAGTATGACCTGTTCTCCAGCTACTTTCCAACGGTCGGCAATCGCCTGCCGCAGCCGATAGGCACCTCCGTCCGGATATCGATGCAGCATATCCTGCGCACCACCCAGCGCGGCCAAAGCCTTCGGTGAAGGACCCAACGGATTCTCATTGGACGCAAGTTTGATGACGCGGGTGAGTCCCAACTCCCGTTGTAGTTCATCGATCGGCTTACCGGGAACGTAGGGACTCAGAGATCGGATATCAGGGTGGACCTGTAGTGCCATAATGATCAGCTATGGACCGGGTAGGAACCTAAAATCTTCATAAAGAGGCAACGCGACTTCACTTCTTCAACGGCCTTGTTGACCCGATCTTCATTGATATGTCCTTCGACATCCACGAAGAAGATATACTCCCACGCTTTGCGCTGCGAGGGGCGGGATTCTATCTTCGTCATATTGATTCCGTGCGAGGCAAACGGGCGGAGCAAGTCATAGAGAGCGCCGACTTTATCCTTCACCGACAGCATCAATGACGTTTTGTCTTTCCCTGTCCGCTCCGACGGCCTCTGAGACAAAACCAGGAAGCGGGTGAAATTGTTCAAGTTGTCTTCGATACGGGCCTTAATCACTTTGAGTCCGTAGAGTTGGCCGGCCAACTCAGACGCAATGGCTGCCGAAGCCGGTTCATCGATGCACAGTTCGGCGGCCCGAGCGGTGCTGGCCACTTCGACCGCGGGGACATGCGAGAGATTGGTCTCTAACCAGTTCCGGCATTGCGCAAGGGCATGCGGATGGGAGTAGATTTTCTTCACGTCTTCGATCAGTCCTGATTTTGACAGGAGATGGTGTGAAACCTCCTGAAGAATCTCCCCATAAATCAGCAGGTTGGAATCGATGAACATGTCGAGGGTATGATTCACGACCCCTTCCGTGGTGTTTTCAATCGGCACTACGCCGAAATTAGCCCGGCCGCGCTCCACTTCGCTGAATACTTCTTTAATACTCTGAACGGGCACATACAGGACGGAAGACCCGAACTTCTGCATGCAGGCCATGTGGGTAAAGGTGGCCCGGGGCCCCAGATACGCTACTTTCTGAGGAGACTCAAGCGATAAAGACGCCGACATGATTTCTCGGTAGACCGATCGGATAGCCTCGCCTGGGAACGGGCCGGTGTTGAGTTTCGTGAGCCGTTCGATGATCTCAGCTTCCCGACCCGCGGTGTGGAGATTGGCCGCGGCATCCATTTGCTTCTTAAGTTTTCCGATTTCAATAACGCTCTTTGAGCGCTCATTGAGCAGTCGAATGATTTCATCATCGATCCTATCGATATCCCTGCGATATTCTGACATATCTTTGGGCATGCTGAGTCTCGCCTCGGGCAACCAAGTGTGGGAGGGCTTCCTCATCCCCGTAGGGGAACGGGGATCTCTGAGACAAGTGGTGAATTCTACAGGAATGATTGAATCTATTGCAAGGATAGCGCTTGCACAGAAGTTGTGAACAAATGAAACATGCTGGGTTACATCAGCAAGGGAGAAGGCCGTTTGAAGTGATCATACGCCAAACGAGTCACTTGTCGGCCACGACCGGTGCGATCCAGAAACCCGGCTTGGATCAGATACGGCTCATACACATCCTCGATGGTGCCCTTGTCTTCCTGAACCGCGGCGGCCAAGGACTCCACGCCGACCGGTCCCCCGTTGAACTTCTCCATAATGGTTTCCAAGATTTTGCGGTCCATATCGTCGAAGCCCGCTTCATCAATCCCCACCCAAGATAGTCCCTCTTTGGCTACCTGTTCGGTAATATACCCGTCGGCCTTAATTTGGGCATAGTCCCTAATCCGCCTAATCAGCCGATTGACGATCCGCGGTGTGCCGCGTGCTCGGCGTGAGATCTCCGCAGCTCCCGCCGGGTCGATCCCAATACCCAACACCCCGGCCGAGCGCGTCACAATCGCTTCCAGTTCGGACGGCCCATAAAACTCCAACCGATAGACCAAGCCGAATCGGTCCCGCAGCGGGGACGTCAGAGAACCGGCCCTGGTCGTCGCCCCCACAAGCGTGAAACGAGGCAAATCAAGCTTGACGGTTCTCGCGGCAGGCCCCTGTCCAATCACCAGATCCAGCTGAAAATCCTCCATCGCCGGATACAGCGCTTCCTCCACTGAGGCGGGCAGGCGGTGAATCTCATCGATAAAGAGCACATCATGTTCTTGAAGATTGGTCAGAATCGCCGCCAAGTCGCCGGCATGGACTAACACCAGCCCGGACGTCGACCGCAATGCCGCGCCCATTTCCCTGGCGATAATGTGAGCGATGGTCGTTTTCCCAAGACCGGGCGGCCCGTAGAAGATGGCATGATCGAGTGCCTCTTTTCGTTGCTTGGCCGCTTCGATGCAAATTCGGAGCGACTCCTTCATTTTCTCTTGGCCGACGTATTCATCGAGCGTCTGCGGCCGAAGGACATTTTCCTGACCTCTCTCTTCGTCCATCGCGCGATTGGTCACGAACCGTTCGGTCATGGTGCGACACCCATGCTTACTTGCTCTCCGGCATCCGTTGATATTTGGGGGGAGGCGGCAGAGCCCCTTGGCCGGGTTGGGCCGTACTGCCGCAATCTGGAGGACATCGTTTGTATCCCTGGGTCGAGTCGGGGAAATTGTGCTCCATTTTCTTTGACTGACATTGCGTCAGCCGCCCGCCGTCTTTGCTCCCGCACCGCGCAGGGACCGAGGAACTGCCGATTTCGGCATAGCCGTCGGGACAAGATCCGCACACACTCAGCATGTTGGCCCCCAGCGGTACACATTGCACGAGAGTCGGGTCCTCGTCTTTGCAGACTTCCGCAGATTGAGTGACACCGGTCGTGGCATAGCCGTCCGGGCACGTTCCGCAGGTCATTCTGATACTTTTCGGCTCGGTGGCATCTTGCGCGACACCCCACGATGGAACTATGACCGCGAGAACAGCCCCGATCACGATGCGGTTAATAAGTAGTTTACGGATGTCGCGCGGCATAGAGTTACCCCTTTGCAAGTTCCTGGAGCCCTTTGCGAATGAGCTCTTTCAGCGCCAACGACTCTGTCGCAGCCTGTGTCACGCGCTTCAAGGCTTCCTTGGCATCCTGTGCACGATATCCCAAGTTTACCAGAGCGGAGAGCGCATCCTCGTAAGGCCCATCCAGCTCAGGCGCGTCACCCCTAGGAGCCTGGTGGCGAATCCCCTGGATTCTATCCACCTTATCTTTCAGTTCAAGCGCGATACGCCCCGCTGATTTCTTCCCGATTCCCGGAACGGTGGCGAGCTTATCGACATCCTCGGACTGGATCGCCTGAACAAGATCCATAACCGACAAACTCGACAGCACGCTGAGGGCGAGCTTCGGACCGATGCCGGACACGCTGGTCAGCAGTAAAAACGATGCCTTTTCGCTTTGCGAGAGAAACCCGAAGAGCTGAATGGCATCTTCCCGGAGATGCGTATGAATATTCAGTGCGGTAACTTCGTCGAGATTCGGCAGAGCATAATAGGTGCTGAGTGGAATATGAACTTCGTACCCGACACCCTGCACATCGAGCGTCAGGTGAGTGGGTGCCTTGAATGCCAACCGCCCCGTGAGAAAGGCGATCATGTCGTCTCGTTATCCGAGGGCAAGAACCATGGTGGTGAGCGGTTGTTCATTCCGCCGCGGTCGCAGCGACTTTCTCCATCACTTCATCCGGGATATCGAAGTTGGCATGGACCTTCTGGACATCATCATGTTCGTCCAGTACTTCCATCAACTTCAGCATTTGCTCGGCAGACTTCTCTTCCAGCCTGATGGTATTCTGGGGGAGGTACGTAATTTCCGCAAGCGTCGTTTCGATCTTGGCGTCTGCCAGCGCTTTTTTCACGGCTTCAAACTCATGAGGTC
>CAYXKP010000148.1:0-11692 GCA_964465695.1 uncultured Nitrospira sp.
GCCTTGGCTTCCTGCAGCTGCAATCGCCGCTCGATGAGTTTCGTCAAGGCCATGTACTCCGCCGTTTTCAATCGTTGAGCGAGGTCCTGCCCGCGGTGCTGGCGGGAAAGCCGTTCTTGCTCCGTTTCAAACTCGCGCTTCACATCCGACAACATGATCAATTCGGAATTGACGATGGCGACGATGCGATCCTGCAGATGAGCCTCGGACAAGGAGGGGTGCCATATTGTGAGCGTCAACCAGGTGAGCAGGAATGCCGGCGCAACCGACCAGCCTGGATAGATCGGTACGTGTCTCATGATGTGTGCATCTTGCGGCAGAGGCTGTGGATGCATTGATTCTACACGAAGCGGCGGGTTCGTGGATATCACATGGAAGTTAATGTTTCCCGTTGCCTTCGGTGAGATGGCGGGAAGCTTCCGCGAGGCGGACCGCGGCATTCGCCCGAATATCGGCGATGACTTCTTCAAATCGTTTGCGGCGCTTATCGGACAGCAATTCTTGTCGCAGCCGTTCCTGTGTCGCCAAGTCGGCTTGAATGATGGCTTCGTCAAGCGGGGTCAGCATGACCAGGTAATAGCCGTTGTCGGTCTTAATCGGTGCGCTGACCATCCCGAGCTTGAGGGTGCGGACGACGGCATCGACTTCAGGGGGAACTAACCCTTTCCGGTAGGGGCCGAGCTCTCCGCCCTTGGCTTTCGTCTTTTCGTCGATGGAGTATCGTTGCGCAAACTTGGCGAAGCTCCCGCCCCGATTCACCTGCGCTTCCAGGTCTCTGGCGGCGTACACATTCGGGAGCAGCATCACCGAGACATTGGCCTTCAAGGGATCCAGTAGTTGGCTGGCGTGCTGTTCGTAGTAGGCATCCAATTCGGCCTGCGAGACCTCGACCTTGGATTGAAGCTTGTCTTTTAACAGTTCGTCCAGGATCAGCTGCTCTTTATACCGCTGTGTCTTGTCTCGGATGGCATCGTCCTGATCGAGTCCCCGGCGGCGGGCCTCCTGCATCAACAGCTCTCGGGTGATGAGTTCGTCGAGGAATCGCCGCTTACCACCCTCCTTCTCGTAGCGGGCACGTGTGGCTTTGGAGAGCTCACCCCATCGGAGGTCGAATTCGGTCTGAGTGATGGCACGTCCATTCACCAAGGCGACGACCGGTTCTTCCTGACGTTCGGCGCAGCCCCCCACCACCGGTCCCAAACCGGCCAACATGCCGACAAGCAGCAATCCGGGAAGGCAATGTGTTCTGCAAGGGAACAGGATCCGGAGGGGCATCATAGGTCGTGGCACATGTGGAGCCCGATTAAGAGGCAGCGACTTCCTTTTGGATGGTCTTGGTATCACAGAGATCGAGGGTTTGCAAGATTGCGTTGAGTTCCGAAAACATCGACGGCCAGTCGTCATGACGCATCTGGATTTCGAAGGAGATGGGGCTCAAGAACTTCAGTCGCTTCTTGAGCTGGTCCATCAATCGATGGACGGAGGTTTCTGGGATGACCGCCTTGGGGTCAAACACGACCTTGGCCGCCCGGTCGTGCACCTCGATGGAGGCTAAGCGCAGACGTTTGGCGTGCGTCCGGAGTTGCATCACTTCAAGCAGTCGTTCGACCGGTTCCGGAGGGGGGCCGTATCGGTCTTGAATTTCTCCATGCAACAGGGCCAGCTCGCCGATTTGAGCGCAAGCCGTCAACCGTTTATAGAGGGACAGACGCTGGTGCGGATCGACTACGTACTGCTCCGGAATGAACGCGGAAACGGGCAATTGGAGAGTCGGGTCAGGCTCTTCCTCTATCACATGCCCTTTCAACCGCTGAACGGCCTGCTCGACCATTTGCATGTAGAGATCCAAGCCGATCGCGGCAATATGGCCCGACTGTTGTTTGCCGAGAAGATTACCCGCCCCCCGGATCTCAAGGTCTGCCGCCGCGATACGGAATCCCGATCCGAGTTCCGTGAATTGCTGGATTGCGATCAATCGTTTTTGGGCATCACCGGTCAGCGTGCCTTCATCGGGAATGAGGAAGTACGCATAGGCCTGTTCCCCTCCGCGTCCGACACGTCCGCGCAACTGGTACAGCTGTGCCAGGCCGAAGAGGTCCGCCCGATTGACGATGATGGTGTTGGCGTTGGGGACATCAAGTCCGGACTGGATGATGGCCGAGGCGATCAAGACGTCCGCCTCGCGCTTCACGAATTTCAGCATCACGGCTTCCAACGGTCTGGCATCCATCTGGCCGTGCGCCATGACCATACGGGCTTCGGGAACCAACTGGTGCAGCCACGCCCCGATCCGCTCCATGGTTTCGACTCGATTGTGGACGAAATAGACTTGTCCTCCACGTCCGAGCTCACGCAGGATGGCGTCGCGCACCGCCTTGTCGCTGAATCGGATCACCTCCGTCTTGATCGCCAGTCGTCCGGCAGGCGGCGTATCGATGATCGACAGATCCCGAACGCTCGACATCGCCATTTGGAGGGTACGAGGAATAGGCGTGGCGGTCAACGTGAGGACGTCCACCTGCGTGCGAAGTTGCTTCAGCCGCTCCTTATGTTTGACGCCGAACCATTGCTCTTCGTCGATGATCACGAGGCCGAGTTGCCGGAATGCCACGTCTTTCTGCAGCAGCCGGTGAGTGCCGATCACGACGTCGACGGTTCCGGCCGCCACATCCTTCAGAATAGTTTTGGTCTCTTTGGCCGACTGAAACCGCGAGAGCAGCGCGACGCGCATCGGGAAGGGCGCGAATCGTTCGGCAAAGTTCTCATAATGTTGATGGGCCAGAAGCGTCGTCGGAACCAGCACCGCCACCTGTCGATCGTGCTCGACGGCTTTGAAAGCGGCGCGCATGGCGACTTCAGTCTTGCCGTATCCCACGTCTCCGCAGATCAGCCGATCCATGGGCTTGGTCGACTCCATGTCGCGACCGATGTCCTCGATGGCTCTCAGCTGATCCGCCGTTTCTTCGTACTCGAAGGCGGCTTCAAATTCATGGTACAGGGTCGTGGTGGCGCCATAGGCATTCCGTTTCACCAGCTCGCGGTTGGCATAGAGATCAATCAGCTCTTGGGCCATTTCCTCGATATCCTTTTTCACCCGCGCGGTCGTCTTGGCCCAACTGGTGCCGCCCAGGCGATCGAGCCGTGGACCGTGACCTTCCGCTCCGCTGTACCGTTGGACCTGGTTCAACCGATCGAGCGGGACATAGAGGGTATCTCCACCGGCGAATTCGAGTATTAAGAAGTCGCTCTCGAAATCTTGGACCGAGAGACGTTTGAGCCCTCGGTATTTGGCGATGCCGTGCTGCACATGCACGACGTAGTCGCCGACGTTGAGGTCTTCCAAGGAGGAAAGGAAGGTCGCCGTTCTGCTTTTCGGTTGAGGTTTGTGACGCGCTCCCTTCGCGAACAGCTCTTCTTCCGTCAGGAGCGCGAGTCGTAGGTCTCCGGAGAGAAACCCCGTCGAGAGATCACCGTGCAGAACATAAAACGGCAGCTTACCGGTCTTCTGGCTGGACCACACCGCGGGGTTCCATGGGTCGGCGGGTAAATCGTGCTCCCGGAGGAGCGCGAGCAGTCGGTCCACCTGTCCGCGGCTTCGCGCGACCAAGACGACACGATGCTCGTGCCGGAGCCCCTCGAGCAGACTCAGCGTCTGGCTGAAGGCGGTGCCTCTGATGCCGAGTCCGATGCTCCCCGGCGCTTGAGCGGAAAATGAGAATGTCTGATTCCAGGTTGAGTCCGGTGCAGCCAGGGGTTCGAGCGCCAAGATGGAACACCCATCGATCCGTTGTTGGATTCCTTGCCAGGTGAGAAAGAGTCGTTCGGGCGAGGGGTAGGGATGCGCGGCATCGCGGTCCACATGGCGGAGATATCCGTCGTCGATTTTCCCCCAGGCCGCCTCGCAGGCTTTTCCTAAAGCATTCGGTTGATCGAGGGCAAGGAACGGAACCGTCGTGAAATAGTCAAACAGTGTATCCATGGAACCGTACAGGTCGGGGCTACGCCACTCGGCATCCGCCGGGATCGGTTGGATCGCATCCGGATCGTGCGGAGGCCGAATGAATTCCCGCGCGGGCAACACCCATCCGTCGCTCAGCTTGGTGATCGAGGTTTGGGTGGCAGGGTCGAATAGGCGAATCGATTCGACTTGGTCTCCGAGGAATTCCACACGGATCGGGTCGGCGTAGGCGGTCGAGAAGATATCGACGATGCCGCCGCGGATGCTGAATTCCCCGGGGATTTCCACGACGGACACCCGCCGATACCCCAGGCGAAGGAGGTTGGTGATGAGCGAGTCCCGTTCGAAGGCAGCCGCTGTTTCAAAATGGAAGATCGCCTGCTCGAACGTCGAGCGCGGAATGACGAGGTGCATCGCGGCGGCGACGGAGGTGACCAGGATGGCGGGTGGGTTGATCAACAAGCGGTGGAGCGTGGTCATCCGGTGCGCAATCAATCCGACATGCGGCGCCGTCGCTTCATAGGGAAGCGTTTCCCATTCAGAGAACCAGGCGAGGTCTTCGACTGGACGACCCTTGAGTTCATGGAAGAAGCACAAGTCATTGAACATTCGCTCGGCGGAGTCGTCGTTCGAAGTCACCACAACCCAAGGACGGGCATAGTCTGGATAATTGTGGCGGGTATGGTTCAGCAGGCTCAAGGCACAGGCCGCAGTCGAGCCATGGGTCCCGAGCAGGCAGGCGCGGGCTTGTTCTTGGCCAAGTGCCGAACGAAGTGCGGTAAGCCAGGCTGGAAGTTTGACGGTGGACTCAGACACGCATCACGTCGCGGTTGATCGGATGCGTTGAAGAAGCGCCGTGGTCGACAGGCCGGGAACCAGCGGGATCGTCTTGACCACTCCTCCGCGGGCTTCGACAATTTCGCGGCCGATGATCCGATCGATTGTCCAATCCCCGCCCTTGACCAAAACGTCCGGCTGAACGGCTGTGATGAGTTGGAGGGGGTCTGATTCATCGAAAATGACCACGAAATCCACACAGCCCAAAGCCGCCAACACCTCCGCCCGTTGCGCCTCCGGCACGATCGGCCGGTCAGGGGCCTTGTTCAGCGTACGGGCCGAGGCGTCACTGTTGACACCGACGACCAAGACATCTCCGAGGGCTTTGGCAGCCTGTAGGTACCGGGTATGTCCGATATGCATGAGGTCGAAACAGCCGTTCGTAAAGACAACCCGCTTGCCTTTGGCCCGTTCACTGGACAGTACGGGGAGGAGCCGATTGCGGGGCAGCACCTTTGTGACCATGGGTCCATCATACCGTGCATACTGCGTCGTCGGCTACATGGAAAGCGCGTTGCCTTGGCGAGCGTCTGTTGTCGGTCGATAAGGTTCTTCGGTGAAGGCGCGCTGTTTCAGCCGGCGCCCAAACGCTCACCTCAAGTCGTCAGGTCATGAACCGATAGAGCACGTAACGGACTCGAAGGCCAGCCGGATGGCCTGGTCCGGAGCGAGGGGTGTGCCCGGAGCGTGGAGATAGTCGTGGATGAAATGAGTATGTTCTGGATCATTGCAGCGGCCAATGTCCTGTTGGTCGCTGTCCTGATCTTCTTGCTCATACAGAAGTCCCATCGGGCACGGACCGAACGGATCCGCGCCGAGGCCGAACGAATCCGATTCCTGGAAAATGAGCAGCGGCTCCGGGATATCTTGGAACGGAGGCAAGCTCTCCAGCATGCTGTAGCGAGAGTGCTCGCGGGTGCCTCCACCGTCGAGCAAGCGGTCCCCGACCTTCTTCAGGCCATCGTCGTGAATCTCGATTGGCATGTCGGTTTGTTCTGGCGCGTGCAAGACGACCGGCAAACCCTTATCTGCATGCAGGACTGGTCGGTCGGCACGACCGCGGTGCAGGAGTTTCTGAGCAGAAGTCGGCAGGGGGTTTACAGGACCGGCTTCGATCTGCCGGGACGCTGTTGGGCCCGTGGCGAGCCGCTGTGGGTGGAGGATGTGGCAAGAGACCCCGCGTTCACGCGTGGGCCTGCCGAAACGAATGACGTGCTGCACGCGGCCTGCGTATTTCCGATCTGGCTGAGGGCTAACGTCTACGGTGTCATGGAAATCTTCAGCAGCGAGGCTCAGGCGGAGGATGCGGATGTATTGAGAGTCTTGGGCACGGTCGGAAGACAGATCGGCCTTTTCGTCGAACGAACTGAAGTCGAGGCGGCGCTGCATGAGCACGAAACGCGCACCGGCTTGATTATCGACACCGCTCTTGACGCCGTGCTTACGATGGATTGTACCGGCCGCATTACCGAGTGGAACGCTCAGGCCGAGCAGGTGTTCGGCTGGTCTGCACATGAAGTGATCGGACGCGACGCAGCCGACACCATCTTTCCGCCGTCCCATCGTCCCGGCTATCGCGAGTATGTTCAGCGTCTCCTTGAACATAAAGACACGCTCCTCCCAAACCGGTTGGTCGAAATGATTGCTCTCCGGCGTGACAGCCGGGAGTTTCCGGTCGAAATCGCCATGACACCGTTATCCGTCGAAGGGTCCGTCATGTTCAGCGCGTTTGTCCGAGATATTACGGACCGGAAAGAGGCGGAACAAGTGCTGAAGGGCTATGCTCAGCAGTTGGAGCATATCAATCAGCAGTTGGATGCCGCGTTGAAAGAAGCCAAAGCCGCTACCGACGCCAAGTCGTCGTTTCTGGCGACCATGAGCCACGAAATCCGAACCCCGATGAACGGTGTGATCGGGATGACCGGTCTCTTGCTGGAGACTCATCTGACCGATGAACAGCGTGAATACGCCGAAATCGTTCGGACCTGCGGCAATCATTTGTTGACGATCATCAACGATATCCTCGATTTCTCCAAGATAGAAGCCGGAAAATTGGACGTGGAGGTGATTGAGTTCGATCTTCGCCTCGCCATCGACGAGTCGCTGGACCTCGTGGCGGAACGCGCGTCATCCAAAGGGCTCAATCTGGCATGTCTCTTCCACGCCGATGTGCCGCGACATCTGCTTGGTGATCCGGGTCGTCTCCGGCAAGTGGTGATGAATTTGACGACGAACGCCATCAAGTTTACCGAACGTGGAGATGTGGTGGTGGAAGTCACGGTTGAGGCCCAATCGCCGGACGATGCGAGGATTCGCATCGCGGTCACGGATACCGGCATCGGGATCTCCGAACAAGCCCGCGATCGGCTGTTTCAGTCGTTCAGCCAGGCTGACGGGTCCACGACGAGGAAATACGGGGGGACCGGCCTCGGTCTTGCGATCTGCAAACGTCTGGTCGAGATGATGGGGGGAACGATCGGGGTGACGAGCAAGGTTGGAGAGGGGAGCTGCTTTTGGTTTACGATGCATTTGCGCAAGCAGGCCCATGGCGGCTGCAGAGCCGATATCGCTGCCGCCGTATTGGCAGGTCTGCGCATCTTGATCGTGGATGACAAAGCCATCAATCGAAGGATCTTGGAGCTGATGACGAAGAAATGGGGGATGCAACCGACGTTGGTCCGCAGCGGCTCCGAGGCGTTGGATGTCCTGAGCGGTCGCCAGGGACGATCGCAGTTCCATTGCGCGCTGTTGGATGTGGATATGAGTCCGACGGATGGGATCGACTTGGCACGTGCGATCAAGGCGCGAGCTCAGGGCGACGACACCAAACTCGTGCTGCTCACGTCGTTCGGTCGGCGGGGAGATGCGAAGAAAGCCAAAGAAGGGGGATTGGCGGCCTACCTGACCAAGCCGATTCGCGAGCGACAGTTGCACGATTGTCTCGTCGCGATCATTACGCCATGCCGCGTGGCTCCGGATATGTCGGCCACCGGGGAATCGCCGCCGCTCATCACCCGGCACACCCTGGCGGAAACCAAGGCGGAGGTCGATCTCCGCATTCTCTTGGCGGAGGATAACATCATCAATCAGAAAGTCGCCTCCCGCCTCTTCCAGCGGTTGGGATATCGAATCGATGTCGTAGCCACAGGCCGAGAGGCGGTCGAGGCGGTGTCTCGTACTCGCTATGACGTGGTCTTCATGGATTGCCAGATGCCGGACATGGATGGTTTCGAAGCGACGTGGATTATTCGACAACGCGAAGCGCAAAATGAGATACGAACGACGGGCGATCGGCGCGGCGCGCCTCCTCTGCGGATCATTGCTATGACGGCGAACGCGATGCAAGGAGACCGTGAACGGTGCCTGGACGCGGGGATGGACGACTATCTTGCAAAACCTATTTCGGTAGACGCGCTGGCCGGTATCCTGGACCGGCTCAATGAGGAGCACCAACGCTCGCGTCCGGGCAACGAACAAGAGGCCGCATAACTCGGGTTACCCATCAGAGTCCTTACTCCGTCACGTCCACTCAAGCGTCAATTGCTCCGACGCTCCGCCCAGTCCGGTCGGCCCGGCAGACCTGGGGGAAGAATCAACGGCATGCGTCGAATGCCCAGGACGATCCTCGATCAGTTGAGCCGGCGATACGAGCTCTTCCAATGTACCTCGGCAGACCCCGCAGTGATGGCGCTTCGGTTGGATCGTTTTCCGGTGGCGCCGGTAGAGACGCCCGCAGTCTCGGCACCGCCAAGCGAATTTCGATAAGGCAATCACTTCATTTTCCAGGGAGTGGTACGTCGTCACGGCGACCTCACCCGATCGATTCATCTGCGTCATCTTCCGCAGAAACTCCAGGCCATGATCCGGCCGGCGCTTCAGCACATCGAACTGCCACTGATGGATCATTTCATGGGCCAAGGTGTTGAGCAGCTCCTGTTCCGCGTACGGTGTCCGGGCGGCGAGCTGTTCAAACAAGGGGAGAGAAAGGCGAATTTCGCGATGACTGTGAGTCATGGTGAACGGATGGAATGCCTTGGGTCCTTCACGACAGGTAAACATCCCAACCGAGGCGGTCAGGCGCTGGCTCCACACGATCCCGATCGGCATGAGTGAACCGGCAAAGAACCGTGTATTCAGGTGCCGCCAATGAGCCTGCAGCCATTCGGAAGAAATGGGTATGGAGAGGCCTGGAGCGGCCGGGCTCGGTCTCATCCCAATTCCTCCAGCACGGCCGCCGCGAGCAGCGGCAGCATGATTTCATGATGGCCGGTCAAGGAATAGCCTTGCCCGCCTTTTTGCGTGGGGCGCCGCACGACGTTGGTCTGCGGCCGGTAATGGGAGAGAAAATCCATGTTCACGGTCGTAATGTCGGCGATCGAATGGCCGAGGTTTCTCCCCAGCGACAGGGTCTTCAAAAAGACTTCCGGAAGAATCACGGCAGAGCCGATGTTCAGATAGACGCCGCCTTCCATCCCGGCGACGACGGCGGTCAGACGCCTGAAATCCAGGAGGGAAGTGGCTCCGATCGCGGCGCCGTCCGCCGAGGGGTGCATGTGGATAATATCGGTCCCCACCGCGACATGCACGGTCACCGGAACGCCGAGTCGCGCACCCGTGGACAGGATGCTGACCGCGCGATTCGGGAATCGATCAGCCATGTGGTTCATGTAACGCCCAACGGCTTCGCCCAATCCCTGGCCGTCTTTCGCGCCCCGCGTGATGGCCTCGTTCAGGATCCGCCCCGTTTCCTCCGCCATGCCGAACCGACCCTCGTCGATCTCGGCATCGACTTCTTCGGAGGTGTGACCCATGAGGGCCAATTCGAAGTCGTGAATAATCCCCGCTCCATTCATGGCGACTGCCGTGATGATGCGTCGTTCCATCAAGTCCGTGATGACGGGCGTCAGCCCCACTTTGATCACATGGGCACCGATCCCGGCGATGACTGGGCGGCGTCTTCGATGGGCCTTCACGATGGCGCGAGTGACGGCCCGCAAGGTCGTGACCCCAAGGATGTTCGGGAGGCGGGAATAGAACGTCGAAAAAGATCCCCCGCATTCCCAGGGTTCGGCCAAGTCCGAGAGCCGGACCTTGCTGTGTCGTTTTTTCAGCGGATAGGTCTTGAGGTCGGACGCATTGATCGGCGGGATCAAAGCTGGAGGAAGAGTCGAGGCGGTCCGATCAGGACGCTTTCCCAAGGAGATGATCCTCTACCAGTTCGCACAAGACGTGGCCGAGCGTGATGTGACTTTCTTGAATCCGAGAAGTGACCGTCGACGGAACGACGAAGGGATACTCCACCAACCCGGCCAGCTTTCCGCCGTTGGCGCCGGTCCAAGCAATCGTCGTCAAGCCACCGTCGCGGGCTGCTTCGATCCCTTTCAGCACATTGGGAGAATTTCCGCTCGTGCTGATGCCGATGGCGATATCCCCTTTTCGGCCGTGCGCCCGCACTTGGCGGGCGAACAATTCCTCATACCCATAGTCGTTCGCGATGCAGGTGATCGCGGCAATGTCCGTCGCCAGGGCGATGGCGGGCAAAGGCGCCCGCTCGCGTTGGTATCGTCCCACGAACTCCGCGGCGATATGTGCCGCGTCGGTGGAGCTTCCTCCGTTACCGAACAGCAGGACCTTATTGCCGTTGCGGAACGCGCCGGCGATGAGCGTCGCGACCTGCACGATCCGATCGGCGTGATCATGCGCGAACTGCTGTTTGACCCGGGCACTGTCCGCAAAAGCCGTCAAAACAATCGTTTGCATAGCGCGATTCTAGGCGAGGCGATCTGTCGTGTCAAACTCAGGCGCGATCTATTGTCTGAGACAGATTGTTCGATGTAAGCAACCGGCGTGGCGATCCTTCGGCCCCAAAAATTATGGGTGTTCCGGTCGAGTTTTCGGCGAAGATCTTGCTTCGAAGATCTTGCTTCATCGACGATAGACTTCACGGCGGTGGCCGATGGTTACCACGGTGATCTGCTTTCGAACGTTGTAAATTTCATACACGACTCGATAGGTGCCCACACGGATTCGATACAAGGGAACTCCGGTGAGCTTCTTCGCACCTTGAGGTGAGGATTCTCTTTCAATCTGAGTATCGCCGCATCGATTCGGCGCAACACCTGATCGTCAAGCCGTTCCAGTTCCTTGCCGGCAGATGGCTTGATGACCAGACGATAGGTCACAGACGACTGGCCTTTTTCAAGTTTTGCCGCACCTTTTCATATGGCACCGGCCTTTCGGCTCGGCGCTCATACCATCGTGCAACATCGATCAGGTCCTCCTTGAGCGCAGGGTTGGCAAAAAGATGTTGAAGAACAGCTTCGCGCTGCGATCTCGGCAAGGCTTCAAAGGCCGTAAGGAAGACCTCGGCTGTTGCATCTGCTGGCTTTCATGGTGACTCCTCCTAGGCAGACTTTTTACGAAGATAGAAACGTTCATGTCCCCAATGATTTTTCAGTCCTCAAGCCCATTGGCATTTAAGATAGAAAGCGGCGGTCGAAGTCGTCAAGCGCAATCTTGCCGTTTGCCATGCCATGATTTAAGAGGAGCATCGTGATGCAGGCGAGCTGCACAAATCCGAGGGAGTTGATGGCCTAGTACTTCGAACGAACGAGCAAACCGCCGCTCTCATTCGCTTTCATTGCAGCCAGACAAAGAAGCATTCGATGAGCCCGCAGCGTTCATAGCGAGGACATCCATCCTGGGTTTGGAGTGTCCGGGTCGAGCGATGTAGTACGATCATGTTGACGCCGTCTTGCTGGACATCCTTATCGAGCCCCTAGCTATCATACATAGGCGCGATCGCCAATGAGATACTCCGGCTTGGTTTCAACCCCTCCGTGCCGCGCAGCGTATTGCGCCAATAGCCGCTGGGCAGCATCAGCCACTCCCGTTGTG
>CAYXKP010000149.1:0-11535 GCA_964465695.1 uncultured Nitrospira sp.
ACAATTACGATAAGACTATGAATAGCCCGCGGCACGCACGAAGTGCGGTGTGGGGCGAAACGAGAAGTGTGGATGTCATGAAGACACCCATAGAACAGGTTGAAAACATCGCATCGGCTTGGGGTCGGCAAAGGGAAGAAGACTATGCCTGAACTGCCCGACTTGGCGGTGTTTGCTGAAAACCTACAGGCCTGTCTGCAAGGGCGGAAGGTTCTCTCGGTCGAGTGCGAGGGAGCCATACGGCTGAATACGAGCCCTGAGCGACTACGCGATTCACTCTGCGATACCTCTATTGCATCGGTCCGGCGGGACGGGAAAGAAATCGCATTGACGTTTTCTAATCAGACCACACTGTTCGTGCACTTGATGTTGAAGGGTAAGTTTTTCATAACGTCTGATCCGAGCACAGTGAGCTCTCGGGCATTGACGCTCGGGCTTGGAGACGACTCGCTCGTGGTCAGCGATCCCGATCCCAAAGCCCACGTGGCCTTGAAGCTCAACCCTCCACCGAGCTCGGTACCTGATGCGCTCGAAGTCGACGGCGCGTACCTTCGGAGGAAAATATCGGAAAGGCCACGGCTGCGGGTGAAGGCGTTTTTAATCGACCAAACGATTCTTCGCGGCATTGGGAACGCCTATGCCGATGAAATCCTCTGGCAGGCGAGGGTTGCACCGCAATCAGCCGTCGGCAAGATTCCCGACCGTGTCATCGAGGAGTTGTTGGTTTCGATAAGAAGCGTGTTAACCGATGCCATCGTGGAAATCAAAAAGCGGAGACCGAACACCATTGCCGGAGAAGTCCGAGATTTTTTGCGCGTCCATAATCCCAATCGGTCAGAAAGTCCCACCGGCCATCGCATCAGGAGGGAGAACGTGGCATCGAGGATGACCTACTTCACTGAAGAACAGGTGTTGTATGTCTAGCCTCGTCTTTCCTGCGAGACGACCGGAGGGTTTCTATCCCGTCGTCCAGACTTAACGTAAGGACTCGGGGGATCAAGTATCGGGGTTATAAAAAGAGCCCGATGGCCGAAAGGTCGTTGGGCTCTTCCATTTTCATCCGCCGACAGCACAGCTGTATAGCTCGAGAGCGTGACTTCCCAGACAGAAAAGCATAAGCTTTGCCACCGTCGTGAGCGATGAACTCATCATACTCAAATCGGTCACGTCACGTTTGGAGACAGCCGGCATCCCGTACATGCTCACCGGATCCATGGCGGCCAACTTCTATACAACACCACGGATGACGCGTGACATCGACCTCGTGATCGAACTGAGAGAGGCGGATGTGGAACGCGTCGTGACTCTCTTCCAGGACGAGTATTATGTCGATCGAGATATGGTTGAACAGGCTGTTAGAAGCCGGTCCATGTTCAATATGATCCACAACGCGCTCGTGGTCAAAGTCGATTGTGTGGTTCGAAAAGACAGCGCATATCGCCGCGAGGAATTTTCCCGGCGACGTCGCGTGCTCATCGATGGCGAGCCCGTCACGATCGTGGCCCCTGAGGATCTCATTCTCTCGAAGCTGGAGTGGGCGAAGGACGGTCACAGTCAGCTGCAACTCGACGACGTGCGGAATCTGCTTAGGTCCGTGGAAGACATCGACCGCACCTATCTGAATCAGTGGGTGGATCGTCTGGGGCTGGCCGCGCTCTATGGTGAGATGCAGCCATGAACGATACGTCAGCGGATATGGAAGAACGCTATCGGGCCTTGCTCATGCATAAGACGGGAGAAGAACGTCTGAAGATGGGATGCGCCATGCGTGACACCGCGCGGGCCTTCGTGGAAGCGTCCCTGCGGGAGAAGAATCCGGACGCAACGGTTGCGGCCATTCGACAAGGCCTGTTCCTGCGCATGTACGGACATGAATTTGATGCCCCAACGCGCGACAGGATTCTCACCGCGATTGAACAGGCGGCGCTTCCGGATTCGTCCTTCCCGGATGCCACTGGCAACTGCGATGGCGTTTAGCGAAGTGGAACTCAAGCGGATCAAGCAGACTGTCGGTGTGTTCTGTAGCAAGGGCCCGGATCGCAGACGGTCAGGCGCGCCCTTGACAGCCGTTTCATAGGTGACCCCGTTATCTCCGTTCAAAGAATGAGCTGACTCGGCATCAGTGTTTCCAGCATCACGCGGAAGCACCACGCGATTGCGGAGTATATCGAGGTATTCTGTAACCGCCAGCGGCTCCATCAGACGCTAGGCTATCGGCGTCCAGAGGAGTTCGAACAGGTTGGTTCTTAATTCCGGTGTCCGCTATTTCTGGGCCACTCAACTTGACCCTCATCCTTCTGCCCGTTTTACATAGTGCCAAGTGGGAGAGATCCGCGCATTCCTTTTTTAGCCAGTGCTCCGGCTCGTCTAGCTGTAAGTGGAACTGGTGGAAATAAGATGTTGATTTAGCTACCATGCGTAAAAATTGAGAGGAGTTGCGCGCCTTTCATAAGTTTTTTCTGTTCGCGGACATGAAGCTGGACTGAGGTCCACTATCGTTCCTGTCCTTGCCTCATCCTATGAATGAATCGAATGTGACCGCGTCAACCGTGCTCACTATAGACGGCAACTCGCTGGCATACCGAGCGTACTTCGCGTTACCTTCCAGCATTACAGATTCTCAAGGTAATCCAATCAATGCTGTCTGCGGATTCTTATCAATGCTCGCAAGGCTGATCTTTGATCACCGCCCGCGAGGCGTATTGGTCGCATTTGACTCCCCCCACCCAACCCTTCGGCACAAGAAGCACGCTGCCTACAAGGGGAAAAGAGCTGAGCTGCCTAAGACGCTGCTTGACCAGATTCCGGTGCTTAGGTCGTTACTTTCTGCACTTGGCGTGACTCACATTTCGATGGTGGGCTATGAAGCTGACGATATCATCGCAACTGCTGCGACCCGATATTCAGAAATAGGCCTTCCGGTTCTAGTGGTCACGGGAGATCGTGATTTGTTCCAGATAGTTCGAGATCCGTTGATTCGAGTGTTGTATACGCGCAAAGGAGTAAGGCGCCAACAAATTCTAGACGAAGCAGGTGTCCAATCGTTGGTTGGCGTTTTGCCGTCTCGATACTTAGAGTTGGCTTCTCTGCGTGGAGACGCATCTGACAACATTGCAGGATTGCCAGGAATAGGAGATAAGACAGCGGTTAAGGTGGTCAACTCTGCTGCCTCATTCGACGCTCTCATAAAAGGGGCCAAGCGAATTTCGTCACACGTCGCACAAGTTATCACTAGTCATGCTGATCTTCTGCGCAGTAACTATGAATTGATGCGACTCGACACAAATGTGCCGCTAGACTTGGACTCCCTCAATCTTGATGTGAAAGCTTTGTCACGAAATGTACCTAAAGAATTTCTCACATTAGGCGTAGTTGATCTGTACTGGACCGTTGTACGAGCGGTTGAACAAAGCTTTAACGGCTCAGGAATGACCAATGAAGTTTCGGTTCGAATATCTCGGCGGAAAAGGATTTGTCTAGTTTCATGCGCTGCCGATAAGGTGTCGGTCACGGCCAAAGCCAAGGATCTGTATGCCTCGCCTCTATTTAGGAAGTCTCGTGCGTGGGCAGAGATGGTAGGGGACAACTGGTACATTTTGTCTGCCTTGCACGGGCTCCTTGATCCGGAAACTCTGACAGTGCCGTATGACAAGAACTTAGATAGTGCGAGTGCTAGCGAGAAAAAGGCATGGGCTGATCGTGTTGCTCGCGATTTACTGGCGCGTTCGAATTCCTCAGAACTAACTTTTATTCTGACAGGACAATCATATGCCAAAACCTTGGTGCCAATCCTAAGAGCACGAGGAGCTAGAGTGTCTACGCCCCTCGATGGAATGTCTATTGGACAGCGATTGCAATGGCTTAATGCTCAGCTTCAGGTTGGGAAGGCAGCTGGAGACCTAGAGGAATTTTACGAAATATTAGAATGGCTTGAACATCAAATGGAAGGACAGCGACGCCTCGATCACGTTGATCGGTCACCTTGGCCCGAGCGTGGGGTGTATTTCTTTTTTGAATCCAATGAGCGGCGATCTTGTTCTAGTCGATTGCGGGTGACCAGGGTGGGAACACACGCGGTAAGCGCGAACTCAAAAGCAACTTTGTGGAACCGTCTTCGAACTCATCGAGGTGTATCGGAAGGTGGCGGAAATCACAGATCATCGATATTTCGTTCTCATCTCGGGGCCGCTCTATTACATCGCATGGGGCGGACTGCAGACTTCCCGCATTGGGGGAATCAAGCTGCGGACCAGAAGGTAGCGAAGCCTAATGAGGATGAGATCGAGCGCGCCGTTTCCGCTGTAATTGGTCGGATGTTTGTAACAGCGATTGATATTCATGATGATGCCGGTCCCAAAAGCGATAGGGCCTTTATCGAACGAAATGCTATTGCGATGTTGTCGCGTATCGGGAGGATACTTGATCCTCCAAGCGACAAATGGCTAGGACGCTGGAGTCCTCACCCTGCAATCCACAAAAGTGGCCTCTGGAATGTCAACTATGTTGATGAATTTGAATACCACCCATCTTTTCTTGAAGTGCTCGACTATTATGCTCGTGTTACTGCAGGAAAAGCGCCACGTGTCCGAGGCTCAATTGCTCCGACTGGTTGGTGGAACAGGAATACTTCCATGGCGCAAGTTCCATTCGATTGGCGAGAGATCGTCGAATCTGAAATTTAGTTGAGTGCGTGAAGACGTGTCGCCATTGCAAAGGATTGGAGAGCTTGAGTCGTTCAGTATCCGTTAGTGGGCTGGCATATGTCTGATGATTCGACTATAGCTGCACATGTGTTGGAGCGCTATGGCCATGCCGTTATACACATGCGCCAGCAAAAGGAGGATCGCCGCTTTGGTTTGGTAATCGGTGCTGGTGCGTCAGTCACTCTAGGGTTTCCAGACTGGAAGACGCTTCTTAATCGGATTGCAAGACATCCGGAGGTCGACGGCTTTGGCCTACTTTCATCACGCACAAACAGCCACACTTCCTCATCACAGCTTTTGTATCAGCACTATCGGGCCAAACATACGGCCACGGTCGGCGGGACACCTGATCATACATTCAACAGGAGTGAAGCCACGACACGGGCTGGTTGGCAAAGGATCGTAAGAGATGCTTTGTACGCGGACGTGCCAGAGGATGCGGCTGAATTAATGAATCGTGATCTCTATTTAAAGAAGTTCCTGGAAGTTGTTAGGAACACGCCACTGACCATCAACTACAACTTTGATGATTCGTTGCAGCGGATGTTAGATGCTACTCCCGCTCCTGATAAAGAGAAGAGACGTAGCCATCATACTGTTTGGAGTGCCAATATTCAAATGTTCCCGCGCGATGGAGTCATCTATCACCCCAATGGCTATTTGCCTTATCGACTTGGCGAAAGGTCCAGCGAGCAGCTGGTCTTCCTTGAAGATAGTTTTGCAGATCAGCTCATCGATAGCATGGCAGGCCACTATACGGTACTCGCGTACCATTTAGCTCAGGCCACACGTCTCTTTATAGGACTGTCGCTTGATGATCCCACACTTAAACATCTTCTGCGCCAAAATGCTCATGCGCATCCTGGACATTTTCACTACTATGTGGCCTTCGTAAAGGGTGATCGTGATCCGGAATACGAGAAGGCTGCCTCTGAAGCGAACTTTTCCGTCTTTAATCTTATTACGCTGTTCCTTACGGCAGAAGAAATGGCTGCTCTCGCAACTTTACTGAACATGGCCGAAGATGATTTTCGTCACCTCGCTGAAGAGGTCGGTCTTTTTCCGCAAATGCGATTCCTTGTGACGGGCGTGGTAGCCGTTGGAAAAAGTACGGTTGTCTCCAATTTCCGGTCCCTTCGAACCTATGGCGAGTGGTTAGAACCTAGGCGACCAGGAATGGAGAAAGACCCTGCCAAAGTTGATAGTGCGACTATCCGCGAGATCGACGCATGGGTTGCAAAGCAGCTGAATCTAAAGAATCTAGCAATGTTGGATGCGAGGCATGGAATCCATATCGTTGACCGGGCTCCCTTGGACGCGTTCGCCTTTACCCCTGAGAGCCAGTGGAGACAAAAAGCCGTCGCCATTCGCGAGGCTGTAAGCCCTGGCCAATCCAAACGGCGACTAGTGTCTGCACACATCATTTTGCTGACAGGAGATCCCGATGTGATTGCTGTAAGGGCGATCTCAAATCATCGGGACACAGACTGCGCATCCCTGAGGCGGCAGCAGGATCTTCTCAAATCTGTGTACTGCCAAGCTGGAAGTCCGGTCTCTGTGATCGACACTCGGGATAAATCAATTAGGCAAGTTGTAAAGGAGGTTGCTCGGGTGGTGCATCTTGAAAAGTATGCAGAAGCACCCCTTCATGAATGGCTGTTAAGCATTGAGCGAGGAGATATCCATGCATAGCTGTCGGATCGAGGTCTGTAACAAACAACAGGTTTACCTTGCAGCTCCCCTGTTTAGTGTCGCTGAGAAGACCTTCAACCTCAAAGTTAGAGATATTCTATGCCGTGTCTTCGATGTATATCTCCCTCAGCAGGACGGGTTGCTCTTGGCAGATCTAGTTCGGGACGGATTCTCGGCAGACTATAGCGGGCGATTAATCTTCGAGGAGGACGTCCGTGCCCTACGTCGGTGCGACATAGTTCTGATCGTGCTCGACGGTCGAGCGGTTGATGAAGGAGCAGCGTTCGAGTTGGGATTAGCGTTCGGCTTAGACAAGGAATGCTATGGCCTTCAGACCGATCCTCGCCGATTACTGCCGTGGGGGAACAATCCCATGATCGCCCATTCCCTAAGACGCATTTTTTCTAGTCTCGCTGAACTTGAAGCTTGGGTAACTGCCCATGAGCAGCAGGCACTAATTGCGGAGGTTTAAGGACCACCCCAGCGGCAGGCCGGAAAAATACGCATAATTGAGAGTCAGAGAATATTTATGATGTTTCGGAGGCGGATGGCATGATGCGGTCAATCTGAGATGCTGTTGCACTGCACCAAAAGTCTTCCAAGAAGGTAAGATTTTGCCTTGTGCATGACCTACGGTGTACTCGTGGTACGACTTCATAATGCAAAAAGCTACTGGCCTGGCGATCTTAGCCCGCTGGGTTCGTCTGCTCCGGTTGTCTTGTTCCATGCAGTCCGAAAGTTGCGATCGTCAAGATCTGGGGCGTGGGAAACGAGGGGCATTCGGGTCATTTACTATGCCAAGGTTCGTGAGGGCGTCCTGTTCATGTTGAAGATTGGCGGGAAGCTTCAGGGGACCATTTCAGGAATAAAGCATCCGCTTGCTCGCAAGAGGAACGCACGCTGCTGGTGAGTGGCATGGGCATCTACTGACTGTAGACCGACGATAGTGCGTGCGGTTGTGTCATGATCCCACGCGCTAGGTGTTCTTTTTCCCCGGCCTCGCAAGGCGCAGTTTACGGACTTAGGACGCTGGCCTCAGGAGCTGTTTCTCGCCCCGCTCGCCGCGCAGGCATACCGTCATCTTTCCCTGAATTGGATCAACGTCTCTCTCGGGCGGGAAAGACCTGCCTGTGGCGAGTCGAGGCGATGTAGAAGTTGGTGGCAGAAGGGGTTCAGGTGGCAGGCGCCTAGGGTTTCGGGGATACTCGTCCAGAATAAGGCATGTAGTATCTGCGGCGGAAGACGGAGGGCTGGAACGATTACAACGTGCAGGAGTGGGGTAATAGCTTGGCGATTCGGGTAAGCACTACCCGGATGCTACGAAAGAATCGACAGAGGACCGGATCGTCGAAAAGGGGCAAAGACAATCGGTAAATGAGTGAGGTCGGCGTACGACAGCACGGCGATCTCATGTCCGATCCCGAACGATTGAAGCAGCAGGAAGAGACCGAAGATGAGCGCCATGATGCCGGGCCAGATCATCGAGAGAGAGCCAACAACGAGGACGAACGCCATCGCGGTCACTGTGTCCCGGGCAAGTTGGCTGGCTGTGAGCATACACTCTCCTTTCCTGGCTCGCTTGTTGTCGGAAACACGAGCAGTGTGAGTTGTATGATTGGCATGATCTACTGAGGAGACCTAATTAGCAACAGAGAAAAAGACCTAGTAATGGATAGGGCTATTGCCAAGATGGCAACTGATGCAGTTAGAGGTCAACATCGAAGCCGAAACAAGGACTTGGGATCAAAGACGCGTAAGTATGTAGTTGAAAAAGTGCTCCTGGACGATTGTACTTGGTCGGGTCTACCCGATGGGAAGCGGAGATTCAGCGAGGTTGTTGGTGGAGCTGTAACACGTGGGCGCATGCGCGGGTATCAGCTGCTTCGTTCGCTGATTTGGAGATCACCCTCCGTTTAAGCGGCAACCAAGTTTAGATAGTGAAGATGTCGGCCATGCGGTTGTTACAATAACGCATGGAGGAAGCGTTCGTCTTTTGCGACCGCGACGGTCGGCGGGTCCGTGCCAGTCTCTCCCGTCCTCCATCCGATACGGACAAGGGCGTCGTGCTCTGCCATGGTCTGTTCGGATTCAAAGACAGTGTCACGAATCGGACTCTAACCAGGCTCCTCAGCGAACGGAACGTGGCCACGCTGCGCTTTGACTTCTTCGGCCATGGGAGCAGCGAGGGGAATTTGAACGATATTCTGCTGACCACGCTGATGGGCCAAGCGGAAACGGCGCTGGAGGTGATGCGCGGGCGCGGCTTCAATAAGCTCGGGCTCTTCGGGGCCAGCTTTGGAGGACTGGTCGCGCTCTTGGTCGGGTCACGCACGCGCTCACTCAGTTCGTTGGCGCTGCGCTGTCCGCTGGCCGATCTGCCCGAGATTCTCAGGCAGCGCTATGGCCGTGTCGCCATCGAACTGTGGCGCCGGGTCGGCACGGTGCCGGCCTCCATCGGGTCGGTGCCATTCCACAGCCGGTTTTATGACGACTGCCTCCGGCACGACGCCTACAAAGCCGCTGCGCAAGTGGCGGCTCCGACGCTGATCGTGCATGGCAGTCAGGACGAGCTGATTCCGCTCGGCCAGGTGCAGCGGATCTTCGATTCGTTGAAGACGCAGAAGTACCTGGAACTCATTGCCGGAGCCGATCACCGCTTCTCCCGCCCGGCCGATTTCTCGCGGATGACTGAGACGCTGGCCGCCTGGCTCGTGCGGCACTGATGGTCCGGAGGTCGCGAGATCTCAATATGATCAGCGACTTTGGTTTGGATCGCGACGAACGCTCCGCCGTTAGTGCCCGTTAGGAGTAACATTGTCGGATGCTGACTATATTTATGAAGTCGCGCAGCGCCTTCGCGCTCAGGAACAAGGGTAAAATGGGATGGACCTCTCTATCTGGTCAAGGAGAGAAGCGCATGAAACCTCATCGCGTCTGGTTGGTCGCCATGGCCGTACTGCTTGCCACTCTGCCCGGCATAGGGCAGGCCTGTTCACTAGCGGATGTCAGTCTCTACGAACAGTTCGGCACACACAGCAAGGTGTTTCTCGGGACGGTTAAGGAAAGGATCAAAGATGCTGCATCCGGGCAAGGTCTCTACACCATCTTCGTCGATGAAATTTTTAAAGGCTTGTCGGACAAGGACAAGCAGGAGATGGTGGTCACATTGAGCGAAACCGAGCAGTGCGGCTTGGGCAAGGCGGAAAAGAACGGCAGAATTTTGGTGTTCATGAATGACGGCGACGTCGTAAACACGACAAGCCATTCATTGCTCATTTGGCGAGAAGCAGAGCAGAAGGAAGCGCATCTCAATCCCGTGATGGACGACCTGGTGACCTTGCGTCGGATGCTCTTTCCCAAACACCAGGGTGGCATAGTCCCGGACGAGGATACGGCCCTCCATCAGGCGTTGAAGGTTTTGATAGCCGCGTTCGGTCGGACGGAGATCAGCTCGAACATGCCGTTCAAGGTCACCTACCGTGCGGACAGGCCCACCTCACAACATGTCTGGCGGATTGAAGGCACACCTGCTTGCCCGGACAAGAAGACTCAACATTGCCGCCTTCGCCGCTATGGTGCTGAGGTGGATAGATGGTCGGGCGATGTCGTACGTGTGTTCTCGGCTGATTGATCGCGGGGGACAAGTCCTCTGACGGCTGGGACTTTCGCTAGGCTACAGCCTCCACTGCGCCACATACACTATGCAGGATGTTGAAAAAGTCCTCCAGCTTTGTTCTCGCATCGTTCAGAGGCTCAACGTACGGCCCGGGACAGAGTTGCGCCTGAGCAACTCGGGGAAGGTGGGTGAACATAGGTTATGCTTCGCCTCAAGACACGGGGTGCTCACCGACTCGCGCCCGTCCGCAAACATGGCGCTCATTATTCTTCGCGCCGCGGACCTCGCTGCGGCCTCGCTTAGAGGCCTTTTTGAACATCCTGCGGGTGGGTTCAGTCTAGGCAGCCTTGCTAGAAATCGTCCGGAAGAATCCGGCATACGCGGTGTGGAGGTAGATCACGCCAGACAGGCGGTTCATGAAGAAGCCCAGCGTCGACGAATCTGCGCTCACTTTGCACGGTGTGACGATCACGCATCCTGACCGGCTTGTCTTTGAAGAGGGCGCGATCACCAAAGGAGAGGTGGCTCGCTACTATGCAGCCGTCGCGCCGTTTCTCTTGGCCGAAATACAAGACCGTCCTATCAGTTTGTTGAGATGTCCGAGCGGCATCAAGGCCGACTGTTTTTATCAACGCAATCTCGGTTTTGGATTGGGCACGCATGTCCACCCGTTCGTCTGGAAGTATAAGGGTCGTAGCTACAAATATATCTATGTGAAGGATGAACAGGGGCTCATGGAGATGATCCAGATGGGAGTCATCGAACTACACCCCTGGGGCGCCACGATCGACCAGATCCATACTCCGGATCGGATGATCTTCGACCTGGATCCGGATCCTACCGTGCCGTTTTCGGAAGTCAAACAAGCGGCGTGCGAGGTCCGCGATCGTCTCAAACGGGCAGGGCTCGACAGCGCATTGAAATGCACGGGCGGCAAGGGGCTGCATGTCGTGGTGTCGTTGGCGACGACCAGCAGCTGGGAGCAGGTCAAAGATTGGTCGAGGACATTGGCTCAGACGATGGTACGAGAGGCACCCAACAAATACGTCGCGACGATCACCAAATCCAAGCGCATCGGGAAAATTCTCATCGATTTCTTCCGGAATGATTATACCGCGACGAGTATTGCCGGCTATTCATTGCGCGCCCGCCCAGGAGCGCCGGTCGCGGTGCCCTTGGAGTGGCGCGAACTGACCGCCCTGAACAGCGCCGACCAATTCCGCATGGATGCGGTTCTGGAACGGGTCAAAGGCCGCGCACCACAGAAGGCAGCGCCGCAACAACAGTTGCCGAAGGTGAGATAGTCAGGAGATATCCGGTATGCCGATAAGCATCCCACCTCCGATGGAAGCGTTGCTCGTTGGTGAGCTACCGAAGGGAAAGGAGTGGCGGTATGAGCCGAAATGGGATGGCTTTCGCTGCTTGGCGTACAAGCGAGATCCAACGGTGACGTTGTGGTCCAAGTCCGGAAGGCCGCTGGAGCGATATTTCCCCGACATCGTCGACGTGCTTACGAAGCTAGCC
>CAYXKP010000150.1:0-11400 GCA_964465695.1 uncultured Nitrospira sp.
GATGGAACAACGGACAGGCGAACAGGAACAGATAAGGGAGTATCCCGAACACATGTGCCCGGTGTTCAGTGATCAGGAAGAATCCCAGGACCACGAGAAATGCGCCGACCACGAGCCGTCGTAGGTGATTCATCGAAATGCTCCCCCTTGCACAAGTGGACGATCAGTCCATGCTCTCGCGTTTACACATAGGCATTGGCGGCATATTGCTGCACCATGCGATGCGTGTTGAAGAAGGACGCGTTGAACGCGATCGTCTGTCGCATGATCTCACTCCAGTCGCCGGCCAAATCATTAACGACATTGGGCTTTTAGGGCCCCTTCCGTGTCAAATCATAGTGTTCTGTGGCCAGATTCTGAGCCTCGTGCGCAGCCTTCCTCAAGGTTTCCGAAATAGCTTGGCAATGAGCGATGTGTTCAGCCCTGGTGCGAGCCCCGGTGGGCTCGCCTGGATGTCTTTCATAGAATTCGGCTATGGTATCCCAATAATTCGCTTTGGCTTTGAGCTCCTGAGCTTGTTGGGAATAGTAACGCTGCAGTCCCTGATGATCGCCTTTGCTAATCATGGTCTCAAGAGGCTCCGCAGCGAAAATTGGCATTGCAACCAGGAGACCGAGAACCAAAAATGCGCAAATCCATCTAAGCTTTAACATCCTACGCCCTCCCTTGTTTGTGGCGAACCGTTTCGCCGGCTATGGTGAGTGATCTTCACTCCCCACCTATTTCATGCCCCCTACTTCTTGCTCCACGCCAGCGAGCCTGTGAAGATGCCGTGGCCCCGTCAGCATCATCTGGGAGCGTGACGCTGCCGAGGGCAGCTCAATAGCGATGATGATGCGTGCCTTGCTCCTCCTTATCTTTACACGTATGCATATAAGACGAGATTTGGCTCGTAGCATTACAGTGTCCGTAAGCAAGGGAAACTTCCCCGTGGCATTCCCCCCCATGTGCACCTTTACAGTTCATAAACCCGTGTTCGGGACAGCAGTCCTTGCATGACGCGAGGAGTGCGGGCTTGAGAGCTCGTCGCGGACTGCGAGAAACGCGCAAAGAATAAGCCGTCGTGGGTTATTCATCACAATGGACCTCTCTCGAACCGGTGGACCATCGACGCTTGCATTTGCTCTTACACATAGGCATTGGCGGCATATTGCTGCACCATGCGGTGGGTGTTGAAGAATGAGGCATTGAACGCGATCGTATGCCGCATCACGTCGATCCAACGGTCTCGCGATTGGTAATACGTCGGCACGATCGTCCAACGCAGTTTTTCATACAACTCACGCGCGTCCTGCTGCTGGTCAATCCCTTGGCTCATCGTCCGTGAGCCGATCGACCAGCCGGTCACACCTTCGATGTGACCTTCCAACCACCAGCCATCCAGGACGCTAAAACTCGGCACGCCGTTGTGCGCCGCCTTCATGCCTGATGTCCCCGACGCTTCGAGCGGCCGCTGAGGCGTGTTCAGCCAGAGATCCACGCCGGCCGTCATGAGCCGGGCGAGGGTCATGTCGTAGTTGTCGAGGTAGAGAATTGTCACATCCCGTTCGAGCTGCTTGGCCGCTTGCACGATCCGCCGGATCATATCCTTGCCCGGCTCATCCTTGGGGTGCGCTTTGCCGGCGAAAAGGATCTGCAGCGGTCCCGCCTTCTTGGCGATATCGATCAATTCACCAGGCGCCGACAGAACTAAATCAGCCCGCTTGTACAAGGTCGCGCGCCGCGCGAAGCCGATCGTGAAGGTATCCAGCCTCAACTGCTGCCGCGTACGCTGTTGTACCTCTGCGAGCAGTGCAGCCTTGGCCTTCACATGAACCTCCCAAATCTCCTGGTTCGAGAGACTGATCGCATAGCGAAGGGAAAAGGGATCGCTTCGCCAACCCGGGATGGTGTGGTCATAGAGCTGTTGGAAGCTCTCGCTAGTCCAGGTGACAGAATGGACGCCGTTCGTGATGGAATCGATCGCGTATCCGGGAAACATTTCCTGCGAGACCACCCCATGTTTCTTGGCGACTCCGTTGACGTAGGTACTCATGTTCAAGGCGAGGAGCGTCATGTTCAACCGGTCCTTTCCGCCAAGCATCTGTACGACATCGAGCGGCAGGTGCGACCCTAGCATCCGGGTCGCCAGATCATAGGAAAACTGGTCATGACCGGCTGCAACCGGCGTATGGGTGGTAAAGACACAGCGGCTTCTGACCTCGTTGAAATCCCATTCGGCCTCTTCCCGTCTGTGTTCCCGTAGCAATTCGAGCGCGAGTAAACTCGCATGTCCTTCGTTCATATGAAACCGTGTCAGCTCGGTGTAGCCGAGCGCCTGCAGCATGCGGAGTCCGCCGACACCCAAGATGATCTCTTGCGCGAGGCGATATTGTTCATCCCCTCCATACAGCCAGGACGTGAGTGCTCGGTCGGCCGGCGCATTGCCCTCGCGATCGGTGTCCAGCAACAGCAACGGTACGGTGTGCCCCGTTATTCCCACCACATCATACTGCCAGGCTTGAACTGCGACTGATCGGCCCTCGATTGGCACTTCCACGGTCGTGGGGAGGGGGCGAAGTAGCTCGGTCGGATTCCACTCCACGGGCTTCTCCCGTTGAGTGCCGTCCTCATCCAACCGCTGATCGAAATAGCCCTTCCGATAGAGAAGGCTGACCGCCACGACGGGAATCTTGAGATCCGCAAAGGATCGCAAGGTGTCGCCCGCCAAGACGCCGAGCCCGCCGCTGTATGTCGGCATGCGGGGATCCACCGCCACCTCCATGGAAAAGTAGGCGATCCGCCGTACAATATCGGTTTGGCCCGGTGAGACGCCGGTTGTTCGACCGGAATACTTCTCCGGGTCGGCGAGGAACATGCGCTGGCAGAGGTCGGAGCACAGGTAATAGGTGGTCCCGTGATGAAAGGCGGGACGCCCTTCATCGATAGGGACCATCATGCCACACACCGGATCCTTTACTCGTTTCATGTGAACCTGTCCTGACCGGTCGCCTCGGTTTCGCCGGTCATTTGGTGGCCCACCGCCATGCCGACGAGCATGGCCATCACTATGGCCCAAGGCGAACCGACGATGAGACGCACGGCGAGTGCTGTGTGCACTCCGGTCAGTATGCCGGCAGCATAGTTACCGAGCCGGAACGCGAGGAGTTCGGTTTGTCGTTCTGGTGCTCTCATGGGCGCAGCCGTTTGACACAGATGGCCGAACGAATCGGCCGACACGCTTTGGTCATGGGCCTCCAGCGCCACCCGTTGCTCCTCGCATTTGCTCAAGGAGCCACTCTTGAAAGCCTTTGTGCCGAGCGAGTTCCCCATAGACCGCGCGAGCGGTGGTTGGGTGGTGGTGGAGATGGTCGGCGAGGAGTCGAGCGAATTTGTGATCTCCCTGCGGCCCTTGGCCGAGTTGATGGAGCACTTCGTGCACAAAATGCTCATCTAACGTCCCCCGTGCGACCAGTTGTTCGCGCAAGACGTGATCGCCCAGCACGCGATCCACCAGAGGCGCATCAGCCGCCATCGGATGGGTACAACCGGCGACTGCCGATGCCAGACTCAGCACGAGCCAACAACGCGGCCATTGTTGTAGGGTAGTCAGCCATCGCATGGTTCCCTCCCCTCATCTTCCGGTGGCACCACGCCAGCAGCGTGACAATCAGCGGTGGCAGCACCAGCATCTGCGTCAGCGGAGCCAACCCGATGTTCAACAGCGGCACGATAGGCATGCGCGAGCTGTAGGCCCACCAATGTGCGCCATAGATCGCGATCCACTCGACTGAGACGCTGACAACCGCTCCCGACAGAAGCAATACGGCATACTCCCTCACTCCTGGTTGGAGATACCAGTCACGCTGTCCGATCACCAGCCGGCCGATCTGAAAGATCAGAAGAACCATCAGGCCGTCCGCAACACTCGCCGCGGCGCACATCCCCCACTCCACCTCTGCCCCGTCAGGCAAAACATACAGACTGGACTGGGCCCGTTCCCACGGATAGTTGACCACGACGGCCAGCCCGAAAAGAACGGTGAGTCGCCGCTCGAGCAAGTGGCTCCACATCAGTTTGATTCCGAGGAACCATGGCCCTCGATTGAGCAAGCAACGCCCAAATTCATGATGTCCGGTTCCTTCCTCAATATCGCCTGCACCTTCATGGCTTGACCGCACGGATGAGGACGAGCGTCCCGAACGCCGTCGTATAGCGGCCTGTTTCCTCCACATGAATAAATCCCGCATCATGGATCAACCCCGGCACCATTCCTTTCACGTGCTCATACGCTTCTTCAAGCAACGCACCACGAGCGACACACTGGCCATGAGCAATGTATGGGGTTTCCCAAAGTCCGCGATGTGCAGCTCCCCGCTCGTTTTGAGTACACGGAAGGTTTCGGCGAGCGAGAGGCGTTTGTTGTCCGATGTCAGATGGTGCAAGAGCAGACTGGCGACGACTCGGTCAAAGGAGTGATCCGGGTACGGCAACTGATAGGCCATCCCTTCATCGAACGAGATATTGATGCCCGCCTCAGCGGCTTTCTCCCGAGCGCGTGCCAACACCACCGGGTCGCCGTCGAGCCCCACAACCGTCGCTTGAGGCTGATGCTGCTTGAGCAGAATGGTGAGCGTGGCGGTCCCACAGCCGAGATCGAGCACCCGGTGGTCTGGTTGCAGCCTCACCTGCTCGACCAAGCGACGTTTGAACAGGCCCTCCCGCATGGTCCAGCGAATGACGGGATCGTACAGGCCAGTCAGCCAACCACACCGCAACGCAGGGATATACTGGTGATGCGTCTCTTCCATGGTCAATTCCTCGTCCGAATGGGTGTCGTTCATGATCACACCCGCGATACCTGTGCGAGACTTCGCCATGCCGTTGGTGACAGTATTGGTGCCGGCACACAACAAGAATCAGTCCGGTAGCTTCGGCAACGCACGAATCTCTCGCTCCGCATCGACCCAATCTTCTACATCACGCCCCAGCCTGCAGCCCCGTTCCATGTAGAGCTCATAGGCCCGCTTCGCAATCCGCTCGCGAAGATCAACGGATATGATCTCTTCTGGAATAGCAGCCTGCGCGGTATCATCCTTGTCGTTGCGCGGTTTCTTCACATGCTGCGGTTTCATGCTCCCTCCTTCTCCGGTCCTACGGATGAAATCCTTGCCGGGCCCGGCAAGCTGCTGCTGCGTGACTGACGCGGGACCAGTTTGTAAGAAGCTGCAGATCCCCTCCATAAACCCGAATAGAGATCATCGTGTTCTCCATCATGGAATGGCCGGCTCTTGTTCGCGATGCAGTTTGGCGAGCGCCTCCGCTTCTTCGGCCGATTTGGTGTAGGAATCAATGAATAACCGACAGTGGGCGATCAACTGCGTTTTGGACTCTTTCGGCGAAGGTTGATAAGAAGGCTTCGCGTACAGCTCGGCCATCTGACGCATGTCTTCTGCCTTACCACGCAGACGCAGGGCCTCCTGCTCGTACCAGGTCGCCAGGCCACTGTGGTCGTTGCGTTCAATCAGTTCGCGCGGTGGAGCAGTCGAACAGGCCATCACCGCAACGATGCACAACAGGACGAACCCTGCCGGCCTCCGCGAGATCGTCATAGAGCGACGTTCCCTTTCTTCCCCGAACGGCTTTCCCAGACGTAGTACAAAAGGAGAGCGAGCGCGATGTGGGTGACGCCGAGGCACCTAGCCACGCTACGTTGCCGACTAGGCACCTCACGCGCAGTTCATTGTCTTCTGCTCGTACCAACAACCTTCGCTCGCAAGGTGCTGTCTATGGGCCCACGCCGCGGCGCACCAGGCTCACGTGTTCCCTCGCCAAGTTCGCGGCCTCGTCTGCCATCTTCCTGTAGTTGCGAGCAATCTGACGGCAATGGGCGGCTTGATCGGCGACGTCACTCGCCTTATAGAGTTCAGGGTGATGCTCGTAGGCTTCCGCAGTGTTGTCCCAGAACCGCGCTTTCGCTTTGAATTCCTGCACCTGATCGGCGTAGTACATCGCGAGTGCCTGATGATCACCCTTGGCAATTCCAGGCTCTGGACCTGTCGCGGCGAAGCTCTGCACCGCAAGGACCAGTGAAAAGACGAAGAAAACAGAAGCCAGCCTCATGGTCTGTCGCATGGTACCCTCCCTTTACTTATTGACAGTGACCCATTTCACTGCACATCCGATAGCGTGTGTGAAAGACGATCAAGCTTCGTCGCGAGCCGGACCTCCCCGTATTAACAACACCGCTGCGAAAATGACGTAGGCTACGACTGGAATCGCCCACAGGATGTTCGTGGTGTCAGCCGACAGGAACAGCCAGATCGGCTCATGAATCACGAGAAAGATCGCCAACATCGCAAATCCCGCCCAATTGGATCCACGCATCCCCATCATGAGAGTGGCTCCTTTCATTCACCCTCTTCAGGTATTGAGCACATCACTCATGTGGTGCGGCCGCCTACCTGAAAGACTGAGCAATCGCCGTGCCGCATCATGAGAGCCATATACTCAATACCGTCGGGTGGTCTTGGTTGATGATGACCTGACAAACAATACCGTGCTGGAATACACGCATTACTCGTCCCCCATGGTACTGCCTAACCACAGACAATTCAGGCGTGGCCAGCGTCCCTCCGATATGGTTCCTCCGGCCGATGTCTGGCCTTGGGACAACGCTCTTGCTCAGAGAATCGCTGGGTCGATCCGATGTTCATTCACACCTCCTTTGGTTGTGGAGGCACGGGGCAAAAAGGGGCAGTGGATCGATGGTGGTGTTGAATACTGCGACAGCCACTCATCGCTACGACCTCCTTCCCCAGTTGTGTTTCGCCATGTTTCTGCACGTAATGGCAGCAATGGTGTCCCCGGCCGTTCATCAACGGAAGATCAGCAGAGGAAAGACGAGTATCGTTAAGCATCTTTCCACCGCTGATACTGCGCGCCGATCTGCGACAGATGGGCTTCCATATCGTGGAGACAGAAGACCTCGCATTCATCGACTGGCGCTTCAACTTGTGCGCGGTGAACAATCTTAATGGTGACCGTCACGTCGGGTCGATTGCCTCGTACTGGGTCGTACCGAACAGACTGGTCGAAGATTTCAATCTCATACCGGGATGGTCGTTGGACCTTCGGTATGATCCATTCCGCAATCTCGCGCAAGTGCCTGTAGATGGCCGCGCACTGCTCGCATCCAGGCAAGGGGCGATCCGTGTCGTGCGGGTGCGCCCCATAGAGCTGCACCGCGAAGCCCACCTGTAGAGGCCTATCTCCTTTCACCGGGAGCTGTTCCGGCAACACTTCCCAACACACCCGATGAAGTCGCACCATGTCCTTGAGGTGTGCCAAGGCCTCTTCGGCCTCCGACGCTGTTACTGGCGGACCTTCCGCTCGTTCCATATCGCTCTGTCCGACTCCAGCCGCATAGTTTGGAAACTGGTCATGGATCTCTTCGGCACCTGCCGCGAAGCAGCAGTCATTGAATCATGCCGTGCGGCTGCATGGCGCGGTGTTCCTGTGCCATGCTCGTCCGCTGCGTTCGCAGGTTTGACAGAACTCCCGGCAATCGGGCGGCAATGCGCGGCCTGTGGCTTGGGTTCTGTCTTTTCATGTGGCTTCGAATGCCTGTCGCAAAAATTCAGCTGTCGCATCTCATGCCTTTGTCTTGTCCCTGAATGCCTGCGCCTATTGTGCGTAATAGCGGCCACGCCGTTATCGTTGACATTTCATCATCCGTTGCGTGGACGTTTCCGCACAGCCGTGCCGCCGTACGACCAATCAACTCGCCCAGCTCATGGATACCCATCGATCCTTCATCATGGCTATCCTTCCTGTGTTAGCCATGCACCAGTGCGCGGCAGTGGTGAATGGGCAAGTGCGCCGAGCTTTTTCACCACGAACGCACCACCCTTCAGCGGTGGCGCATCCCAAATGCCCTTGGGGTCGTGGGCCAGATTCATCGCCTGGAAGAAACGCGAGATTTACTTCTTGAAAATAAGTCTTGGCACCTGAATGTCCCCGATCGCGACTGTTACCAGCTCCCAGCCCCTGCTACCATACTCGTTCAGCGTGGTTTGCAGTGCCTGTGTATCTCTTGGTACATCCACGACACGGTATACAAACCGCTTGGGCTCCTGAGCATCTGACGGCCTGTGCATCGCCCAGGGTCCGATCACGAGATTCAGTACCAGTAGCGCGATCGCTATTTTCCATCTCCAACTCAAATGATAGTTCTTCATGTGTACTCTCCTCCTCTCGCCTCTTGCCTCATGCCTTGAGCCTCCTCCCGCTTGATCTCGGTCTGCCAGCGCCAGATGACATAGAGGACCGGAATGACCACCAGAGTCAGAAGCATGGCAGTGAAGACGCCCCCGACCATAGGGGCCGCAATCCGCTTCATCACATCGGCACCGGTGCCGGTGGCCCACATGACCGGCATCAGCCCGATAATGTTCGACAGTGACGTCATGGTGACTGGCCGGATTCGCTCCAGCGCCCCTTGTTGGACCGCCTCCACCAGATCGGGGAGCGTGCGCAGCGTCCCGGCTTCTCGCCGACGATCGCAGGCCCCATCCAAATAAGCCAGCATGACCGCACTGGTCTCGGCACCGACCCCCGCCAGGGCGATCAGCCCAACCCAGACCGCAATACTCATGTTGTAGTCGAGCAGGCTCAGAGACCAGATCCCGCCGACCATGGAGAGCGGGACCCCGAGCATGACCATGAGGGTTTCGGCAACCGTGCGGAAGGTGAAGTAGTACAAGACGAAGATGATGGCGAGGGTGAGCGGAATGAAGATCGTGAGCCGGTCCCGCACGCGCTGCATGTATTCATACTGGCCCGACCACATGATCGTGTAGCCCGTGGGAAGCGGAACTTTTTCCCGTACCACCTGCTTGAGATCCTCCACGTAACTCCCCACGTCGCGCCCGGCCATGTCCACGAAGACATAGCCGGCGAGCATCGCATTCTCGTCTCGGATGGACGGAGCGCCGGGCAAGAACCGCAGGGTGGCGAGCTGGGCAAGCGGCACCTGGGCGCCGGTCGGCGTGTCCACAAGGACCCGCTTGAGCTTGTCAGGATCATCTCGCAGCTCCCGCAAATAGCGCAGGTTGACCGGGTACCGCTCGCGCCCCTCGATCGTGGTCGAGATATTTTCGCCTCCCACTGCCGATTCGATCACGCCGCCGACGTCCATGATATTCAGCCCGTAGCGAGCGATTTCCGCCCGGTTAATCTCAAAATCCAGGAAGTAGCCTCCGAAGACTCGCTCCGCATAGACGCTGCGCGTCCCCGACACCTCCTTGAAGACCATCTCCATGTGTTTGCCGATGCGCTCAATCTCTTTCAGGTCCGGCCCCAGGATCTTGACGCCCACCGGAGTACGGATCCCGGTCGTGAGCATGTCCAGGCGGCCCTTAATCGGCATCGTCCAGGCATTGGTGACACCGGGCAACTGCAGGGTCTTGTCCATCTCCTCGACGAGACTCTCGTAGGTCACGCCGGGCCGCCATTGCTCCTTGTCCTTCAAAATAATCACCACTTCCATCATGCTGAACGGGGCCGGATCGGTCGAGGTTTCTGCTCGCCCGGCTTTGCCGAACACCCGTTCTACTTCCGGGAATGTCTTGAACTTCCCGTCCATGATTTGTAGCAACCGACTCGCCTCCGTGACCGAGAGCCCCGGCAGGGTCGTTGGCATATACAGAATCGTGCCCTCGTAAAGCAGCGGCATGAACTCGGATCCCAGGCCGAGGAATGCCGGGATTGTCCCCAGGGTCAGCGCGACTGCTGCCGCAATGACCATCCACCGTGCCCGGAGTGCCAACCGAAGGACCGGCCCATAGACCCTTTGCAGCGCGACGCTGACGGGATTCCGTTGCTCTGGAATGATGCGCCCACGGATGAACAAGGTGAGCAATGCCGGGATCAGCGTGATCGCCACCACGGCGCTCGTCGCGATCGCCAGGTTTTTCGTCCATGCGAGTGGCTTGAACAGCCTCCCTTCCTGAGCCTCCAACGTGAAGACTGGCATGAACGCGATCGCGATCACGAGGAGCGAGGCGAAGATGGAGGGACCAACCTCCTTCGCCGAGTTGATCAAGACCTGGGTCCGATCCCCGAGGCGCCCTCCACGTTCCCACTCCTCGAGCCGACGATGGGCGTTATCCACCATCACAATAGACGCATCCACCATATCTCCGATCGCAACGATGATCCCGCCGATCGACATGATGTTCATGCTGATGCCCATGAAGTAGAAGGGAATGAACGAGATCAGGACGGCCAGCGGCAGGGTGAGAATCGGGATGAGGGCCGAGCGAAGGTGGAGCAGGAACCCAATGATGAGCACCGAAACCACGACAAGCTCCTCGATGAGGTTCTCTTGAGCGGTCCCGATGGATTCCCGGATGAGGTCGCTGCGGTCATAGGTGATCACCACCTTCACGCCCTTCGGCATAGCGGATTCCACGTCTTTGAGTTTGGCCTTGAGGCGTTCGATTACGGTAAGCGCGTTCTGGCCGAACCGCATGACGATGATCCCGCCGACCACTTCCGCGTGGCCGTCCAGTTCGACCAGCCCGCGCCGCATGTCGGGGCCGATCCGGACCGTCGCCACGTCGCGCAAGAGGATCGGCGTGCCGTTTTCGTTCACCCCCACGGCGATCTGATCGACGTCCTCGACGTGCTTGATGTAGCCACGCCCCCGGACCACGTACTCAATGCCCGAGAATTCCACGACGCGACCGCCCACATCGTTATTACTCAGACGAATCTTGCCTACGATGTCTGGGACATTGAGGCGATAGGCCAGGATCTTTGTAGGATCCAGGTTGACCTGGTACTGTCGTACGAAGCCCCCCACGCTCGCGACTTCGGCGACGCCCTCCACAGCCCGCAGCCAGTACTGCAGGTACCAATCCTGGAATGTGCGCAGGTCGGCTAGGGTATGCTGGCCGGTCTCATCGATGAGCGCATACTCGAACACCCAGCCCACCGCCGTGGCATCAGGTCCCAGTTGCGGCGTCACACCTTCCGGCAGGCGTCCGGCAAGCTGGCTCAGGTATTCGAGCACCCGGGATCGCCCCCAGTAGATATCGGTTCCGTCCTTGAACAGGACGTAGACGTAGGAATACCCAAAATCCGAGATGCCTCGGATCACCGTGACGTTCGGAGCCGAGAGCAGGGCCGTGACGATCGGATAGGTGATCTGGTCCTCGACGAGATCGGGCGACCGGCCCGGCCATTTCGTGTAGACGATGACCTGCGTGTCGGACAGGTCAGGCAACGCGTCCACCGGCGTGTGTTTCATAGCCCAGAGGCCTGCCGCGGCGAGACCGAAGACGAGCAGGAAGACCATGAATCGGTTCCTGGCGCTGAACTCGATAATCTGTGCAACCATGTTCGTCGCTCGTCTCT
>CAYXKP010000151.1:0-11351 GCA_964465695.1 uncultured Nitrospira sp.
GCCGCGTCCGTCGGCGGCCGCTGGTAGTCCGGCCCCACCGCGCAGGCGGTCAATACCGTGCTGATCAGCAGCACAAATATGCAGCGGTAGATCGAGGAAGGCTGCATCAATGCTCTCCGTCCACCAAAGTCCCGGCGTATTCTGGGCGAACCCGATCAGGCCGCTCCTCCACCGGCTCGGTCCGCTGCTTCACCGGCGCCCATCGTTCCCCGATCTTGCGCACCGTGACGAAGAACAATGGGACAAAGAATATCGCAAGGAACGTAGCGGTCAGCATCCCACCCAATACGCCGGTTCCGATCGATTGGCGGCTGGCTGCTCCGGCTCCACCGGCGATGGCGAGCGGTAACACTCCGCCGATAAATGCCATGGAGGTCATGATGATCGCCCGAAACCGCAACCTCGCGGCTTCTCTTGCCGCTTGCTGCAGCGGCATGCCGTCGGCCCGACGATGGTTGGCGAATTCTACGATCAGGATGGCATTTTTGGCCGCCAATCCGATCAGCGTGACCAACCCGATTTGAAAATAAATGTCATTCGTCATTCCCCGCAGCCACACGGCGGACATGGCGCCGAACACTCCGAACGGCACCGCGAGGATGACGGCGAGCGGCACGGTCCAACTTTCAAACTGCGCGGCGAGGACCAGAAAGACCATCAACAGACCGAACCCGAACGCCAGCCCGGACTGTCCGCCCACTTTCGCTTCCTGGTAAGAAATGCCGCTCCATTCCAAGGTATAGCCTTTCGGAACCAACACCTCCTGCGCCGTCCGTTCGAGCGCTTCGAGCGCCTGCCCGGAACTATAGCCGGGAGCCGCGGCACCCAACACCCAGGCAGTATTGAAGCCGTTGAAATGCGTCACGGGATCGGGGCCGCTGGTGAACTCCGTCTCAACCACCGTACCGAGCGGGATCATCATCCCCCCCAGGCCGGTGCCGCCGATACCCGGTGTGCCCCGGCCGCCGGGAGTCGCGGCAGCACTCAAGGAACGCACATACACGTTCCCGATGTCGGCCGGACTCGATCGGAACTCGGCTTCCGCCTCCGTCTGAACCCGATAGACTCTGCCGAATTTCAGAAAGTCGTTGATATAAAAGTTGCCGAAGTACGCCTGCATCGTGTCGAAAATTTCCGAGATCGGCACCCCCAGCGCTTTTGCCCGCTCGCGATTGACACGGGCGAACAGTCTCGGCGCGGTGACACGGAAGTTTGATCCGATCCCGGCGATCGCGGGATTCTCTTTTGCTTTGGCGACGAATTCTTGCGTGACGGCGGCCAACTTCCGGAAGTCACCTCCGCTTGGGTCCTGGACTTGCAGCGAGAATCCGCCCGTCGCTCCGATCCCGCGAATCGGCGGGGCATTGAAGGCCAGGATCAAGGCCTCGGGAATTTTTGCGAATTCTCCGTAAGCCGCGCCGACCAGAGCCTGCACATGTTCGCCCGGGTTGCGGTCGTCCCAGTGATGCAGTGGAACGAACATGGTGGCGGAATTGGGACCCCTCGTATTGAAGACGAAGTTCATGCCGGACATCGCGTCGGTCGAGTGCACGGCCGGAACCGAGAGGAAATATCGCTCGATTTTCTTCAGGACCTCGTCGGTCCGCTGCTTTGACGCGCCGTCGGGCAGCTGCACGACCGTGATGAAATAGCCTTGATCTTCTTCCGGCAAAAATGCGGGAGGAATCACTCGAAACATCCCCACTGCCGCCAACACGATCACCGCAAACACCGTGAAGGATAGCGCCCGCCATGCGATCACGACATCCACGGCTTTGGAGTATCGATCCCTGGTCCAGTCAAAAAATTTGTTGAACCACGCGAAAAATCCCGTTTGGTGATGTTCGCCGCCCGGCTTCAACACCAGCGCCGACAAGGCGGGGCTGAGCGTCAGCGCCACGACCCCGGAGATGGTCACCGCCATCGAGATCGTAATGGCAAACTGTTTATAGAGTTCTCCGATGATCCCTCCGAGGAAGGCGACCGGGACGAAGACCGACACCAATACGAGGACGATCGCGATCACAGGGCGGGTGACCTCGGCCATGGCCCTTCTGGCGGCTTCCTTGGGCGGCACCATTTCTTCCCTCATGTGCCGCTCGACATTCTCGACGACCACGATGGCGTCGTCCACCACGATGCCGATGGCCAATACCATGCCGAATAACGTCAGCGTATTGATGGAAAAGCCCAACGCTTCCATGCCGGCGAACGTGCCGATCAGCGAAACGGGAACGGCGACGGCAGGGATCAACGTAGCTCGCCAACTTTGCAGGAACAGATACACGACGAGAATGACCAAAGTCATTGCCTCGGCCAGCGTCTTGAGTACTTCCTTGATTGACACCTCGATGAACTTGGTGGTGTCGTACGGGATGTCGAATAACATCCCCGGTGGAAACGCTTTGGCAAGTTCGCGCATTTCTTCGCGCACCTGTTTCACCGTCTCGAGAGCATTGGCGCCGGGGGCCAGGAAGGTGATCAAGAACACGTTGGGCTTCCCGTTCCATCGTCCTTGCATCACGTACGATTGAGCGCCCAATTCGACCCGCGCAACATCTTTTAAACGGATCATCGATCCGTCCGGCATGGCTCGAACGATGAGATTTTCAAAGTCCTCGACTTCCGTCAACCGCCCCTGAGCCATGATGGGAATCGTGAGCTCCGTTCCTTTGGGAGCCGGCTCGCGCCCCACTTGTCCGGCCGGGAAATCTCGATTTTGTTCCCGAACCACACCGGCGATATCGGTGGGCGTCAACCCCAGTTGAGCCATTCTCACCGGATTCAAAACCAGGCGCATCGAATAATTTTGCTGTCCGAAAACCAAGGCCTGTCCGACACCTCTGATCCGTTTGAGATTGTCGATGACGCGCAGCAGCGCATAATTCGAGATAAACACCGAGTCATGGGTCGGATCGGTCGAACTCAGGGCGACGACCGCCAAGAGATCGGGGGAAAACTTCAAGATGCTGATTCCCTGGCGGACGACTTCGGGCGGAAGCTGAGGTTCGGCGAGCTTGACTCGGTTCTGCGTCTGTACTTGGGCAATATCTACGTTGGTGCCGATCTCAAACGTGAGCCTGATGCTGATATGGCCGTCGTTCGTGCTCGTCGAGTCGTAGTAGAGGAGATTGTCGATGCCTGGCAGCTGCACTTCGATCGTGCGCGCCACCGAATCCGCCGCGACTTCCGCACTGGCGCCCGGGTAGTCGGCCTCGATCTGGACGACCGGTGGACTGATATCCGGAAACTGGGCGATAGGCAAGGTGGCCAGCGCCGCTAGTCCGATGACGACGATGACGATGGAGAGGACCGAGGCAAAGATCGGCCGCTCGATGAAAAAGCGTGAACTCACTGGGGGTCCTTGGAGGCCTCGCGCTCCGCTCCCGCCGCATGGTCTCCGCCGAGGACCGGAGCTCCGTTGTCGGGCGTTCCGTTACCCGTGAACTCGGCAGCCGGAACCGGGTTGACGGGAGCCCCGGGCGCCACTTTGTGAAAGCCGCTGACGATGATCCGCTCGCCGGACCGCACACCCGATTCAATGATCCATTCCCGGTCTTGCCAACTGCTCGCCTTGACCGGACGGATTTCCACCTGATCTCCATCCCCCACCACAAACACGATCGGACCTCCCGGGCCCTGCTGGACCGCCCGCTGAGGCACCAACAAGGCGTGGTCTTTCACCGCTCCCTTGAAACGTACCCTCACGAATTGTCCGGGGAGCAGCATTCCATCTGGATTGGGAACGACGAACCGGGCCCGCCTGGATCCCGTTTCAGTCCGCAAGCCGACATCGGCGAAATCGAGGACGCCTTCATGTGCGTACACACTGCCGTCGGCCAAGATGACGATGCCTTTCAACTGGGCGAGACCCGGATGCTGAAGCCCTACGGCAATGGCATCTTGCCGGCGCTTCAGCAAAAAACTCTCCGGTACGTTCACCACCACATACATCGGGTGAATGCGATGAATCATGGTCAACAAGTCGGTTTGAGCCGAAACCAGCCTGCCCTCGTAGTATCGGCTTCGCTCGATGAGGCCGGTGATTGGGGCGACGATTGTGGTGTTATCGAAGTCGAACTTGGCCCTGATCAAATCAGCCTGTGCCCGTTGCAGGGCAGCCTTGGCCGCTAAGTCCTCCGCGATCGCATCGTCCACATCTTTTTGACTGACGGCCTGTTCCTGAAGCAGCGGTTTCACACGGGCCAAGTCCTGCTTGGCTTGGACCAACCGCGCTTCCGCCTCGGCGATCCTGGCCTGGGCACTCTTGTACGCCGCTTCGAAGGGAACCGGGTCGATCTGGTAAAGCTTGGTCCCTTTTTTGACTTCTCGTCCTTCCGAAAACAGCACCGCTTTCAGAATACCGGTGACCTGAGAGCGAATTTCGACCGGCCGAGACGCTTCCGCCTGGCCGATGAATTCCGGTTCATCCGGCACGGTCCGAGCCATTGCAGTGACGATTTCCACTTGAGGCACAGGAGGAGGGGGAGGAGCCGATCCCACATTTTCCTTGCATCCCAGGATTCCGACTATTGCAGCCGGTACAACGCAGACGGCGACATATCTGTACAGATACCCATCGAAAAACCTCATGCTATCAGCCCTTCACCAATATGCTGCAATACGGTGCAATGAAACAAACGCGGCATTGTACCGAGGCGGACGAGACGGCAGCAAGTCCGAGCCCGGACAAGACTCCTCTCCATATGTTCCATATGATCGAATAACCGATGACCGGAGATGAGGCACCTTCACGTTTCGTCCCCCTCCACTCCATCCTTGCCATGATTCCTACTCCCCGGATCGTGTTTCGACCTCGTGATCTCCTCGACGACACATCTGGTTAAGCAGCCTGACGCCCGCAGCTCGGCCCCTTGCCTCCACAACAGGGTCAGAAGCGCCTTGCCGTCGGCATCGATGTATGTCACTCCGGTCAAATCAATGGCCGCACAACGTTGACGCCTGTTCGATGCGCGCCGACAGCTCGCTCTTAGCTCCCCGACCCATGGGCCGGCGAGCCGTCCATCGAGTCTCAGGGACATAGAGCCAGGTTCCGGGCCCTCTTGTTCGGTAATCTTCAACACTTAAAGAACGTACCTCGAAAGCCGGCTCACTAAAATCTCCACATCGACAAGAACTCACCCGGTTGCCATGTTCTCATGCGACGTTGTCTCTCCTTTGCGGTCGGCTCAGGTCATTTCCGCCTTGCAATTGTCGGTTCTGCAAGATGACGGAATCGACGATTTCTCCACATTGCACACAACGCCTGACCAAGACATCGATAGGAGCGGCTCCGACGATTGGATCGAATGATCCTTCAACGATCATAAGCCCACCGCACCTGGAGCAACGGATGGAATGGGGCTGCCTCTGCCCTGTCAGGCTTTTTTCCAATAATCCTGCCGTCGTCATGTCGACCTCCCTTGTTTAAGGTGGTTCATGATTGTATGTCGCAATATGCATTCCCGGAATGTTGAATGGACCCCACATTTCAAGTTATGGAAATGACTGCGTAACGCTTCGGCGAAAGAATGTATTCCGGGTGAGAATCTGCCGATAACCCGGCACGCTGCCGAATGATCGGCGCGTGCCGGGGATCCGCGCATATAACGTTAGGGCAGGCTATACGTCAGGTTCGGCCAGACCGCATACCCGATGGCTTGGCCGTTTTTACCTTCCTGTAGCTCAAACACGATGCTGGTTTGGAAAGGAGTGGTTCCAGACATTCCATTAAATCCACCGGCACCGCCCGTAAACGTAAAATCCCCAGTACACTCTTTTAAATTTCCAGCGCACTTCCAGTGGGCATATCCGACGTCCTTGCCCTCATGCGCGACGATCGTGCAAAGCCCTTCCATCGCCTGATAATCCTTGTTTCGGTGGAGATTTACCCGCACGGGACAAGTCAGCTTGGAAGAATGGACGATCATCTTGCCTCCGTCTTTATGACGGGAGATCAACACCCCTTTGACAATCCCATTGACCACCTGTTCTCCATTTCCGAGTTCCAGGAACTCTCCGGTCCCGCTCCAACTGGAACTGGAGTCTCCTGCTTCAACAGTCTTTCCATAGACCGTAGAACCCGCGCTGTGTCCAAGAAAACACACCAGCCCGATCACACATATGCCCTTCCCAATACTCATGCTTTTCTCCTTTCGGATACGTTGGTCCCCATGTGCAAATCCGTGAACGAACCCACCCGACCTTCAAACGGCGCCTGTATCAGACAGGTACGACTCTCCCCCGGCGCTTGCACCACGAACCCAACATGATGCGAGCGTTCGTCAGAGAGAAAACGGTCCGTCCTTCGTCACAGATCCGCCGTTCGATCAGATCAATGCGGATCGACCATAACCCCTCTCCGTGCCCGAACCCTACTGGGATCAACCCTAGGTAGTAGGCGTTAGAAAGCCATACAAGACAGTGCGTGCGGGGCGATTGGAGGAAACGGACACAGAACGGCTCCAGTTGCACCAGGAGCAAGCAGGAGCAAGAAATCCGTTACTCTGTAGGACGGGAGATACCGAATTTTTGCATTTTCGATTGAAGAGTGGTCCGCTTGATCCTTAAGCGGGCCGCGGCACCTCCGGGGCCGCCCACAACCCACCTTGCTTCACGCAGAGCCCGCAAGATTTGCTCGCGCTCGGCTTCCGCCAACGCCGTTATCGGAGAGACGGTAGAGTGACTCGCTGTCTGCAGTTCGCCGATGGGCACCTGCAAATCCGTCCCTTGCGTGAGAATGACGGAACGCTCGACCAGATTCTCCAATTCCCGAATATTGCCCGGCCAGGCATAGCGGCTGAGCACCTCCAGCGTCCGGGTAGGAACGGTTTGGATGTTCTTTTTCATGCGAAGGGCATAATGCTGGGTGAAGTACCGAACTAAGACGGGAATATCTTCGCGGCGTTCGCGCAGCGGAGGCAACGTGATGGGAAAGACATTCAACCGATAGTACAAGTCGCTCCGAAACTCTTTATTCTCCGCCAATGCCTTGAGATCCCTGTTGGTAGCGGCGATCAAGCGCACGTCTACATGAAGGGTCTTCGTACCCCCCAGCCGCTCGAATTCCTGCTCCTGCAATACTCGAAGCAGCTTGGATTGTAATTCCAACGGGATCTCTCCCACCTCATCAAGGAAGATCGTGCCCTTATCGGCCAACTCAAATCGGCCGACCTTCTGGGATATGGCGCCCGTGAAGGCTCCTCGTTCATGGCCGAACAGCTCGCTTTCCAGCAGCCCCGTCGGGATGGCGGCGCAGTTGAGTTTGATCAACGTACCCTCTCTGCGACCGCTGAGCCGATGGATGGCCCGGGCAATGAGTTCCTTGCCGGTGCCGGTTTCTCCTTGGATCAGCACCGTCGAATCGGTCGGAGCCACGATCTCCACTTGCTTCAGCACGTTCCGCAAGGCATCGCTCTCCCCGATGATGTCCTCGAACCCATGCTCGATTCGAAGCTCCTCCTCGAGGTACAGTTTCTCTTTCGCCAGCTTGTCTTTGAGTTCAGCGATTTGCTGAAACGCCAGAGCGTTCTCGACCGCCACCGCCACTTGTTGAGCCACCTGTTGAAGAAACTCTATGTCCCTATCGCTATAAGCCTCCTTCTGCAGACTCAAAAATCCCATAGCCCCCAGTCGTTCCCTCGCGGTGGTCAACGGAACAAAGCAGAATGATTGCGTTCCATCTTCCTTCATATGGCCGATGACCATCGGCCAACGATGCTCCTTCGCGAGGCTTGGTACGAGGAGCGGCTGCTGACTTTGCCATACCACTCCGGCGGGGCAGTCGTCGATTGCGACTTCATGGCCGCCCACAAGATCTGCCGGGACATTGGCCTGAATGGTGTGCAGACGCATCACCTTCTTGATGGGATCATGCAGAGAGAGATCGACATAATTGACCTGCACGACGCGAGGCAAACGATGGGCCAAATCATAGAAGAGCTGATCGAGATCCCGTTGCGCGGAGATGGCTTGCGCGACCTCCAGAAGAGCCTGGTACCGCTCCGCAAGCTCCGCACAGGCCGAGGCGGAAGGTTGTGTCATGGCGCTCAGTATGGCGTACGGACGAATGGCGACTCAAGAGGGAGACGCCGTAAATCCGACCGGTGAATGACGCGACTTAGTCCAATGTTCGGCGATATCGTTTGACCCCGAACGCCAATACCACCATCGCGAACAGAACGATCTGCCATAACTGAAGCGCCACTTCCTCCATTCCGTTGCCTTTCAGCATAATTCCCCGCACGATCCGCAGAAAGTGCGTCAGCGGCAGCACCTCGCCGATCGACTGAGCCCATTGCGGCATGCCACGGAAGGGGAACATGAACCCTGAAAGCAACAGAGACGGGAGGAAAAAAAAGAAGGAGAGCTGCACGGCCTGGAGTTGGTTCTGCGCCAAGGTGGAAAACGTAATGCCCATCGCCAGGTTGGCCACAATGAACACCAGTGCCGACACAAACAGCATAGGAATATTGCCGTGCACCGGCACGTTGAAGAGCACATGAGACGCCAGAAGAATAAGGACTACTTGGATATAGCCGACGAGGATGTAGGGCAGCACCTTCCCGGTCATGACTTCAAACGGCCTGGTCGGCATCGAGAGGAGATTTTCCATCGTGCCTCGCTCCCGTTCCCGGGTAATCGCCAGCCCCGTGATCATCACCATGGTCATGGTCAGGACGACGCCCATCAGTCCAGGCACGATGTTGTATTGCGTGATCGCCTCCGGGTTGTAGCGCGCGTGAACCCGCAGTTCGACCGGATCGTCGTCGCCCGCCAGATAGGCCAAGGGTCCGGTCATATCCCGTTGCAACGCCGTCGTCACCAATACACGCAGCGAGCCGATGGCGTTACTGGTCGCTGCCGGATCGGTTGCGTCGGCCTCAACGAGGATCGCCGGTCGCTCGCCTCTGAGAACGTCGCGGGAAAAGTTCTGTGGAACGTTGACGACGAACTGGGCTTCGCCGCGTGCCAGCACATCGTCCGCTTCCTGTTCGGTCGACACCTCCCGAACGAAGTGAAAGTAGTCGCTGTTGCGGATGGCTTGCAGAAGTGTTCGTCCATGCGGGCCGTAGTCGGCCATCAATACCACGGTCGGGAGGTGTTTCGGGTCTGCGTTGATCGCGAAGCCGAAGAGGATGAGTTGAATCAACGGAATCCCGACCATCATCCCGAATGTCACACGGTCCCGACGCATCTGGATGAATTCCTTCACGACGATCGCCCAAAAGCGGGACAGTGAAAACGTGGAATGCCTGCTCATGACGTTAAATTATCCGGCGACTGTCGCATGAGATGGATGAAGACATCCTCAAGCCCGGTATCGACCCGATGCCATTCATAGGGAGTTGTGCGAAACGGCGCCACTGCCGCCTCCAGCGCTTCCGGGTCGTCGCCACTGACATGCAACCGATCCCCGAACGCCACCGCCTGTTCGACACCGGATTGCCGGCGAATCTCCACAGCCAATCGATGGAGATCCGGGCCGGTGACCGACCACGTGGTCAACCTTGCCTGCTGAATGACGTCCGCGACGGTCCCATCTGCGAGCAGCTTCCCGTAGGCGATATACGCGAGCCGATGGCAGCGCTCGGCTTCATCCATGTAATGGGTCGTGATCAAGAACGTCAGCCCATCGGCGGCCAGCTCATGAATCTGTTCCCAAAATTCTCGTCGCGCTTTTGGGTCGACTCCGGCGGTCGGCTCGTCGAGCAGGAGCAGCTGCGGCTGATGAAGCAAACAAGCAGCCAGGGCCAGCCGCTGTTTCCAGCCACCCGACAATTGACCGGCAAGCTGTTGCCGACGGCCGGCGAGACCCAACCGTTCGAGGCTCCGTTCCACCGCCTCCTGCCGTTGAGAAATTCCGAACATGCGTCCGACGAAGTCCAGATTTTCGGCAATGCTCAGATCCTCATAGAAACTGAACCGCTGGGTCATGTAGCCGACGGCGGCTTTGACGGCTTCGCTCTGGCTGATGACGTCATAGCCCAGACAGGTGCCGCTGCCGTCGTCCGCGCGAAGAAGTCCGCAGAGCATTCTGATAAACGTGGTCTTCCCGCTGCCGTTCGGGCCGAGAAAGCCGTAGATCTCTCCTCGTCGTACTTGCAGCCCGATATGGTCGACCACCGTCCGCGACCCGAACCGCTTGGTCATCCCGCGCACATCGATGACGAGGTCTCGTCCGTTCCGATCCTCTGTCACTGGGCGACCTCGAATCGCACGTCGACCGGTTGGCCGGGATGTAACGTAACCGCCGCGGAGCGGTCGAACAACGCCTCGACCATGAAGACTAATTTTTCGCGGCTTTCCTGACTGTAGATCACCGGTGGGGTGTATTCTGCCCGCGGCGAAATGTAGCTCACCGTTCCATGAATTGGGGCTGGCACCCCGTCGACCATCACTTGTACCGGATCGTCAAGCTTGATCGTCCCGATCCTTGCTTGAGACACGAATGCACGCACCTTGATGTGGTCCGGTGGCAACAGGACCACGACAGGACGGCCTCCCGGGACCCATTCTCCTTCGCGATACAAGGTATCGAAGATGAAACCGGCCTTTGGCGCAACCTGGCGCTTCTGTGCGAGGTCCCACTCCGCTTTGGCCAGAGCCGCTTCTTTGGCTCGAACTTCGGCTTCAGCCGCGGCGACTTGATCGCTGCGCGAACCCAAGAGCGCGGTGTGTAAGTCCGCTTCAAGCTGTGCCACTCGCTGCAGACTTTGGTCTCGAATCGACCGGGCACGATCGACCTCTAGCTCCACCGCCGCACCCGGCACCTGTGCGAGCCCTTCTTGCCGTTCGACTTCGCGCAGCGAAAGCTGCAGGGCGGCTTGTGCCTGTTTGAGTTGTGCCCGGAGGGATTCAATCTCGGAGGGACGCTTTCCCTTTCTCCGATCTTCGAGATTCGCCCGGGCTTGACCCAGCTTCCGCTCTGCTTCATCTCGTACCGCCTTTTCCGCTACTTGTTCCAAGGCAAATAGTGGATCCCCGGCCTTCACCTGCGTTCCTCGACGCACTGCTAAGGAGGCCAAGGCCCCGCCGTAGGGCGAAGCAACGTAGACGTACTCTCCTTCGACATAGCCTTGGACCAGATCAGCGGAAGGCGGGTTGCAACCGATTACGACACTCGCCACGACTAGGGCAAGAGCGAGAGAGGAAATCCGACTCGGAAAACTCCTGCCATGACACATCGCGTTACCGTTTTGGCTTGGGAACAAGTGTTCCTTCTAAAACCACGTGAATGATGGATGCGTATCCGGTTTCTAACGTCAGACCAAGCTCCATCAGCTTGGGGGGATTCATGATGGCCTGAACCGCGCCCAGCAGGATTTCGATGATGAGATGGGTGGGAATAT
>CAYXKP010000152.1:0-11288 GCA_964465695.1 uncultured Nitrospira sp.
CGACGGAATAGGCCAGTCCTCGTTTCGTCCGCACGTCGTTGAACAGGCGGCTGCGAAACGAGCTGCCGCCGAGAATATCGTTCGCGATGGCCAAGGCGGCATAGTCGGGATCATTCTCCTTGATCGCGAGATGTCCGACCCGAAGATGGGTCTGCGAGGTATCTTTGCCGACGAACCGGACAGCCGGCGTCGAGAGCTCCGCCTCCGGTACGTCGGGAATCCTCAACTCCGGCACGGCTCCCTTTTGCCAATCTCCGAATACCTTTCGCAGAGAGGCCACGATCTGCTCTTTATTGAAGTCACCGGTCACACCGAGGATGATGCCGTTCGGGTGAATCGTGTTGCGATGGAACGCGACGAGATCATCCCGGGTGATGCGCTTGACCGCATCCAGCGACGTTTCTCGCGCACTCGGATGATCCGCTCCATAGAGCATCTTGGCAAACTCCCGGCCGACGATGGAGCCGGGATTATCCTGACGGCGACGGATCCCTTCTATCGCCTGCAACCTGGCCAATTCGACACGGGCCGGATCGAACGCCGGGGTCCGAATGAGACCGGCGAAGATCTCCAACCCCCGATTCATATCCTTGCTCAGGACATCGAGCGATGCGGACCCTGATTGCCGCCCGATCCCGATATGTACATCAGCCGCAAATTGCTCCAGCTCGGCATCCACCTGCTCTGCGGTAAGACCGCCACCGCCGCCGGTCCGCATCACCGCCCCCGTCATGGCGGCCAGTCCGACCTTATCGGTTGGATCAAGCCAACTTCCTGTCCGCATCGTCGCCGTGATCGTCACCAACGGCAGCTCATGGTCTTCCAGCAGATAGAGGACCATGCCGTTGTCCAGAACGACCCGCTCCGGTTCCGGTGGTGAAAATTCCACCGGCTTAAACGTCATGGTTCTGGGATCACCGAGCGGCAGGTCGGCCGAATAGGCGACCGCCACGGACGCCAACAGGGTCGTCAGCATGCCGAGCACCCTTCCCACCCGGGGAAAGTTCCTCTGCCCCATCGCCTGCTTCATGGCTTCACCTCACCAGCGTGAGTCGCGGCAACGGTTTTATCCGTACCTTTCTTCACCAAGACGGCGACGGTACGATTCGATTTGGTAAAGTACTGTCTGGCCACTCGCTGTATATCCTCAGCCGTGACCGCCGCAGCCTTGCCGCGTGATTTCAAGATGTAGCGCCAATCGCGAGCGACGGCCTGATACAGAGACAGTTGAGATGCCAGGCCGCTGTTCGATCGCAGACCTCGCACCAAGTCGGCATCCAAATTGTTAAGCACTTTTTCCAGCTCCGTGGAAGAGACCGGCTCCTGTTTCAACCGTTCCAGCTCTTCATAGACGGCGGCTTCGACCTCCGCGGCCGTGTGAGGCGCCAATGGCGTAGCCGTGACGATGAAGAGATTGGGTGCCCGCACTCCCGGATGATTCCCGTCCGACCCGACTGAGGCGGCCAGCCGTTTCTCGCGTACCAATTTGTGATGCAACCGTGATGTCAGTCCGTCGCTCAGCACCGCATCGATGACGTCGAACACCTCGTCGTCAGGATGCCCCAACCCCGGCTTGTGATACCCAATGACGATAGCCGGCTCGGCATCGAATTCCACTTCGACTCGTCGCTCCCCCCGTTGTTCCGGCTCGACCGTCACCAACGGCGGCGGCGGCGGCGCGGCCGGAATCTTCCCGAATGTCCGCTCGATCAAAGCAATCGTTTCTATTGGATTGATATCACCCACCAGAGCGATCGTGGCTTGATCCGGACCGTAATGAGCCTTGAAGAAGGCTTCCGTGGCGGCCGGCGTCAAAGACAGAATATCGGACCCCCATCCGATGGTGGGAATCCCATAACCATGCGCACGGAACGCCGCGGAGGTGAAGGTCTCAAATAACAGCCCATTCGGGCTGTCGTCGTTCCGCAGACGCCGCTCTTCCATCACGACACCGCGTTCCTTATAGAACTCGCGCAGCACAGGATTGGCCATTCGATCCGCCTCGATTGCCGCCCACAAAGGCAGCCGGTTGGACGGCAGACTGATCATGTACCGCGTCACATCTTTGCCCGTCGATGCATTGAGCCCCACACCGCCGTGCCGTTGGTACAGCAGAGCCATTTCATTCCCCACGGCGTACCGTGCGGCACGATTCTGCAGCTCAACGAAACGGTTCTGGAGTGATTCCATCGCGGCGCGCTCTTCAGCCGTCGCTCCGGCGCCTTTCGCGGCCAGGTCGCGCTGACGTTGATCAAGTTCGGTCCCGACCAGTGAAAGCTCATCCAACATCGGTTTTTCTTTCTCATAGTCGGTTGTGCCGATCACACGCGTGCCTTTGAAGGCCATATGCTCATAGAGATGCGCCAGGCCGGTTTGGCCGACCTGCTCATTGATCCCTCCCACCGCGAAGGTGATGTTGATGGACACGACGGGCGTCTGATGTCGTTCGACCATGAGAATCGTCAGCCCGTTTGCCAGCCGGTGCTCCACGACTCGTTCCGACAAGCTTGGCGTGGCGGCATAGAGCAGTCCCAGATTGAGGTGAAGAATGAGAGTGACGCACAGACCCAACGTGAAAAGTCCGTCACGTCTGCGAAGAACATTTATTCTCAACCTCGGCCTTAACCTTGATCCGTGTTTCATACAAACATCTCCATGAGTTGTTCCGGTTTTTCGATGAACCAGTCTGGCTGACAGGCTTCCATTTTGGCGCGATTCCCCATGCCATACCCGACCGCGCAGACCCGAATACCGGCATTATGTCCTCCGTTGATATCATTCGTGCTGTCGCCGACGAGGACTGTCCGCTCTTTCGACACACCCATTTTTTCCATGAGATGCACCAACATCCCCGGCTCCGGTTTAAGCCCAAACCCGTCGTCCCCGCCGACCATGTACCGGAAATATTGCGGGCCCAACCCGTTCAGAATCACGCGGGTGTATTCGATGGACTTGTTGGTCGCGATCGCTTTGTCTATATGGACGAAATGTTGGAGCATCGTCTCTATGCCGGGGTAGAAGCTGGTCCGGTCCAGGCAATGGTCGAGATAATGACTTCGAAATACTTTCAGCGCTTCTTCGAATCTGGCCTGATTGCCGTCGCCGACTGCAAGACGCAACAACCGCTTGACGCCGTCGCCGACGAAACCAAAAATTTCTTCGATGGGTCGTTCCGGCAATCCCAGTTCGGCGAGGGTGAAGTTGACGGATTGTGCAATGTCCCACTTCGATTCGATCAGCGTACCGTCCAAGTCAAAGATCATCAAATCTACGGGTATCTTAGCCATTACTCAGCCTTTCGCAGAGACTCTATGAGGGCTGCAAGCATGACCCGCCGTGCTTCGTCCTGTTCCTCGGCTTGCGCCTCTCGTGCAAAGCTCACCATCCGTTTCAGTCCGACGTGAGGAGGAATGACCGGCGACAAGATGCGCCAGAAGTTGCCCACGACTTTCACGTGGAAACGAACCTCCTCCGTCGTTTCCTCGGGCACGAACGCCGCGGATTCCAGGTAGACCGCCCCCCTCACCTGAAACGTGACCGGAATGATCACTTCCCAGTTGTTCAGGATCTCCCATTTCCGATAGTCTTCCGGAACGTTGGTGCTCTGGACGACAACGATACGACCCCATGCCGGCTCTTCTCTCCAATCGATATAAGGTGTCAAGGTTTCAAAGGACGGAGCGTCTAAACGGGCCCCTTTCCGGTCCAATAGAACATACCGCTTCACGACTTCCACCGGAGACCGCCTCATCGAACCGCTTGGACTCAGTTGTGCATTCGAGAGGACGTCCGGCACGAGAAGAGTCAGAGCGACCAGACAAAAGAGAAGGCGGTGAGGCAATGAATTCACGCATCTAACCGCATGATCACACAGTACATAGGTTTAGGCTTAGCACGTACCTATGACGTACGTCCTCGCCAGCTTTCCTTCAAGCGTACGGTTCGGCCGCCTCATTCTAGCAAACGGAACTGGAGACATCCAGGTAATGAGTTGACGTCTCCTGCGTTGTTTGACGCTGCCGAAAAGAGAATGCTACGGTCGCCCTTCAGATCAGCATCTTGCTTAGAAAGACGGTCAGTGTTCATCTTTCGACCGAAACCGATTCAGCTTACCGGTCTTCTCCCGATCCTGCTGTGCACATTCAGCTTGTTGTCCTCGGTCCCGTTCGCCGGTGCCGACCTCGTCGACGGGCCTCTCAATACCGGCACCGTCGTCACCTCGCCGGGCCCAATCGAACAGCTGTCCTCGCCCGCAACAGCTCCTCAGAAAGTGTACGATCTGCTCAAACAGCTCGAAACCCGAGGGGGGAGACCGCTGCCGGGCTACATCGGTGGGCGTGACTTCCGCAACAGAGAACGACGTCTTCCGCAAGGTGACTATCGGGAGTATGATGTCAATCCTAAGATACGAGGACGTGGGCGCGATGCTGAACGCATCGTGATCGAACAGCGAACCGGGAAGGCCTATTACACCGGAGACCACTACAGAACGTTTGTCCCTCTTAACTGACCGACGTCAAACGGACGAACAACTTTATGGCGGGAAGCGCTCCCTTACAGACTCATCTTTGCCATGCCGTGCCTCCCTGGTCGACTCTCCTTGTCGTTCCCCAAGGGGCCTCAACCTCGGCGTTGGTGAAAACACCGCCGGGATTTGTCATTCGCATCATTCAAGGAAAGAAATGCCGGACTCCATCGGGCCTCTTCGGGGAGTTCGCACGAGCGCTTGCCTTCCCGGATTACTTCGGACACAACTGGGACGCACTCGAAGAATGTCTGGCTGACTTGGAGTGGCTTCCGGCGAAAGGATACGTCTTACTCATTACCGACACACAGGCCGTGCTGCCTGAGGCAGAGGAGGACTATGAAACATTGCTGGAAGTGCTCGACGACGCCGGTGAAGCGTGGAGCAAGGGACAGACCACCGACGGCCGGCGCGCCCCGTTCCATGTAGTGTTTCTAATTACCGAGCAGAACAAATCGGCCCGGAAACACTGGGAGTTGGAAGAATTCTCCTCGACAGCATCGAAGACACGCAAGAGGAAGCCAGGCCCGAAACATTCGGCGAAGCGGTCCAAACAATAGACCTGCAGAACCAGTTGGATCGGCATAGGAGAATTAGAGGCGATTTTTGGGGGCTAGACCTTTCAATTTCAAACCGACATATAACCGTACGACCGATCGCACCACTCGGCGAACACACGAGGATTGATTTCTGCTCTCGCCGGTCGTCAGGCATAATTCTATATTCCCTTGGCATGCGGTCCATCGAGCTCGTACCGCCTTTTCATGTTCATCGCAGATGCTATGCGTCTCTCGGCGGTCTTCGAGGGGAGCCTTTTCTCCCACGAGTCCCACTCGACCTTCTCCCCGACACCATGAGCAGATGACTTGCATATCGTCTCGTTTCTTTGCTCACTCACTGGTCACTCAGGTCTGCAGCAAGAATCACGCCGTCGTACCCACTAACCGGAAGACGAAAATTAGGAGTACTCCTTGCCAATCCGCTCCGGGAGTCCGTCATCGTCTGTCTATCGATAGAACTGTATCAGTGCGGCATTTTGTGGCCCCTGATGACGCCTCCGGACACATCGCAACGATCATGAGTTTCTTGACCGGCTCCGGCCCTGCGTGATAGGGTGCGCGCCCGTTATGAAAACATCCCGCTCTGCCAAGCTCTTCACCGAGGCTCAACAACTCATTCCCGGTGGCGTCAACAGTCCCGTCCGCGCCTTTCGCTCGGTCGGCGGGCAACCGCGCTTTATCGCACGAGCGAAAGGATCGCGGCTTTATGATGTGGACCACAACGTCTATATCGACTACGTCTTGTCGTGGGGGCCGATGATTTTAGGCCATGCCCACTCAGCAGTGATCATGTCAATCAAACAAGCCGCTGGGCGAGGTACGAGTTACGGAGCACCGACGGAGTCGGAGGTGTTGCTGGCCCGAGAAATACGGAACGCCTTCCCTTCCATGGAGAAGGTCCGGCTTGTCAGCTCAGGGACCGAAGCCGTCATGAGCGCCGTCCGAGTGGCACGCGGATTCACCAAGCGGACCGGCGTCATGAAGTTCGAAGGCTGCTATCATGGCCACGGCGATTACCTGCTGGCCAAAGCAGGGTCGGGGCTGGCGACATTGGGAATTCCGGATTCACCGGGTGTGCCGGATGACTTTGCCAAGCATACCCTCACCGCTCCCTATAACGATATTCGGACGGTTCAGCAGCTGATCAAAGCCCATCGGGAACAGCTTGCTTGCATCATCGTGGAACCGATTGCAGGAAATATGGGTGTCGTCCCTCCTGCTCCGGACTTCCTCGCGGCACTGCGGCAACTGACCAGCGACCACAACATCTTGTTGATTTTCGACGAAGTCATCTCCGGGTTCCGTGTCAGTTATGGAGGGGCACAGGCAGTCTATGGCATCACGCCGGATCTCACGGTGCTTGGGAAGATCATCGGCGGTGGATTGCCGGTCGGTGCATACGGAGGACGAAAAGACATCATGGATCTCATCGCGCCGGTTGGACCGGTGTATCAAGCCGGGACTCTTTCCGGTAATCCGCTGGCAGTTTCCGCGGGATTGGCGACTCTCAAGCAGTTGCGGGTGAAGGGACTGTACAAAAAGCTCGAGGAGCGATCCGCGGCTCTAGCCAAAGGGGTGGGCGAGGCTGCGAAGAAGGCCGGAATTCCCGTGACACAAACGCGGGTCGGGTCGATGCTCACGACCTTTTTTACTCCCGGTCCTGTGGTGGACTGGAATACGGCGAAACAGTCGGACACGAAGCGGTACGGCCAGTTCTTTCACCACATGTTGGAGCAAGGCGTCTATCTCGCCCCTTCTCAGTTTGAGGCAGCCTTTCTCTCCACCGCCCACAGCACACAGGACATCGAGAAGACCGTCCGCGCCGCGCATGCGGCGTTCAGAAAGCTCTGATCAAGTCGCTCGTGAAACGTTTCTTTGTATCTCGCCAGATACACAGTTATCTATTTGGATACACTACACGGCTGGCTGTTCCTTCGCGATTCACGAAATACGCTTCGCGTTCACGTTAGTCTATTCGTCGTCCTCGTCTTCTGCCTCGAGAGCTTCCTGCCGCTTCTGTTCTTCCATCGCGTTATGAAGCAACATGCGGATGAACATGGAGTAGAGCGACCCTTTTTCCAACGTTCCGCCGGGCGGAATGGCGATTTTCCCTTCTTTAATCATGCGGTCCATCCACGCTTTTTGATCGGGGGCGATCAACACGGGGATTTCCACCAGCCCCACGCGTCCCATCATATCCATGACATATTCCTCCGTGAAACATCACAAAGTTCATAGACACACGATCGCATTGCAGCATGCCGTTTTGTTCATTGTCAATTACTCGTCGGCTGGCACGACACCTGCGTATGCACACATGCCATGAACCCACGGACAATATACGTGACAGTTTGGTTGCTCATCGGCGGGGTGTGGCTGGTATCATCAGTGCCCGGCGCCTCGGCGGAGGCTCTGCGGAAATCCGATCTGGGCTCCACCTTAAATCAGCAATGTGATCTCTGCTGGTATCCGTCGCCAAACGAGCAAGACTCGGATCGCCTCCCTACATACAAGCAGCGTCGGCACCCGCGGCCGCCGGACAGCCGACCCCAGCGCTATCCCAAAGGGCGATATAAACTCGTGCCCGGTCATAAACAGACCCGGCTTTCCGCTCTTAGAGCCAGGTCGAGACATGAGATGAGAGTCCTGAGCACGCTACAGGTACGAGCTGTCGATGGGGATACGCTTCGTGTGGGAGGTGAGCGCATCAGACTCCGCGGCATCGACGCACCGGAACTGAGCGAACTCGAAGGCCCGACTGCCAAGCGGCGGCTGGAAGAGTTGCTGCGCAGCGGCTCGATCCGGATTGTGCCCCGCGGCCGGGATGTCTACGATCGCCTGGTGGCCGACATATTTGTAAATGAACGGAATGTCGCAGAGATTCTTCGAAGTGAAGGTTTTTCGAAACTGGATAGATCGGGTATCGGCGCTGTCGACACCTCGTCTCATTGACGTACGACAGAACCTTTTTCATGCAGGGGCACTCGGATGAAAGCGATCTCTCCTATTAAAGGCTTTTCTGAAGTTGAAGTTACAAACATTACGAAGCATGGGATATGGCTGCTTACCAAAGACCATGAAATCTTTGTTGCCTTCAAGGAATTTCCCCAGTTCCAAGATGCCTCCGTGTCGAAGCTTATGAAAGTCGAACAGCCCACTCCCAGCTACCTGCGTTGGCCGGATCTCGATATTGACCTCGCTGTTGAGTCTTTCAGATGTTTTCCGCTTGTATCAAACACGCCTCGCCCAACATCTGTTTCTAATGAACAAGCAATGAGGGAACCTCCCACACAATCAAAAAAGACCCCGCGTTCAGATCCCATCAAGAGGCGATGAAGGAGGCACCAGTATCCGAAATATACCGACAGCGCTAGTCACCATCCGACTAGTAGGAAGCACCTTGACAACGGCGGCCCAGCAACAGATATTCGCATATTCTCAGCAGGCAAGCATCGGACTTCGAACGCATAGATCTGGATCTGATTGCAGGACTCGAAGCGATTCACTTGTCGCGAGGCGTCAATTTAACTCAAGGGCCATCAAGAAACTATTAAGATGAAAGGTGCTTCCAAATGGGCGGTCTCGAAATGGTAGAGCAGCTCGTGGTAAGAAGCCGCCGCGGAATTTTTCCATGCGTTCGATTGGTCAAAATATAAATCAAGATATAAATCAAGCAGAAAGGGCCGGCAGAAGCCTTTCAAGCGAAGCGCCGGCAAAAAACGTCCACGATCGGACGAGGAGCCTTCATCCAAGGAGGACCCGATGACGACCTACAAGCATTTCACCGCAATTTGCGTAGGTTTGGCGGCATGGTCTTGGTTCACTCTAGGTGCGAATGGGCAGGAGAGCCAACTTTCACGACCTAGCCGTCCAGCCGAGGTCCTGGCGCCGAGTGATATACCCTGGCATGACTTAACGTGGGTGGAGCGACGCTATAAGATCGAGGCCATGCACTTCAAAGCGCGGGATGAAAGCGGCATCGACTGGTGGGGCAGCGATGAGGTGATGATTGAGACAGTTGATGCCAAAGGCTGGACGGTGTCCGATGAGTTCGGAGACGTCGATTCCGGCGAAACACATAAGCTTGTTCCTACGAAAAGTTGCATCGTCGCCGTACGCCCAGGGACCGTCGTGCTGGGTAAGACGTCAGTTTGCGACGACGTCGGCGAACCGACGCCGATGTGGTTTGAAGTCGAGTTCTGGGAGAAAGACCTGATCGGAATACCGGTAGGTTTCTGTGTTCGGTTCCCGCCAGGACCCAATGGTCATAAGGGCTCGCGCGACTGCGCGAATGACGGCAACGGCGACGACTTCCTTGGCCGTGCTCGAATCGATTTTTTGCAACATGATTTCGATGCAGTGCTGCCAAATGTCGGCGATGAATATATCGAAACCGTCCTGCTGAACCCATGCCGCGGAGCCGACGTGTGCGATGTGACGTATGGTCCAGACTATAGCTTCACCTACCGCATCACGCGCTTGCCGGATGTGCGGGTTGAGCTACACGGTGTGCTCGATGAGGCAATGCGAAAGATCGGTGCTCGCTCCGAACTTGAAGCCATCGTTGCCGGTCTGAGAGCCTTGCGTGCGCCGGCACCGCGCAAGGTTGAACCGGAAGCCGGTGCGATGCCCTCCGAGCGTTAAGTTACAACTTGCCATATCACGAGGTGCTGACATGTCGGCTTCGCTTGACCATATTCATCCCGGCACGCCGATGGGCGCCAATTTGATTGCCGACGGTGCGACTTTTCGTGCCTGGGCGCCGAACGCTCGCGCCGTGTATGTCATCGGTGAGTTCAATAATCGGGCACGGACCGATACCGCACTTCTCACGCGCGATGCGTTCGGCCACTGGCGTGGATTCATTCCGGGAATAAAGGATCGTCATCGCTATATGTTTTATGTCGTCGGCGAGGGCAGCGAGGGACCGAAGCGCGATCCCTATGCGCGGGAACTTGAAACACCGTTCCCCGGTGATTGCATCGTGCGGACATCCGATTTTCCCTGGCATGACAACGGATACGTCACGCCGCCTTTCCACGAGTTCGCGATCTATCAGCTGCATGTCGGCACGTTCTTCACCCCGCATCTCCCCCGCAAGGGCGGGACGTTTCTTGATGTGGCCCGCAAGCTCCCCCACTTGGCGGAGCTGGGCGTGACGGCCCTCCAACTTCTTCCCATTCAAGAATTTCAGACCAGTTTTAGCCTCGGATACAACGGTACCGACTACTTTTCGCCCGAGATGGATTTCGCCGTGTCCGATGCCGCCCTCCTCCCCTATCTCGCCGAGATGAACAGGCTGCTCGATGCGAAGGGCGCGCGGCGTTATCGGGCGGAAGACCTGCGCGGCGAAATGAATCAGCTCAAGGCCCTGGTGGATCTCGCGCATCTTCATGGTCTCGCCGTGCTTCTCGACGTGGTCTATAACCACGCCGGGGGAGACTTCGGCGATGAAAGTCTCTACTTCTTCGATCGGCAGTCCCAGACGCAGGGAAACAACAATTCACTTTATTTCACGGACAGGGGCCATGCCGGGGGGCTTGTGTTCGACTATTCCAAAGCGGAGGTCCGCGACTTTTTGATGCAGAACGCCAAGTTCTTTCTGGACGAATATCGCGTGGACGGCTTTCGGTATGATCAGGTCAGCGTGATCGATCACGACGGCGCTCCACATGGCTGGCGATTCTGTCAAGACCTCACCTCCACACTGCACGCGCACCGACCTTCGGCCCTCCATCTCGCCGAGTATTGGAACGTGAATCCCGCAGTCGTACGGCCGGTACCAGCCGGTGCGGGATTCGATACAACGCTCACCGACGGATTACGGATTACCTTGCGCAACGTGATTGGAAACGCAAGTGCTCCGGACGACCGTCCGCTCGACATGACAGGCCTCGCCCAGAGTCTTTGGCCCGAGGGTTTTTCGGAATCGTGGCGGTTCGTGCAAGGCCCGGAAAATCACGACATCGTGTATCGTGACCGGGAACCGCGCCTCGCTCGCCTCGCCGATCCCTCGAATCCTCGTTCTTGGTACGGGAGAAGCCGCGCGCGCGTCGCCGCCGGTCTCAGCCTGACGGCGCCGGGCATTCCGATGCTGTTCATGGGCCAAGAATTTCTGGAAGACAAGCAGTGGGCGGACGATTTCGTCTCCCACCCGGAGCTGCTTCTGTACTGGACCGGCCTGGAACTGGGCGACAAGCAGA
>CAYXKP010000153.1:0-11257 GCA_964465695.1 uncultured Nitrospira sp.
GAGCAGCACATTTTCCGGGATCGGGTCCTCACCATCATTGCGTCGGTCGAACAAAACTATTGGGAACTGGTCTTTGCAAAGGAACATGTGAAGGTCGCCCAAGCGGCGTTGAAGGCGGCCGAAGAGCTCTTGGCAAGCAATCGCGCCAAAGCCAAAGGCGGCGTGATGTCCGTCGTCGATGTGCTTCAGGCCGAGGCCGCCGTCGCGTCCCGAGTGGAGCAGGTCTTGATTGCCGAGAAAGCCATTCGCGATGAAGAAGATCAACTGCGGACCATCTTAAATCCGGGCGAAGCCGAGCTGCGGCAAAATGTGCGCGTCACGCCCATCGACGCCCCCGTCACCTATCTTGAACCGCTCAGCCTCGAAGCGGCCATCGATACGGCGATCGAGCAGCGCCCGGAAATCGCCCAAGCCAAAAAGCATATCGAGTCCAGCGAGCTCAATAAGCAATTCGCCCGCAACCAGTTGCTGCCCACGCTCACCGTCCAAGGAACGATGGGGCTGTCCGGATTGGGAAGCGACTACGGCGGCTCGTTTACCAGAAACTTCAGCGGGGATTTTTATCACTACGGCGCGGGCCTGCTGTTCAGCTACCCGCTCGGCAATCGCGCCGCCGTCAGCACCTACACGAGGCGCCGGTTGGAAGCCAAGAACGCCGAAATCGCCCTTGAAAGCCTCCGCCACCAAATCATCCTCGGTGTTCGTGAGGCCGTGCGCCGGGTCCAGACGGACTTTAAACGCATTGAAACGACTCAGTCGGCGCGCATTTTGGCGGAAAAACAACTGAGAACCGAACAGGAACGGCTGAAAGTCGGGCTCAGCACCACGCGTTTCGTGCTGGACTTCCAGCGAGACCTGGCGACGGCTCAGGGGAACGAGTTGCGGGCCATCATCGACTACAATAAGTCGCTGTCCAATCTCGCGCGTCATAAGGCCACGACGTTGGACCGCTATCGTCTCGAACTCTCGTAGCAGGCTGTTGACACGGTCGAGGTCCCGGTGGTAAATGCAAGTGACTTGCAGAGGTGAAGCGCATGGCGTCGACCATCGTCAGCCGTCTCAAAGCGGGCGGAAAGAAATTGACGAAAGCGAGAAAAGCGATTCTCGCGATTCTTGAAAAGAATCCCCTTCCTGTTACGGCGTCGGAGGTGCACGCGGCGTTGGCAAAAGCGAACACGGCTGCGGATCTCGTCACGGTGTACCGGAACCTTGCGATGCTTCAGGAACTGGGATTGGTGAATGCCGTCGGTTTTCATGAGGGGCAGATGCGCTACGAAGTGCGTCATGGGCGAGCGCATCACCACCATATCCAATGCCGCGGCTGCGGAAAGATCGCCGACCTCATGTTGTGTCCGCTGAAGAAACTGACGCAACTCATCGAACGGCGAACCAGATTTTCGGTCGACGGCCACGCCCTGGAGTTCTTCGGCTGGTGCCCGCAATGCCGATGAAGCGGCTCATCCATACGAGCAGCCGGTGGGTTCTTGTCGTGGGCTATGTGTTGCTGGTGCTGACGCTCCAGCCACTGTTGCTCGAGCATACCTTTGCGGCTGGGACGAGCCATGAACATTCCGATCAGGACGTCTGCGCCTGGTTGGATCACGCGGCCAGCGCCGGGTTGCATTCCGTCACGCCCCCGCCCGTGCTGCTCCCCCTTCTCGTAACCGCTCCTTCTCTTTTCGAATTCATCTTCAGATCGGTCGCCCGTTCGTTCGACTCCGTCCGCGGTCCTCCTTCCTTTCACTCCTAGTCATCACGTTCCACCATCGTTTGGCCGGCCCTGCACCTTGTGCGGGGAAGATCGGGTAATTGCTGTTCGCCGCCTCCCGGAGGGCAGCACTCAAGGGGTTGGGCGTTCTTCATTACCCTGAAGAACGGTATCCGATCTTCTCCTGCAGAAGGTGTCCAAAACGGATGGTCTCACAACTGTGTCAGGAGGAGGTGTGTGATGGCGACGACTGCCGAGATGGTGGCTCCGGTGCCGGTGACCGTGTTGACCGGGTTTTTAGGCGCGGGAAAGACCACGTTACTCAATCGCATATTGACGACCGAGCATGGGAAACGTGTTGCGGTGATCGTCAACGAATTTGGAGAGGTCGGGATCGACAATCAGCTGGTCATCGGCGCGGATGAAGAGATTTTCGAGATGAACAACGGCTGCATTTGCTGCACCGTGCGGGGCGATTTGATCCGCATCATCGGGAATCTCCTCAAGCGGAAGGACCGGTTCGACTACATGGTGATCGAGACGACGGGTTTGGCCGACCCGGCGCCGGTTGCCCAGACGTTCTTCGTCGACGACGAGATGAAGCGCCGACTTCTGTTGGACGGCATCGTGACCGTGGTCGATTCGAAACACATCTGGGAGCACCTGGACAAGAGCCCCGAAGCGAAAGAGCAGATCGCCTTTGCCGATGTCATCTTGTTGAACAAGATCGATCTCGTCCCGTCTGAAGACGTCGACAAGTTGGAAGCGCGCATCCGAGCGATCAACGTGATGGCCAAAATTCACCGGACGAAAGATGCCGGAATCGAGATCGCTCGATTGTTGAATATCGGCGCATTCGATTTGAGCCGTAAGCTTGAGATCGACCCGAATTTCCTCGGAGAAGAAGCGCATCAGCATGATCCGAGCGTGTTCTCCGTGGCGCTGGTGGAGGATGGATTGGTCGATGAGGAAAGGGTGAATGCCTGGTTTCGCGAGGTCTTGACCACCATGGGGACGAACATCTACCGGATGAAGGGCATTCTCAACGTCGAAGGGCGCGAACATCGGTTCGTGTTTCAGGGCGTGCACATGCTGTTCGACGGCAAGGCCGATCGCCCCTGGAAACCCGGAGAAGTCCGCAACAACCAGCTGGTCTTCATCGGGAAAGAACTGGATCGGGAGGCGCTGACGAAGGGATTTCGGTCATGCCTCGTTTAGCCAAACGACGGGCGTCGGTCACGCTGAGCCCGGTCGGTCGAGTGCAGCTGGATGATTATGTCCATCGCGTGGCCTTTGCTCCGGGCGGCGCCACGCTCGCGGCCTGCTCGGCGTCAGGTCAGGTCGCGGTCTGGGAGGCTGCTTCCCTCACTCCTATCGGAAAGATGCAAGGGCATCAGCAGTCGGCCATGACGCTGGAATGGCATCCGAGCCGACTGGAATTGGCCACCGGGGGGCAAGACGGTGTCGTCCGACTCTGGAACGCGGACGGGGGAGAAGAGCGCGCGGTGCTTCCGGTCGGATCGCGGAATTCCTGGGTGGAGCATCTTGCCTGGTCTCCGGACGGTCGGTTTCTGGCCGCGTCGGCGGGAAAAACTCTCCGAATCTGGAGTATCGACCCCACGAACACGCCACAGCTTGCCGCTGAAGTGCCGGCTTATAAGACGACGATTTCGGCCGTGACCTGGATGCCGCGTGGCGGCGGAGTCGTGGCCTCTGCCTATGGTGGAGCCTGGTTGTGGAAGATCGGAACAGAGAAGCCGGTTCGCCCCTTTCCCTATGACGGCGCCCTGCTGACGATCGCCGTGAGTCCGAGCGGGGAATACCTGGCTTCGGGCAATCTGGACGGATCGGTCCATCTGTTCCGCACGGACAATGAACAGAACTGGCACATGTCCGGTTATCCCATGAAGGTGACCGCGGTGCGATTTGATCATAACGGCCTCAATTTGTTCACCGCCTCCGGTCCGTCTCTCGTGTCCTGGAACATGAAGAAATTCGAAGGGACCGGTGGCCGCCTTTTCAAAGGACATCTGGGATGGATTCAGGAAATTGCCTGTCATCCCAGCCGATCGTTCGTCGCGACGGTAGGAGAAGACGGGCTGCTCTGTCTCTGGGAGCCGGATACGACTAAACCGCTGTTGACGCAAGAAGTGAACAAGGTCGGCGGACTGTCGTGCGTGGCTTGGAGTTCCAATAACCTCTGGTTGGCGACCGGCGCAAGCGACGGCGTCGTGTCATTGTTCTCCGTTCATGGAATTGAGGAGCGACCATGAACCTGTTCGGTCCTCAACGTACACTGCAACCGGACCAGATTAATCGGATCAAGTCGTGGGCTCGTGAAATTTGGAGCCTGAGTGACGACACCACCATTATGGTGACCGAGCTGGAATGTCGCGAAGCAGGCTGTCCGCCGATCGAAACGGTGATCGCAGTGCTTGAGGGGCCGGGCATCACCAGGCAGTACAAGATTCACAAAACGACGGACGAGATCGGCCGGCATGATGTGGAACTCCTGGCCGACGGCGGCGGGTCGCATCACCATGCAGAAGGAGTCGCTTCATGAAGGCTTCCACAACTGCTCCCGTGTATATCATCGCCGGATTTTTGGGAAGCGGAAAGACGACATTGCTCAAGCGCGCGTTGGCCCATCAGTTGGACCAAGGAGTGACACCGGCGGTGCTGATGAATGAGTTTGGAGAGGTCGATGTCGACGGCTCGTTGCTGCACGACCATCCTTGCTCGAGCGATGTCGAGTTGGAGGCCCTCCTGAGCGGTTGTATTTGCTGCGATTTGTCGGGGGAGTTCAGTGAAAAAGTCGGACGCTTGGTGGCGAAATCCAAAGGAGCCCCGCTGTTCATTGAAACGACGGGTTTGGCGGACACCGGACAGGTCATTCTGGGGGTGGAAAAGGCGCTGGCCGCCCCGCAGAAGCGCTCAGCCCATGGCACGTTGGCCTCCGTCATCGTGATGGTCGATGCGCCGCGATTTTTGAAACTCGGCGCTTACTGGGCCGCCGCCGAGGAACATCTCAAGCAGGCCGACACAGTAGTGTTGAACAAACTGGATCAGATCGACCGGCGACAGGCCGACTTGATCGAGCGACGCATCAAGTCGGCCAATCCCGACGCGGCCGTCGTAAGAGCGGTGCACGCCGATGTTCAAATCGAACGGTTGCTCCGTAGATCGAGAGGTGTCTCCGTGTCTATGAAGATGGATGGAGAGCTCAAGAATTCCGCGGCCGGGTATCAAAGCGGGAGTTTCAAGATTATGAAGCCGTTTGACCCCGTTTGTCTGGAAGCCTGGCTGAAGCGATTCCAACGATCCGTCATTCGAATGAAGGGCTTTGTCAACGTTCAAGGGCGGGAAGGATTGCAAGAGCTTCAATGGGTGATGGGCTCGCTGGCTCTGACAACCCACCACGGCAGTCAGCCGTCCCAGGCCATGGTCGTCGTCATCGGTCGGCGTGTGCCCTGGCAACGATTTCTCGAAGGCTTGGAGACCTGTCTCGTGAAGCGGCCCCGCCGGACGAAGCGCCAAACGAAACGATGGAGTCACGCGACAAGGAGGACGACATGATGCACGAGAGCGGGACCATGAAGCCGACGGCAGATCACCGCGCGAAGCCGGCGGACGATCCGGCGGCACGGCGGCTCATTCAGGAAGCCCATGGCCGTATGTATCGATGGCCGGCGGATTTTGCCGGATACCGGGCGATGCTTTCGTTGAACGATGAGGGGCGGATCTACCGCGGCAGGATGAGCCTGGTGCCGAGGAAAGCAACCACGGTTGAGTTGGAGGGAGTGGACGCCGCGCTGCAAGAGTGGGTGCGGGAACGGCTCTGGACCCAGGGCATGCACTTGGCCTATTCGACGTTCGAAGAAGGCGACGGCAAATATGTGCTGTCGTTCGATGAGGAAGAGGATTCGCGCGCCCCCCATCCTCGGGGCCGACGGGTCTTGCTGACCGGTGGACGGCTCGATTCCTGGTACCGCATCAAGGACGGTCAATACACCCAGATCGGGCGCATCACGCCGATGACGGAGCGACGGGTGAATACGATCGAGCGCTGCGATCACGCGCCTGACGGAAAACAGTATTCCAGCCACTACGTGATGACCTATTTCTCGCTCGATGGGCAGTCTGTCATCGGAATGGAAAGTTATGTCAATGAATATACGGATGTGAAGGGGGTGTGGCTCCCCCTTCGTCGCCGCGTCTCGTTCGGCGAACGAGGCCTGGTGAAAACACGAATCATCGAACTTTCGGAGCATGAGGTCTAGCGATGATCACCCGGGCCGGTGCCTCTGTCGCCGTGGCGGTATTGACCGTTTCCGACAGTCGAACGCCGGAGACGGATACCAGCGGCGACGTGATCGTCGATCGGTTGACCAAGGCAGGCCACCGGCTTGCGGACCGCAGGCTGTGCAAGGACGACTGTGAGGCCATTCGCAGTGTCATCGCCGGCTGGGTCGCCGATCCAAAAGTCGAGTTCGTCATCGTGACCGGCGGAACCGGTGTCACGCAGCGTGATGTGACGCCCGATGCCGTGCGGTCGCTGTTCACCAAGCCTATCCCGGGGTTCGGCGAATTGTTTCGTTGGCTGAGCTACGGCGAGATCGGCACGTCAACCATTCAGTCTCGGGCCGACGCCGGGGTCTGCGGCGATACCATCGTCTTCTTGTTGCCGGGCAGCACAGGAGCCTGCCGGCTGGGGATGGAGAAGATCATCCTGCCGCAACTCGATCTCTATCACCGGCCCTGCAACCTCGCCGAACTTCTGCCGCGCATCAAACAAGAACATCCGCCGACGGACGATGATTAGGCTTTCCCATCCCGTCCCAGTCTACGTCATATGCGGCTGGCTGGGAGCCGGCAAAACCACACTGTTGGTGCGGTTGCTGGAATATTGGCGGGCTCGCGGGCGCCGAGTGGGCGTGCTCATGAATGAAGCCGGTGGCTACGATCAGCAAGCCTGTCGCGCCGACCTGCTTGCCTGCTGCACACATCAGCCGGTGTCACACAAGGAGATCAATGCCGATCGATACAACGAGTGACGGACGGTTTGCCGTGCATTGCGGAATCGAGGATTTGAAATGGATCTATCGCGCATTGTTTGCGACGTTGCGCCCCGACCCTTCCGCGGGCATGGATGAGTCCGATCTCTTGATCGATATCCAAACGGTCTTGCAGCGGGAAGCCGTTCGGGCCGGCGTGGATGTCTCCGATCATAGTCAGTGGGAGCGATTCCTTGGAACGGCGGTGCCGGTCCCCTGTGAGCAGCGCTATGCCTCTTACGACGAGAAGAAACGGAATCTGTGAGCCTGCCTGCCGAATCATCGTGGGGATTCGTCGTCCTGATGGGTCTGCTCGGCAGCCTGGGCGCCTTGGTGCCGGCCGCGGTCGTCTTGTTCATCCCCGATGGCTGGCGGCATCGGGTGATGCCGTATCTGTTGAGTTATGCCACGGGCACGATGTTGGCCACTGCCATCATCGGGCTGATTCCCGAGGCGTTGGAACATATTCCTATTTACGAAGTGGGGCTGTCGATCTTGGCCGGGCTCGTCTTGTTCTTCGTGCTGGAGTGGACGGTGATCTGGAGACATTCGCACGTGGACGTGCCGGAAGACGAACACGAGGCCCACGGACATGGACGGGACCATGCTCATGGGATGGAGAAGAAGACGGGGATGTTGGTCTTGATCGGAGATGCCGTACACAATATGGCCGATGGCATCGCCATCGGCGCGGCATGCGTGGCGTCTCCCGGACTCGGTCTCGTCACGACGCTCGCGGTGCTGGGACATGAAGTGCCGCAAGAGCTGAGCGATTTCACGATTCTCCTCTCGAGCGGGTTTTCTCGCTGGAAAGCGTTTTTCTGGAACACCTTATCGGGGATGGGGACGCTGGTCGGTGTCGTCGCCGCTTATGGAGGGCTTGGTTATGCGGAGGCGATCGTGCCCTATGCCCTCAGTGTGGCGGCTGCGAGTTTTCTTTACATCGGCTTGGCGGACTTGGTCCCCGGTCTCCATGGACGAATGGGCGCGGCAAAAGGCGTGTGGCAGTTCGCCATGATGATTGCCGGAATGGTGACTATCGCGATGTTGACCATGCTGCCGCATTAATCAGGCTGTTGGAAAACGCCGTCAGCGGCGTTTCCTGTCTTTGCGGGAGCGGTTCGCGCAGGCAGGTCGCGTCGCTCTTTCGCGCGTGAGGTGTATCTCGTGAAGCGTCGTTCGCGTGGGAGATACGTGATACGCGCAACGAGGTACGACATGCGCCTTGCTTGAACAGCCTGCACGATGCAACTGGTTAAGGCAGGAGATGGAGCTCGAGGATGACACGATGAGAACTGCGCAACTCGGCACCGACCGGATTCACTTGTTGGGGCACGTTCCCCGCCGCGGAGAACGGCTGACCGCCGAATTCGTCATTCCGGCCGCCAGGCTGGCAGACAAGCCGCTCACGGCCGACGAACTCCGGAGCGGTGTGGTCGTGGTTTCGACGCTGCCCAACATCGAGAAACATGCCTGCCTCGCGCAGATCGTGGATCTCGAAGAGCGTGGCCGGGAGCGACTGCCGGAATGGAAGATCGTTCATGTGTCCGCGGACCATGAGGACCATTGGCGGGAAGTGGACCGCTTTCATCCCAATATTCAGGCCGCAGGCTACTCCCTCTGTTGCGCGGATTTGAACAGCCGCGAGGCGTTTGTCATGGCCTTCGGGGTCGGCGTGGAGGACCACCATCGCATCGCTCACGGGCTGTTCGCATTGCGGGACGGCATGTTTCTGGAAGTTGAGATTCCGTCCGATCAAATGAGGCCGGCGGCGGTGAGAGGATTTCTGGAACGGCTGATCGGAGAGCTCGGGGCGTCATCGAGCCGGACGCCCCGCGTTACGGCCGACGAATAGTTCTAGCAGGCTGCGGAAAAGCTAGGTCGATGCTGACAATATGGATTGACTAAAGCACCGCACGTGCCCAGCCAGGAATAATACAGGATGCTCAAAAAGATCGTCCAGCAAGGCCGCAGTGAGTGAAGAGGCGAGGCGTACGCTTCGGTACGTTGAGCCTCTGAATGACGCGAGAACGCCGCTGGCGGAATTTTCAGCATCCTGCTTAGGCGAGCTGCAGGACTCCATGATCATCACAATGCGCGCCATGAGCGAAATGCAAGTGGCCCGCGACGAGGTAATCGACATGGTCACCGTGAGGCACGGCCTGATGACCGCAGTCGGCGCCGTGTCGATGCCCGGCCTCATGCCCATTGCAGCGATGGTTCGGTGTGCAGTCAGCGGGGTTGGGTCCCGTGACGTCGAGCCGATGTTCATCGACATGATCGCCATGGATGTGGTGCAGGTGCCCGTCGTGCAGATAATCCTGATGATCCCGGTGACGAACGGCCTGATGGCCGCAGTTGGGGCCATGCTGGTGACTGTGCCGATCATGTATGGCGTGATCGCTCATGACAGGACTCCTTTCATGGTCGGAGCCGATGGTGGCCCGGCATAATGAGTGTAAACCGAGTGGGAAGGACCGTCAATAGGCCACGAGCTGAAGGCGAGCCCCCTTGCCTCGTGCTGGCCGGCGGATGGGTGCTCGATCCTGGCCGCTGGAACGGCGAGGCGGATATTTGGATCAAGGACGGAGTGATCGAAGCCGTGGTGTCTCCGGACAGGTCTCCGCCCCATGCCGCCGAGTGTCTTGATGTTGCGGGCATGCTGATTCTGCCGGGGTTGATCGATCTGCATGTGCATCTGCGTGAGCCCGGATATGAGTACAAGGAAACGATCGCGACCGGGACGGCCGCCGCCGTGGCCGGAGGATTTACATCCGTGTGTTGCATGCCGAACACGAAGCCGGTGAACGATGAACCGACCGTGACGCAGCTTATCCGGCAGAAGTCGGATGAAGAGGCGTGCGCCAAGGTGTATCCGATCGGAGCCATCACGAAGGGATCGAAAGGACATGAGCTGACCGACTTCCGAGCATTGAAGGAAGCCGGCTGTATTGCGGTGTCGGACGACGGGCGGCCGGTGATGGACGATCTGGTCATGCGCCGAGCCATGCAATCGGCGGCCGAGATGGGTCTGCCCGTGATCGACCATTGTGAAGATGTCGAGCTGTCCGGGTGCGGCTGTATGAACGAAGGGCCGGTCTCCCGCGCGTTGGGGGTGCGGGGCATCCCGAAAGGCGCGGAGTTTCGGATGATCGCTCGGGACATCAGGCTCGTCGAAGAGACGGGTGCGCGACTGCACGTCGCTCATCTCAGCACGGCAGTCGGGGTGGATCTGGTGCGTCGAGCCAAGGCCGATGGGCTGCCGGTCACCGCGGAAGCGAGCCCTCATCATTTCACGTTGACGGACGAAGCGATTCGTGAGCAAGGAGCCAAGGCGAAAATGAATCCGCCCTTGCGGAGCGAGCGGGATCGCGCCGCGCTCATCGAAGGGCTTTCGGACGGAACCATCGATGCCATTGCGACGGACCATGCGCCGCATGCCGAGTATGAACAACAACGGAGGATGGATCGGGCTCCTTTCGGAGTGGTCGGTTTGGAGACGGCGTTAGGGTTGACGTTGCAGCTGGTTGACCGCGGAGCCTTGTCGTTGGAGCGCGCCGTGCAGTGCTTGGCCTGCACCCCCGCCAGGCTGTTCGGATTGCCGGGCGGCACGCTGGCTCCCGGTGCGTCGGCCGATATCATCGTGGTGGATCGTGCCCATGAATGGGTGGTGGATCCTGAACAGTTCCGGTCGAAAGCGCGGAATACGCCGTTTGCCGGACGGCGGTTGCGTGGCCGGACGATCATGACATTCGTCGACGGCCGGCTGCGCTACCGGTGGCCGAGCGCCGCGTGAGTCGTCGGCATGCGCACCGTCGCGTTTCTCCATCAGAAGGGGGGCACGGGAAAGATGACGCTGGCGATCGCGACCGCGATGGCGTTGGCGGAACAAGGCGCGAGCGTGCTCCTGTTGGATGCGGACGTGCAAGGCACGGCGAGTGAATGGGGAAGCCGCTGGGGAGAACGATTCCGTGTCGTGACCCGTTCCCAGATTCAGCCGATCGTGCATGGCCAGGTGTCACAGTCGCCCATAGAATCGAGTAGGGACCGGATATGCGTGCGATTGGCGCGGTCGACGGTCAGAATCGCTGTGGCGCAATAGAACAGCTTCCGTTCTATTGCCCTGGGACGACAGCTTGCCGATACTTTGCAGAGCAGCTATTCTGAATCACTGGCATGACACGATCCGGCGTCATATTTTATCCGTTCCATCTGTGCCACGAGCGCACCTTGCAACGGCTGCTGGAGCGGTATCAGCAGGTGCATTTCCGGGACTATATGGCCATACAAGTCAGTCCTTTCTGCGGGACAACGGCCTTTCCCGAACGTATGGGAGATTCCTTCCCCGACCTCTTGGCCAGCAAGCGACTGGTGCAGGGGTACAACGTCAGCGGACCGCTCACGCCGGACACCTGCATCGCCGTGGATCGTGATCTCACCGATTCAACGTGGCGTGGGCTCTTTCATCGCGCGCTGGTGGAGAATCGCCGATTCC
>CAYXKP010000154.1:0-1342 GCA_964465695.1 uncultured Nitrospira sp.
ATCCGTATCCCGCGCAGGTCGATCGACAAGCAAGGCAAGCCGGTCATGGTTGAAACCAATGGCCGGCATGATCCGTGCGTCGGAATTCGTGCCACGCCCATTGCCGAAGCCATGATGGCGCTCGTGCTCATGGACCATGCCCTCTTGCATCGCGCGCAGAATGCGGATGTGGCGACGAAGACTCCGAGAATTGCGGCTTCCATAAGACGGTCCACTTCACCGGACAAACGAAAACCTGCCTCGAAGATCAATTCCGACCCCGCCGAAGCGTAACGGTCGACGTTCTATGTGAGCTGAGTAAGAGCATAATCGAATGATTCAAATCTACACCGATGGTGCCTGCAGCGGAAATCCCGGCCCCGGCGGCTGGGGCGTCCTACTGCGAAGGGACAAGGCCGAAACAGAGCTGTGTGGCGGCGAGCCGGTCACGACGAATAATCGGATGGAGCTGCTCGCCGTCATCGAAGCGTTGCAATCATTCACGGAATCGGTGCACGCGCGGGTGTATACCGATTCGCAGTATGTCCAGAAAGGCATCAGTGAATGGATTCACAGTTGGAAACAGCGTGGATGGAAAACGGCCGGAAAAGATCCGGTGAAGAATGAAGACTTGTGGCGTCGACTCGATGCGTTGGCTGCCAAGCATACACTGGAATGGTACTGGGTCAGAGGGCACAACGGACACCCCGAGAATGAGCGGGCCGACGCCTTGGCTCGCGCCGGTCTTGAACGGGCTCGCCGTACCAGGCAGCCGGTCATGGGCTCAATCGAGCTTCCGGCCCGTGAGTCGAGTCGATCAGGCGTCTCAGCCCCAATTCTCGATATCCTGCATGCCACGGTCTATCGAGGAGACACCTGCGTCTTTTCCGACTTGTCTTTCAAGCTTCGCGATGGCGAGCATGCCGCGGTTGTGGGGCCCAATGGCTCCGGGAAATCGACGCTGCTGAAGTTGTTGTCGGGTGAAATCCATGCAATGCCGAGGGACGAAACGCGTGTCGCGCTATTCGGTGAAGAACGGTGGAATGTCTGGGACGTGCGGACACGCATCGGCATTGTGTCTCACGACCTTCAACGAGATTATCTCTTCTGTGCCGAAGGGCTGAACGTCATTCTTTCCGGGTTCTATGCGAGCCACGATACCTATGAGCACCAACAGTTCAGCAAAACACAGATGACCAAGGCGTATGAGGTGATGGAGGACTTGGGCATCATGGCCTTGGCGAATCGGCGGTACGGCCATCTGTCCACCGGCGAGCAACGACGATTCCTTCTAGGCCGAGCGTTGGTGCATGATCCGCCGGTGCTGGTGCTCGATGAACCGACGAGTGGCTTGGATGTCCAG